>NZ_SNWA01000001.1:2806750-3118611 GCF_004361815.1 Paraburkholderia sp. BL10I2N1 | reverse complement strand
TCCGCGCCAAGCACGATGCCGAAGTCGCCGGGCACGAGGTCGGTCAGCTTGCCGCCTTTCATCTCCTTGCCGATGTCGGACACTTCAGGTTCGAGCGTCGGCTCGACGCCGCGCAGCGCAACGCCGCTCACGGCGTCGCCGCGCGTCAGCAACGCCTGTGCTTCGACATAGGGTGCCGCACCGATCACCGACCTGTTCTGCCGGGCTTCCTGCGCGGTCAGCTGCCAGTTCGGCATCGAGCCCGCTGGCGAAAAGATCTCGACGTGCGCGAGCACCGACAACATCCTGTCGCGCACTTCCTTCTGGAAGCCGTTCATCACCGACAGCACGACGATCAGTGCCGCGACGCCAAGTGCGATGCCCGACATGGACACCAGCGCAATGAACGAGATAAAGCCGTTGCCGGTCGTGCGTTTGCCGGCGCGCGTATAGCGCCAGCCAATCTGCCATTCGTAGGGAAGTTTCAAGCGAATCCTTATCTGTGTTGCTTCGGCTTCTTTTTCAGCGCGCGCTGGCGAAAACGCCCTGTGCGCGGCCCGAGCGCCGTGATCGTTGGGTCCGGAACACAGGCCTTTGGTTCCTCGTCGGCGTGTCGTGGGGCTTGCGCAGCCTTACGGGCCGCGCCGCGGCCACGCGATGCGCCGACGGCGCCACGGCGCGGCCGCGCGCTCCCTGCCAATGGGGTGCTCGCCTCCACCGATCAACGGCGAAGTTTGCCATACAATGCGTTTGCACCCGGCAACGGCAAGACCAGAGCGGGTCATGCCGATGTTATTTGCACCTCCAGACCGGCCCTCATGCTTTCGTAAGTGGCTGATTGTATTGAAGCCGCCGGGTATTCAAGGTGCAAACAAGAGTCGCAAATAACAGAGCCCCCGGTTGTTCGTTTGCGGGGGACGCAAATATCCGGGAAGGGCCAGCCTTCCAGAGGGAGACGAAATCCGGTCTGCCAATACAAGAGCCCGGGAAGTCCTTCGGAAGGCGCATGGACGCAACTCGACCGGAACACACAAGACCAGGACACCCGCTAGATCAACGGAGGTATCGACGTGAAACACCGCCTGCTGTTGCTACCGCTCGCCCTTGCCGCCTGCTCGCAAACACCTCAAACGACAGGCCCTGCCCCTTCGCACATTGCGACTGCCGCAGCCACGCCAGCCGCCACCGGTTCGGCATCGACAACCGGCAGCGGGCTGCTCGGCCAGTACCACTGGCAACTCATCGAAGCCACCGACAGCAAAGGCACCCGCATAGACGCACTGTTCGCCCGGGCGGACAAACCGGTGCAACTGGACTTCAGCGCTGACCGGCTGACCGTAGTCAATAGCTGCAACAATATGGGGGGCGGCTACAGCATCAGGAAGGGGCGACTTCAGATGGGCCCAATGACAAGCACCATGATGGCCTGCCCCGATGCTGCCCTGGCTGCGCTCGACGATGCTCTCGCCCAGCGCCTTCAAGGCAGCCTCGAACTGAGCCTGCAGGGCGGCGGCAACGCCCCGCGCCTGCAACTGGTCACCGACAGCGGCGACACATTGAGCTTCACCAGCCAGGCGACGGCGGACACGCGTTTCGGCGGCCCGGGTGAAACGGCGTTCCTGGAAGTGGCCGCGCAAACCGTGTCGTGCAACCACCCGCTTATTCCCGGCAAGCAGTGCCTGCTAGTGCGCGAACGTCACTTCGACGAGCAAGGCCTGCCGGCCGGTACGCCTGGCGCATGGCAACCGCTGTATCAGGATATCGAGGGTTATACCCACGCGCCGGGCATCCGCAACGTGCTGCGCGTGAAGCGCTATACCGTCAGGAACCCGCCTGCCGACGGACCGTCCGTCGCGTACGTGCTGGACCTCGTTGTCGAATCCGAAAAAGTCCAGCAGTGAGCGGTCCTCGCGGGTGTGGGGAACGCCTTCGGCGTGAGTGATGCTGACGTTGTGGGTCGTCGTCCTCATGGCTTCGTCCTTTACCTTCCGGGCAGTTGAAACTGTGCTTCGGAGCCGCCTCGACACGTGGGGAGCGGAGTTCTCGAGGAGGGCAGCCTCGACTTTGCAATTGTTGACTTTGCCTGCAGACGCGGTCGACGCTACCATGCGTCAGTCTATGTTACACTCCGTTACAAATGGAAGATCCCTACAACACCATCCGCTACGCTCATTTTGCCCTCATGATGGCATCGCTCGCGATCATGCTGGCAATGGCGCTCCTCTAAGCCGAAGCAACGGTTTGGGGCGGATTTGCGGCCATCCGCTCTACATATTCTCCAGCCCAAACACCTCAGCTCCCGGGATTACTCAAGTACCGATCCGATCCAGCGTTCCTGGTACGGCGAGTTGCGATCGTCAAGAAAGGCGTACTGCGCTGTCAGGTCCGTGACGATATTTCCAGGCTTGACCGGGACGATTCAGCGGTCATGGCGTGGCAAGCTGCCGCCGCCCCAGCGGCAGTTCGTCGGTGATCGCTGCAAATAACAACGGGTCAGGCTCGCGAGGCGAGTTTCTATGCGACCAAAGACAGGCGACCCGCATCTCGGTGCGCCGCCTCGGCCGGAGTTCGGGGACGACGTTTTCATCCTGATCGCCCTCCTGCGCCCTTCCATCCTGCCGGTGCCCACGCTGTCACACAACGCGCTCTTCACCCTCTGGCTGTGCGGACAGCAGAACACATGCCCGCCAGAAGCCCCCAAGGTCGTCGCATCGCGCGTTGCAGTTGATTGTTGCCATACAATGCGCAGCATCATGCTCGCCACCCGCCTCCATCTCCTGTTGCCGTTCGCGCTGCCATCAGCCGCCGACGCCGCCACCGCCCTGCACAACCTCGCCACCCCCGCCCTCGATCGACTGGTTGCCCGCGGCACGCTCGTCGAACGTGTGATCGGCGAGGATTTCCAGCGCACGCTGCCGCACGAACGCTGGGTCGCGCGGCAATTCGGGGCCATTTCGCCGACCCAGCCAGCCGCCGACGAAGCGCCACTCGCACCCTACATGCTGCTGGCCGACGGCGGCGAGCCGGGCGATGCCACATGGGCGTGCATCCAGCCGGTCCATGTGCGCATTGCGCACGATCACCTGGTGCTCATCGACCCGGCCGCGCTCGATCTGGAGGACGACGAGGCGGCCACGCTGCTCGCCGTCGCGCGCCCGCTGATCGAGGAACTCGGCGTACGCATCGAAGCACCGAAACCGACGCGCTGGTATCTGTCGAGCGATGCGTTCGGCTCGCTCGCGGGCGCTTCGCCGCTGCGCGCGAGCGGCCGCAACATCGAAATCTGGCTGCCGCATGAGGCGCATACCGGCGAGCGCTCGCGCGCATGGATGAAGCTGCAGAACGAAGTGCAGATGGCGTGGTTCGAGCACCCGGTCAACGAGGCGCGTGAATCTCGCGGTCTGCCGGCCGTCAATTCGATCTGGTTTCACGCGCAAGGCGTCGCCCTGCCGGTCAGGAGTCCGTTTGCGCAGGTCCTGTCCGACGCACCTGCCACGCGCGGACTCGCGCTTGCCGCGCAGACCGGGTCCGGCTCGCCGCCCGCATCGTTCGCGGCGTTCGCCCCCACGGCAACGGCTGGCGTGACACTGGTCGAACTCGATCCGTTTTCGGCGCCTTATGTCGAACAGGACTGGGCGCGCTGGAACGACGCGTTCGCCACGCTGGAAGCGGACTGGCTCGCCCCGGCCCTCACGGCGCTAGAGGCCGGCCGCATCGGCGAGCTTGGCCTGATGCTGTGTGGCGACACCGGCTCGGTGACGCTCAGCGTCACGCGCAACGATCTGCGCAAGTTCTGGCGAAGGCGCGTGTTCGCGTCCCTCTTCATCGAATGATCCAACCTATTTTTTCCGGCCTGACTGCATGACTCGAATTGTTACGCGCGCCTGTTCCCCTGCCGATGCAGAAGCGCTGATCCGCCACGGCCTGCATCCCGTCCTCGCGCGCCTCTATGCGTCGCGCGGCGTATGCATGCCCGACGAGATCGAGACCGGCCTTGCACGCCTCGTGCCACCCGTCGAGCTGAAAGGCTGTGAAGACGCAGCCGTGCTGCTGGCGGATTCGATCGAGGGCAAGCGGCGTATGCTCGTCGTCGCCGACTACGACTGCGACGGCGCGACCGCCTGCGCGGTCGCCGTGCGTGGACTGCGGATGTTCGGCGCGCAGATCGACTATCTGGTGCCCAACCGCTTCGAATACGGCTACGGACTCACCCCCGAGATCGTCGCGCTTGCTGCGCAGCGCAAACCGCATCTGCTGATCACCGTCGATAACGGCATCGCCAGCGTCGACGGCGTCGAAGCGGCGAACGCGCTCGGCATCAACGTGCTCGTCACCGATCACCACCTGCCCGGCGACGACCTGCCGGCTGCCCGCGCGATCGTGAATCCGAACCAGCCAGGCTGTACGTTTCCGAGTAAATGCATCGCGGGCGTCGGCGTGATGTTCTACGTACTGCTCGCACTGCGCGCCGAGTTGCGCCGTCGTGGCGCGTTCGGAGACGCGCGTCCCGAACCGCGTCTGGATGGCCTGCTCGACCTCGTGGCGCTCGGCACGGTCGCCGACGTCGTGAAGCTCGACGGCAACAATCGCGTGCTCGTCGCACAGGGTTTGCAGCGCATTCGCAACGGCCGGATGCAGCCCGGCATCGCCGCGCTCTTTCGTGCGGCCGCGCGCGATGCGCGCAGTGCGTCCGGCTTCGATCTAGGCTTCGGGCTCGGGCCTCGCCTGAATGCAGCGGGACGGCTGTCGGACATGTCGCTGGGCATCGAATGCCTGACCACCGACGACATCGGCCGCGCATGGGAACTCGCCCAGCAACTCGATGCGATGAATCGCGAGCGGCGCGAGATTGAAGCCGGCATGCAGCAACAGGCGCTCGCCGACCTGTCCGCAATCGACCCGGAGGGTGCGACCACCATCACGCTCTTCAACGAAAGCTGGCACCAGGGCGTGATCGGCATCGTCGCAGGGCGGCTGAAGGAAAAGTTTCACCGGCCGTCCTTCACCTTCGCGCTCGCTGACGGGGGCGGCACACTCGTCAAGGGTTCAGGGCGCTCGATCCCGGGCTTCCACCTACGCGATGCGCTCGACCTGATCTCGAAGCGCGAGCCGGGCCTGATCGTCAAGTTCGGCGGCCACGCGATGGCGGCCGGCCTGACCCTCGCGACGACCGACGTGCCCCGCTTCACCGCGGCATTCGAAGCGGTCGGCCGGGAGTGGCTGAACGAAAATGCGCTCGCTCGCGTGATCGAGACGGATGGCGATCTGGAGGACGCATATTTCACGCCCCAGTTTGTCGAGATGCTCGACGCAGCGGTCTGGGGCCAGGGATTCCCGGCGCCGTTGTTCTCGGGCGAATTCGACATCGCGTCGCAGGCGCTCGTTAAAGACAAACACCTGAAGCTGCAACTGGCGCGCGGGCGCCAGCGCTTCAACGCGATCTGGTTCAACCATACCGACCCACTACCCGCCCGCACGACCGTCGCCTACCGGCTTTCGCGCGATACGTGGAACGGCGTGTCGCGCGTCCAGCTGATCGTCGAGCACGCGGCGGGTTGAGGCCGCGCCGGGGCTCTCCACGCCCCGGCGGCGGCCACATTGAAAGCCGGAAACACGCGCCGGCTCCCGGATTGGCGTCCGGCTGCGGGCGCCGATCGGCTATAATTTCAGCTTTTTACGAAGCCACAAAAGATCGACATGGAAGCGGAACGTCTCAACGCGATCGAAGCCTCTCTGGCAGACCTGCGCCGTCGCGCGGGCGAGCTACGGGGGTATCTTTGACTACGACGCCAAGTCAGTGCGTCTGATCGAAGTCAATCAGGAACTCGAAGACCCCAACGTCTGGAACGACTCGAAGCACGCCCAGGCCCTCGGCCGGGAGAAGAAGCTGCTCGACGACGTCGTCGGCAAACTGACCTCGCTCGACACCGACCTGCGCGACACGCAGGATCTCTTCGAAATGGCCCGCGAGGAACAAGACGAAGACACGCTCCTCGCCTGCGAAGCCGATGCCGCCGGTCTCGAACAGCGCGTGGCCGATATGGAATTCCGCCGGATGTTCTCGAACCCGGCCGACCCGAACAACGCGTTCCTCGACATCCAGGCGGGCGCCGGCGGCACCGAAGCGTGCGACTGGGCCGCGATGCTGCTGCGCCAGTACCTGCGCTACTGCGAGCGCAAGGGCTTCAAGACAGAAGTGCTCGAAGAATCCGAAGGGGACGTCGCCGGCATCAAGAACGCGACGATCAAGATCGAAGGCGAATACGCGTACGGCTTTCTGCGCACCGAAACCGGTGTGCACCGCCTCGTGCGCAAGTCCCCGTTCGATTCGTCGGGCGGCCGCCATACTTCGTTTTCGTCGGTGTTCGTGTATCCGGAAATTGACGATTCGATCGAAGTCGACATCAATCCGGCCGATCTGCGTATCGACACCTACCGCGCGTCGGGCGCAGGCGGTCAGCACATCAACAAGACCGATTCCGCGGTGCGGATTACGCACATGCCGTCGGGCATCGTCGTGCAGTGCCAGAACGACCGTTCGCAGCACCGCAATCGCGCCGAAGCCATGGCGATGCTGAAGTCGCGCCTGTACGAAGCGGAAATCCGCAAGCGTCAGGCCGAGCAGGACAAGCTCGAAGCGGGCAAGACCGATGTGGGCTGGGGCCACCAGATCCGCTCGTACGTGCTCGACAACAGCCGTATCAAGGATCTGCGCACCAACGTCGAAATCAGCAATACCAAGAGCGTGCTCGACGGCGACCTCGATCCGTTCATTAGCGCGAGCCTGAAACAGGGCGTGTAAGCCGCTTTGGCGCGGCACGGCTGTGCCGCCGCGCCGCGCTTCGCTTCTCCGGTGCGTCCGGTGCGGCGGCTCCTTCATGCCGCCGCGTCGGACGCCAGGCGCGATCATCATCGAGCTTCAGCATCGTCAGCACTACCCAAGCCACTCCGAATACCGAACCATCATGACCGAACCGACCCAGACGAACGCCGTTCCTGAGGACGACAACCAGATCATCGCCGAGCGCCGCGAAAAACTTCGCGCGCTGCGCGAACAGGGCGTCGCCTACCCGAACGACTTCCGTCCGACCCACCACGCCGCCGACCTGCAATCGGAGTACGCCGAAACCGACAAGGAAACGCTCGAAGCGAAGCCGCTTCAGGTTGCCCTCGCCGGCCGGATGATGCTCAAGCGCGTGATGGGCAAGGCCAGCTTCGCAACCGTGAAGGACGGCTCGGGCCAGATCCAGTTCTTCATCACGCCGGCTGACGTCGGCGAACAGACTTACGAAGGTTTCAAGAAGTGGGACCTCGGCGACATCGTCGCCGCGCGGGGCGTGCTGTTTCGCACGAACAAGGGCGAGTTGTCGGTGCGTTGTACGGAACTGCGTCTGCTGTCGAAGGCGCTGCGTCCGCTGCCCGACAAGTTCCACGGCCTCGCCGACCAGGAAATGCGCTACCGTCAGCGCTATGTCGACCTGATCGTCACGCCGGAAGCCCGCAAGACCTTCGCCGCGCGCACGAAGGTCGTTTCGTCGATCCGCAATTTCATGTCGGGCGCGAACTTCATGGAAGTCGAAACGCCGATGCTGCACCCGATCCCGGGCGGCGCGGCGGCCAAACCGTTCGCCACTCACCACAACGCGTTGGATATGCAGATGTTCCTGCGTATCGCGCCTGAGCTCTATCTGAAGCGGCTGATTGTCGGCGGCTTCGAGCGCGTGTTCGAGATCAACCGGAACTTCCGTAACGAAGGCGTTTCGCCGCGTCACAATCCAGAATTCACGATGATGGAGTTCTACGCCGCGTACACCGATTACACGTGGCTGATGGATTTCAACGAGCAACTGATCCGTCAGGCCGCGATCGACGCAATCGGTACGACTGCGCTCACCTATCAGGGCCGTGAACTCGATCTGGGCAAGCCGTTCCATCGTCTGACGATCAACCAGGCCATCCAGAAGTACGCGCCGCAATACACCGACGCGCAACTCAACGACAGCGCCTTCCTGCGCACCGAACTGAAGAAGTTTGGCGTCGATGCGTCGCAGCCGCAGTTCCTGAATGCAGGTGTTGGCGCGCTGCAGCTGGCGCTCTTCGAAGAGACCGCCGAATCACAGCTGTGGGAGCCGACTTTCATCGTCGACTACCCGATCGAAGTGTCACCGCTTGCGCGCGAATCGGACAAGGTCGCGGGCATCACCGAGCGCTTTGAACTGTTCATCACAGGCCGAGAAATCGCCAATGGCTTCTCGGAACTGAACGATCCAGAAGATCAGGCCGCGCGCTTCAGGAAGCAGGTCGAGCAGAAGGATGCCGGCGACGAAGAAGCCATGTTCTACGACGCCGACTACATTCGCGCGCTGGAATACGGCATGCCTCCGACGGGCGGCTGCGGGATCGGTATCGATCGTCTCGTGATGCTGCTCACCAACAGCCCGAGTATTCGCGACGTCATTCTTTTCCCCCATCTGCGCCGCGAAGACTGATCGGTTTCGCAGACTTCCGTCGTATCGACGCGCCCGGCGCAACGCCGGGCGCGTCCGATGGTTTGTAACTATCGGTAAAAGCTGCAGGGGTCACGACGACTTGCTCGCGGCCTCCTTGTCCCCTCCTCCCCCAGATTCAAGATCCAGCGGCACCAGACCACGATCTGCGCCCGATGCCGTTTCCGGGCGGGCGCGGCAATGGTTACAAATTGAAACCTTGGGTTTTTAGAATTGTCGGACACTGTGTCTCGAAAATAGGCAACGCTAACTCTGCTCGAGACGGAGGTCTGAATGGACAATCCCAGCACACAAACCACGCAAAAAAGCCGCCTTCATCCGCTTGCCGCTACCGCAGCGGGCGCGGTCATCATCGGTGCTTTGGCCGCCACGGCCGCAGTGACGGGCGTATTTCCGAAGGCAGGCGGCACTAACGCGCAGACGGATCAGACACAGGCAGCCCAGATTGCTTCGCAGCCGGTTGTCGATTCGGCGAGCCCCGCCAACCCGGCGACTTACGCACAGCAGCAACAGCCTGCCCAACAGAGCGCCCAACAGCCCGTCCAGCAACAGGCTGAACCGCAACAGGCGCCGCGTGCCCCCGCAGCGGCCCAGCAACCGCAGTATGCGCAACAGCCGCAAGCGCAACCGCAGTACGCCCAGCAGGCCCCGGCACAGCCGGCCTACTGTCAGAGTTGCGGTACGGTCGAAGCCATCTCCGCGGTCAAGACTGAGGGCCACGGGACGGGTATTGGCGCGGTTGGTGGCGCAGTCGCAGGCGGCGTAGTCGGCAACCAGTTCGGCGCAGGTAATGGCCGTACCGCCATGACTCTGCTCGGCGCGCTTGGCGGCGGTCTCGCCGGCAACTCGGTCGAAAAACATCTGCGCAGCACGACCAGCTATTCAGTGCGCGTACACATGGAAAACGGCAAGACGCGTTACTTCACCTATCACGAGGCGCCGCCATTCCAGCAAGGGCAACGCGTGCGGGTCGAGAACGGCACGCTCGTCGCTGGTTGAGATGTTTTCCTTTTCGGGCGCGCGTTCCGTACGCCGTCGTCGGAAGTAAAAAAGGCGATTCCACTGGAATCGCCTTTTCTGCTTTTGCGCTGCCCCGTCCTTGTCGAACGGTCGATACCGGTCAGTAATCCGCGTCTTCGATCCAGGCTGCCTGGATCGCTTCCAGGATCTTCTCGTTCGACCGGTTCGGATCGTCATCGAAGCCTTCCAGCTCCATCACCCAGCGGTGCAGATCGGTGAAGCGCACCGTTTGCGGGTCGACGTCCTGGTGTTTGTCCGTCAGGGCCATCGCAATTTCCTGCGTGTCGGTCCATTTCATGGCTGCTCGCTCCTCTTAGTGATTTTCCTTCGCGTGGTTAATCGAGTAACGCGGGATTTCGACGACGAGATCCTGCTCGCCGGGAACCACGGCCTGGCACGACAGGCGCGATTCGGGCTCGAGACCCCATGCCTTGTCCAGCAGATCGTCCTCGTCTTCTTCCGACGGCGTGAGCGCGTTGAAGCCTTCACGTACGATCACGTGACACGTCGTGCACGCGCACGACTTCTCACAAGCATGCTCGATCTCGATACCGTGTTCGAGCAGGCTGTCGCAGATGCTCTTGCCTGGAACGGCATCGATCACCGCGCCCTCCGGGCACAGCTCGACGTGAGGCAGCACAACGATTTGAGGCATACGTTTTCCGGTTCTCTGTGAAGCACGGCTGCCAGCAGCAGCCGGGCTCCCTGTCATTTTACTGGCGACACGCGCCCTTTTGACACGCGTCACGTGATTCGTGGGGATAAAGCGGATCAGATCTCGTCGAGCTTGCGGCCCGCGAGCGCGCGCCGGATACCCTTGTTCATGCGGCGTGCGGCGAATTCGTCGGTGCCTTCGGCGAGCGCCTTGGTCGCGGCTTCGACGGTGTCGACATCATCGCCTTGGGCGACGTTGCGCAGCGCCGTCAACAGCGTGTCGAGTTGCACCCGTTCGGCTTCGTCGAGCAGTTCGCCGTCGGCCGCGAGTGCCGCGTCGGTCGCCTCGACGAGACGCTGCGCCTCGACCTGCGCCTCGCGCAGCGCGCGGGCGCGCATGTCGATTTCGGCCGTCGTGAAGCTCTCTTCCAGCATGCGCGCCACGTCGTCATCAGCGAGACCGTAGGACGGTTTCACCACGACCGAGGCTTCCACGCCCGAATGCTGCTCGCGCGCGAACACCGACAGCAGACCATCCGCATCGACCTGATAGGTCACACGGATGCGCGCCGCACCGGCCGCCATCGGCGGAATGCCGCGCAGTTCGAAGCGCGCGAGCGAACGGCAGTCGGCCACCAGCTCACGCTCACCCTGGACGACGTGAATCGCCATCGCCGTCTGGCCGTCCTTGAATGTCGTGAAGTCCTGCGCGCGGGCGACCGGAATGGTCGAGTTCCGCGGGATGATCTTCTCAGTGAGTCCGCCCATTGTCTCGACGCCAAGCGATAGCGGGATGACGTCGAGCAGCAGCCAGTCGTCGCCATCCGCACTGCGGTTGCCTGCCAGCAGATCAGCCTGGATCGCCGCGCCGAGCGCGACAACCTGATCCGGATCGAGATTGATCAGCGGCAGCTGGCCGAAGTACGTCTCGACCGCGCGGCGAATCACCGGCATGCGCGTCGCCCCGCCAACCAGCACAACACCTTTGATGTCCGCCGGTGTGACTTTCGCGTCACGCAACGCCTTTCTCGTCGGACCGAGCGTACGCTGCACGAGATCCTTCGTGATGCCTTCGAAGGTCGCCTCGTCGACCGTCAGATCGAGCGCCGTGCCATTCGACAGCGACACTGTGAGCTTTGCCTGCGGCGCGGCCGAAAGCGCTTCCTTCAGCACGCGGACGTTATCGAGCAGAAACCGAACGTCCTCCGGCGCGAGCGTCTGTGGGGCGATGCCCGCCTGCGCGAGCACATGGCGGTACAGTGCGTGGTCGAAATCATCGCCGCCGAGCGCGGAATCGCCGCCGGCAGCCAGCACTTCGAAAACGCCCTTCGTGAGCTTGAGGATCGACAGGTCGAACGTGCCGCCGCCAAGGTCGTAGACCGCGTATAGACCCTCGGACCCATTGTCGAGTCCGTAGGCGATCGCCGCAGCCGTCGGTTCGTTCAAGAGCCGCAGTACGTTCAGCCCTGCCAGACGCGCGGCGTCCTTGGTCGCCTGGCGCTGCGCTTCGTCGAAATAGGCCGGCACCGTGATCACCGCGCCGACCAGTTCGTCGCCGAGCGTATCTTCGGCGCGTTGACGCAGCGTGGCGAGAATTTCCGCCGATACTTCGACCGGGCTCTTCACGCCGTCGACCGTGCGGATCTGGACCATGCCAGGCGCATCGACGAAATCGTAGGGCGCATTTTCGGCGCCTTCCACTTCGCTTTTGCCGCGGCCCATGAAACGCTTGACCGAGACGATCGTGTTGCGCGGATCGGTCGCCGCTTCGTCCTTCGCCGTTCGGCCGATCCGGCGACCGCCCTTTTCGAGGTAGCGCACCACCGACGGCAACAGCACATGACCGTCTTCGTCAGGGAGTACGTCGGGCACGCCGCTGCGCACGGCGGCGACGAGGGAATTCGTGGTGCCGAGGTCGATGCCGACAGCGAGCCGTCGCTGATGCGGCGCTGGCGCCATGCCGGGTTCGGAGATTTGCAGTAAAGCCATCTGTGATCTTCTTCGGGGATCGTTCGACCCGCTAATGTTTGATTCGCGACAAAAGAGGCGTCTGGGCGCGCTGGCTAGTTCTCGAGCTTTTCGATCTGCGCGCCGATTTCCGACGCCACCCGCTCGATGAACATCATTTGCCGCACCGCTTCACCGGCCGCCTGGTTCGCGCCGCTGTCGAGCAGCGCGCCGAGCTTCGCCAGGCGCACACGCTCCTCGTCGCGCAGTTCATTGAGGAGCGCATCGAGGGCGTCGACATTCTTCGCCGCAGCGGCGTCTTCGATGCCTTCGCGCCATTCCATCTGCTGCATGAGGAACGCCGGCTCCATCGCCGTATTGTTATGCGCGCCGACGTCGATGCCGCGCAGCGACAGCAGGTAGGTGGCACGCTTGAGTGGATCGCGCAATGTCTGATACGCCTCGTTCGTGCGGGTCGCCCACTGCATCGCGATGCGCTTTTGCGCATCGCCGGCTGCGGCAAAGCGGTCGGGGTGAACCTGGGCCTGAACGGTGCGGTAAGCGTCGTCGAGCGCGTGTGCGTCGATCGTGAATTGCGCCGGCAGGTTGAACAGGTCGAAGTGACTGTCGGTCAGCGAGGCCATCGAATTACGTCGTCCGTTGAAGAGATGCACCAATGTGCACCGGAAAATTAAAAAGGCGGCCCGCGCCGCCTTTTTCCGGCTTCGCGCGGACTCACACGCGGAACGATTCGCCGCAACCGCACTCGTCCTTCACGTTCGGGTTGTTGAACTTGAAACCTTCGTTCAACCCCTCGCGTGCGAAGTCGAGTTCAGTGCCGTCGATATAGGCGAGACTCTTCGGATCGACAATGAGCTTCACGCCGTTGCAGTCGAATACCTGGTCTTCCGGCGCGAGTTCGTCCACATACTCCAGCTTGTAGGCGAGACCCGAGCATCCGGTAGTGCGCACACCGACCCGCAACCCGACACCCTTGCCGCGTCGCGTCAGATACTTCTGAACGTGCTGTGCTGCCTTTTCGGTCAACGTAATTGCCATAGCGTTTCTCATTGCGCAGGACCCCGAGCTTTTACGCGCCCTGCGACCCTGCCTGCATCCAATATCGCTCATGCCGGACGGCCACGCGCCTGCGCGCCCGCCTTGCTTCCCTGCTACCCGCGCCCAGCCGCAGCGCTCAGGCGGCCTGCTGCTTCTCGCCTTCTTCGACGGCTTCGCCGCCGTGACGCTGCTTGTAATCGGCGACCGCTGCCTTGATCGCATCTTCCGCGAGGATCGAGCAGTGGATTTTCACCGGCGGCAGCGCGAGTTCTTCTGCGATCTGCGTATTCTTGATCGACATTGCCTGGTCCAACGTCTTGCCCTTCACCCATTCGGTGACAAGCGAGCTCGATGCGATCGCCGAACCGCAGCCGTACGTCTTGAACTTCGCGTCTTCGATAATGCCATCAGCACCCACGCGGATCTGCAACTTCATCACGTCGCCGCATGCCGGTGCGCCGACCATGCCGGTGCCGACTGCATCGTCGTCCTTCGCGAAGGAACCAACGTTGCGCGGGTTTTCGTAGTGGTCCAGAACCTTGTTGCTATAAGACATGATTAACCTCCTTGATTCGATTCAATCTGCATTCGATGTCGACCGCTGATGCCGATCGGCGTAACAGCACAATCGGCGCGTCAGTGCGCAGCCCACTTGATGGTCGAAATATCGATACCGTCCTGATGCATTTCCCACAGCGGCGACAGGTCGCGCAGCTTGGCAATCTTGCTCTTCAACAGGTTGATCACGTAGTCGACGTCCTGTTCCGTCGTGAAACGGCCGACCGTGAAGCGGATCGAACTGTGCGCCAGTTCGTCGTTGCGGCCGAGCGCGCGCAACACATACGACGGCTCCAGCGAAGCCGACGTGCACGCCGAACCCGACGACACCGCGACGTCCTTGACTGCCATGATCAGCGACTCGCCTTCGACGAAGTTGAAGCTGATGTTCAGGTTGTGCGGGACACGCTTTTCCATGTCGCCGTTCACATACGTTTCTTCGATTTCCGAGAGGCCGCGCAGCAGACGGTCGCGCAACATGCGGACGCGCTCGTTTTCCGTCGCCATTTCTTCGCGCGCGATGCGGAACGCTTCGCCCATGCCGACGATCTGATGCGTCGCCAGCGTGCCCGAGCGCATGCCGCGCTCGTGACCGCCGCCGTGCATCTGCGCTTCGATACGCACGCGCGGCTTGCGGCGGACATACAGCGCGCCGATGCCCTTCGGACCGTACGTCTTGTGCGCCGAGAGCGACATCAGATCGACCTTCAGCGTTTGCAGGTCGATCTCGATCTTGCCGGTGGCCTGAGCGGCATCGACGTGAAAAATGATGCCCTTTTCGCGGCAGATTTCACCGATCGTCTCGATGTCCTGAATCACACCGATCTCATTGTTGACCGACATCACCGACACCAGAATCGTGTCCGGGCGCAGCGCATCCTTGAACACGTCGAGGTCGATCAGGCCGTCGTCCTTCACGTCGAGGTAGGTGACTTCAAAGCCTTCGCGCTCGAGCTCGCGGCAGGTATCGAGCACAGCCTTATGCTCGGTCTTCACCGTGATGATGTGCTTGCCTTTGCTCTTGTAGAAGTGTGCGACACCCTTGATCGCCAGGTTGTCCGATTCGGTGGCACCTGACGTCCAGATGATTTCGCGTGGGTCGGCATTCACGAGCGCCGCGACGTTCTCGCGCGCTTCCTCGACCGCACGTTCCGCCTCCCAGCCATACGAGTGGCTACGCGACGCCGGATTGCCGAACTGCTCGCGCAGATACGGAATCATCTTGTCCACCACGCGCGGATCGACCGGGGTCGTTGCGCTGTAGTCCATGTAAATGGGCAGGTGGGGAATATCGTTATTCATCAATCGCTCCGGGAAATCTATGTGCTGGCTCTGCCTGGGGATCGGTTCGGGCCTGATGTCGCACCCTTTTCGCTTTTTTGCGCCTTGTTAGCCGGCCAGGTTGAAAACGGAATTGGGTCCCTTCGGCGTGACACGCGCGGGTTCGACCGCGGGGGCCTCGCTGCGCCGGTCGCGTAGCACCGCCGGCGCGCCTTCGCGCGAGCGCTGCTGGTCGACGAGATCTTTCAGCGAGACCGAATCGAGGTACTCGACCATCTTCTGGTTCAGGGTCGACCACAGTTCGTGCGTCATGCAGTGACCGTCGTGCTGTTTCGTGCCTTCGCAGGTGCCCTTGCCGCCGCACTGGGTCGCATCGAGCGGCTCATCGACGGCGATGATGATGTCCGCCACGGTGACGTTCTCGGCACGGCGGGCAAGATTGTAGCCGCCGCCCGGCCCGCGCACGGACTCGACGATCTCATGACGCCGCAGCTTGCCAAACAGCTGCTCGAGGTAGGACAGGGAAATGTGCTGGCGCTGGCTGATACCCGCAAGCGTCACCGGGCCCTGCTCCTGGCGCAGCGCCAGGTCAATCATCGCCGTGACGGCGAAACGGCCTTTCGTGGTGAGTCTCATGATGTATTGGGAACCGCAATTCTCGACAATTTTCGTCAAGTATAAATACATGACAGATTTAGTCAAGTATCCCTATCCCTTTTCCGGTTATATAAAAGATAGAAGTCTGTCTGAGCCCGTCAACTGCTGGCGCAAGGCCGCAATCAGGCCGCGGCAGGCCGCCTCGCACTGGTCGAGCACAAGCTCAAAACCCGCGTCGCCCCGAAATAGGGATCGACGACTTCCCGGCGCTTCGCCGCCGGCGCAAATTCCATCAGTAGCCGGACCTTGTCGCGCTGCGCCGGTGGGCAAACGCGGTGCGATGCGTCGACATTGCCATCGTCCATCGCGATCAGCAAATCGAAGCGCTCGAAATCGATAGCGCCAATCTGGCGGCCGCGCAACGCCGACAGGTCGTAGCCACGCTGGCTCGCGGCGCGCCGGGCGCGCTCGTCCGGCGCCTCGCCAATATGCCAGTCGCCGGTGCCGGCCGAATCAATGACGATTCGCTCCGTCAGTTTCGCCTCCGCCACCTGATGCCGCATCACGGCTTCCGCGGTAGGTGACCTGCAGATGTTCCCAAGACAGACAAGCAGATGGAAACGGTTTTCATCGACGAACCATGGTGTGGCGGGGCGACCGCCAGCCCGGCTGGCAGCGGAATTGCGATTATACAAAGTCCGGCGAAATCACGTTTGGACTCGCCGAGCGGTATTTAGAAGGTAGGCGGAGCAGGTAGCGAAGCCGTCGCGCGCATGTTTTTGGTCGCCGCACCGGCGTTGTCGTCGACGAGCCCGTACGATACCGTGCGAGCGAGTTCGGCAGTTAACTGACCGGCAGCGAGAGGTGCCTGAGACGCGCGCGAAGCAGCCTCGCTGCAAGCGTGGATGTAAGCGGCGGCGGCAAGCGGGAGAATCACCGCGAGTGGCCAGTACATCAATATTGTCTTTTTCATGATGTGTCTTATCTGGGATTGAGGCATGTGAGTTCACGACGCACTTTGCCCAGTGCAAATGATAGATGGAGACGCAACCAGAAAAAACCCACCCAATCGAGATACAGAGTTGTCCAGAATGAAACAGCGAGATCGTGGCGTTCGCCTTGCGGCGTCGGGATCCCGGTCACTCGCGAAAGAATTCCTTACAAAATCGAACAAAGCATCCGTAACAAACAAGACGGAAAGGTGTCTTACCCACACGAAAGCTTTTCAGACCACCCCGCCATGAAACGCATTACTTCAATTTTCGCCATAGCGGCCACGGCCGCTCTGGCCGGTTGCGCTGTCTACCCGGACGGCACGCCCGCATACGGCGGCGGCTACGACCCCGGCTATGGTTACGGCTATGGCGCAGCGCCCGTTCCGCAGTCGAATGTCTACCTGGGATTTGGCGGCTACTCGGGGCCGTCGTACTACGATCATGGATACGGTCGCGGCTATGACCGTGGATATGATCACGGCTACAACCATGACCGGCCGCCTCCGCCACCGCAGCAGCAGGGCCACGGTGGCGGGCCAGGGCCACAGCTGGGTGGTGGTCCGGCGCCGCAGGCGGGTAACGGATGGCGCGGCGGCGGGCCCCCTGGCGCTGGCGTGGGGCATCCTACCCCAACCCGAGGTGGCGGCCAGGGCGGCAGAGGGGATCGCGACTCTGAAAGGCAGAGCGCGCAGGACTACAACAACGGCGGCGGCAGCCGCCATTGATGCCCCGGTTGCCCGCCAGGGCAGATCGGCGCGGTTCTCCCCGCGCCGATCTATTTTCCTGAGGAAGAATAAGTCAACCGATATGGCTGCGCTGAGCCGCGTACAACTCGCGGAAGGTCCGGCCAACTGGCGCGGGCAAATCGCGCGTATGGGTCCAGCCCGAGCCGAGCGGCAAGCGCGCAATCGCGCGCCTCTGTCCGCCCATGCGCTCCAGGATCCGTGCTGCCAGCCTGGTCAAAAGCGCATAGGCATCCGGATGTAGCGCGAGATAACCCCACACCGTCAGCCCAAGCCGCTCACGCCACGGGCGCAGGTGGCGCTCCATCTGCCTCTCCCGCAGTTTGCGCAGGAGATCTGAAAGCGGAATGCCGACTGGGCAGACGCTGTTGCACTCTCCGCATAGCGTCGCCGCCTGCGGCAGATCGAGCGCCTTGTCGATGCCGACATAGCTTGGCGTCAATACTGAGCCCATCGGCCCCGGATACACCCAGCCATAAGCGTGACCGCCTACCTTTTGATACACCGGGCAGTGATTCATGCAGGCACCGCAGCGGATACAGCGCAGCATTTCCTGGAAATCGCCACCAATCAGCCCAGTTCGCCCGCCGTCGACCAGCACCACATACATGTGTTCCGGGCCATCCTGCTCGTCAGGCGCACGCGGCCCCGTGAGCACCGAAAAGTAATTGGAGGTCGCCTGCCCCGTCGCCGAACGCGGCAACAGACGCATCGCCGTGGCGAGATCCTCGAGTGTCGGGAGGATTTTTTCGACACCCGTGACGGCCACATGGACGCGCGGCATCACCGTACACATGCCTTCGTTACCCTCGTTCGTCACCAGTGCCACCGAACCCGTCTCCGCAATCAGGAAGTTACCGCCAGTTACGCCCATGTCGCCCGTCATGAAATGTGGACGGAGCATCTCGCGCGCCTCGCGCGTCATGTCTGGAATCTCCGTCAGTCTCGGCCGCTGATGCGTCTTTGCGAACAGGTCGGCGATCTCCTCCTTGTCCTTGTGGACGACGGGCGCAATGATGTGGCTTGGCGCTTCGTTGTCGTTGATCTGCAGGATGTACTCGCCGAGATCGGTTTCGATTGACTGCACGCCCATCTCGCCGAGCACGGCGTTAAGCCGCATTTCCTCCGTGACCATCGACTTCGTCTTGATCACCTTCTTCACATCGTGCTTTCGCGCGATATCCACGACGAGCCGCGCGGCCGCCTGGGTCGTCTCCGCGTAGAGGACGCTCACGCCACGGCGGGTCGCCTCGCGCTCGAAAGTTTCCAGCCAGACATCGAGGTTTTCGAGCGCACGATTGCGGCGCTCCATGAGCGACGCGCGCGTTGCCTGGAAATCGATCTCGGTGATCGCAGCGGCGCGGGCCGAAACGAACTTCGTCGACAGCTTGGTGAGATTCTGCTGCAGACGCTGGTCGGCGAGCTTCTGGCCCGCGCGCGCCTTGAACTGCATCGATTGGGCTTGCATGGCGGCCTTGGAAATCCGATAAGTGACGAACGGGTTGGGGTGCGCTGCAAGCGGTCAGGCGTCGCCGGCCAGCACCTGCGCAATGTGCAGCACGCGCGTCGTGTTGTCGCCGGTGCGTCGCAGGCGCCCTTCTATATTGAGCATGCAACCAAGGTCGCCAAGCACGACGGCATCGACGCCGCTAGTCCGGATGTTGGCGCACTTTTCGTCGACTATCGCCGTCGAGATGTCGCCGTACTTCACCGCGAATGTGCCGCCGAAGCCGCAGCAATGCTCGCAGTCCTTCATTTCGTTGACGGGCACGCCCACCTGCGCGAGCAGCGCGCGTGGCTGCGCCTTGACACCCAGTTCGCGCAACCCTGAACATGAATCGTGATAGGTCACAGGCCCTTCAAACTCGCCAGGCACCAGTTTGACGTGCGCCACGTCGGCAAGAAACTCAGTCAGTTCGAACACTTTGGGCTGGAGCCTGCCGTAGCGGCCCATCAATTCCGGATCGTTCCGAAAAAGATCGCCGTAGTGCACACGGATCATGCCTCCGCAAGACCCCGACGGCACGACGATGTAGTCGAACTGTTCGAACTCGCGCAGTGTTTTCTCAGCGAGATCACGCGCGATGCGGCGCTCACCCGAGTTGTAGGCAGGCTGCCCGCAGCAGGTCTGGGCAGGCGGCACCACGACTTCGAAACCCGCACGCTCAATCAGCTTGATGACCGAAAATCCGATCTCCGGACGCATCAGGTCAATGAGACAGGTGACGAACAAACCGACTCGCATAAGCGCTCCTTCGGGAAAACGTCCCCGATTATCCGCTGTTTGGCATGCAACTCCAACGCCAACGGCCCCGGCACGCGCACAATGCCGCAATTGGAGTTCCGGCTCGAACGGCGTTCGCTTTTTTCACAATACGAGATACAATCAGTTTTCCGTTGTCTGATGCGTCATCTGAATTCTCCCCATGAGCGACACCAACCCGGATCCCAAGACTTCGATCCAGGTGATCGAACGCATGATGCGCCTGCTGGACGCCCTTGCTGCGCATAGCGACCCGGTCAGCCTGAAAGAACTCGCCCAACGCACCGAGTTGCACCCTTCGACTGCCCATCGCATCCTGAACGACATGGTGACGTGCAGGCTGGTCGACCGGTCCGACCCGGGCACGTACCGGCTAGGCATGCGCCTCCTCGAACTCGGCAACCTGGTGAAGGCGCGCCTGTCGGTACGCGACGCCGCGCTGATGCCGATGCGTGAACTGCACCGCCAGACTGGCCAGACGGTCAATCTATCGGTCCGTCAGGGCGACGAGATCGTCTATATCGAACGCGCGTATTCCGAACGCTCGGGCATGCAGGTCGTGCGTGCCATCGGCGGGCGGGCGCCGCTCCACCTGACTTCTGTTGGCAAGTTGTTTCTTGCCGCCGACGAGTCGACCCGCGTCCGCGCCTATGCCACTCGCACGGGCCTGTCGGGTCACACTCAGAACAGCATTACTGATCTCGCCAAGCTCGAGCGCGAATTGCTGCATGTGCGTCAGCAATCGTGCGCACGCGATAACGAAGAGCTTGAACTTGGTGTTCGCTGCATTGCGGCAGGCATCTATGACGATACGGGCAAGCTCGTTGCCGGGCTGTCGCTGTCCGCGCCAGCCGACCGGCTGCAGGATTCCTGGCTCAGTCAACTGAGCCAGACGGCACTGGTCATTTCAGAGTCGCTCGGCTATCGGCCTGAAGCACAAGCGGGACAGGCTCACGCCCAGCACGCGTAACTGTTCGTTGCTTTATTTCAGCTCGGCCGCATAAGCAAGAAGCCCCGCAACAGCGGGGCTTCTTGTTTTCAGATGGCCGTTCGCGAACAGCCGACAACTCAGGTACCCGAGCCGCCAGCGTCGGCGCTTGTGATATGCCCATCACCACCGTTGTCCAGCCACGTACGCAAGCGCGTCGCATCGGCGAAACGCGAATATTTGCCCGACGAATCGAGCAGCACCATGATCATTGGATGGCCATTGATGGTTGCCTGCATCACGAGACATTCGCCCGCTTCGTTGATGAAGCCGGTCTTCTGCAGACCGATATCCCACGTCGGGTTGCGCACCAGCGCGTTCGTGCTGTTGTACGCGAGCATGCGCTTGCCCGTGTTCACCTCATAGCTGCGGTCAGTCGAGAAACGACGAATCATCGGGTATTGATATGCCGCGTTCACCATCTTCACGAGATCGCGAGCGCTCGAGACGTTCTGGCTCGTCAGACCCGTCGGGTTCTCGAAGTGCGTGTCGTTCATGCCGAGAGCCTTCGCCTTCGCGTTCATCGCCGCGATGAACGCCGGTCGGCCACCCTGGAAATAGCGCGACAGCGCGGCCGCCGCGCGGTTTTCCGACGCCATCAACGCGATATGCAGCATGTCCTCGCGTGACAGCACTGAGCCAACAGACAGGCGCGAGCCCGTGTTCTTCTCGTAGTCGCGATCTTCGTCGGTGACCTCGATCTGCTCGGTCATCACCTCTTTCGAGTCAAGCACAACCATCGCGGTCATCAGCTTGGTGATTGACGCGATCGGCACGACGGCACGGGAATTTTTGTCAAAGAGCGGTTCGGACGAATTCTGATCAACCACGTACGCAACGCTGGAACGCAACATCAGTGCGTCGGGCGTCTCATGCAGCCCAAACGCCTGACCAACGGTGGGTTGACGTGGTTCGAAAGCGACCCTGCGCATGGCCGAATGATGGCGGCCATTCATCGTGTAAGAGACCCGCTTTTTTTTCACCACGGTGCGCGGCGCATCATCGGCGTTCGCCGCCGCAGCCTGCGCTGTCTTCGGCGACCTGGCTGCTGTCGCAGCGGTCTTTTTGGCGGAACGGGTAGCCTTCTCCGGCTTGGCGGGCGTGGTGGTCGACGCGGCAAAAGCGTCGATCGGCGCAGCGAACGCCGCTGAGATGACGAGGGAAGCGGCCACCGACAGAGCGGTGCCCAAGGCCGCGCCGTGGATCGCTTTCAGCGACGAAAACATGTCGGTTTTCATTGGTGTTCTGTATAGAGCGGCTCGAGTTGTCCGCAAGTGTAGTAAAGCCACGAAAAATTAGCAATATTAAGCACTTAAACGCGCTCTTTAAACCGGCTTGTAAGGTCCGATTGTAAATTACCAATAAGTACGGCGCGCCCGATCAGAAAAAGCGATTGGGCGCGCCGGAATTCGTTTGCGCATCAAGCTGGTTCGTTATCCGACTCCCAGCATAACGGCAAATTCGAAACAACCTTGATCAGGGGAAATACGCTGTCGCTACTGACAACCTGCATCCGGATGCCGGCCTGGTGGCCGGGAACAGCCTCCGGACTGCCGCCGACGTCGCTCCGCAACAGTCTTAAGCAGTCGCTGCGGAAACCTCGTACGCGCATTCGACCTTGAAGCACCTGTAACGTTCAACGAGAGATTTTGGTTTACCTGTCTTGACGATTTCCGGCCTCCATCTGGCCTGCTTCCCTATCGCAATACGCCCGCGGCAGTGCGCTGGCAGCCAGCTTTTTGCGCACCAGCGCGGTGCGACGACTTTTTCCGGCGCGGTCATCCGAATGTCATAGGCACTTCATAACCTGTTGTTTTATCGATAATTTCTCACTATTGTGCGACGCACAAAAAGTGCTTGACATTCAAAACAGCTGTCCTAAAATAGTAACCATTGTTGCGATGCACAAAACATCGTTACCGATTGTGTAGTTGACAGGTTTTGCCATTAACCCAACACGGTCCGCACGAGACGGATCGTATTCCAGGAGCGTAAACATGACTCTGCTGACCCCTGAGCAAATCGCCGCGGCACAAAAGACCAACCTCGAAACCCTGTTTGGCCTGACGGCCAAGGCGTTCGAAGGCGTGGAAAAGCTCGTCGAACTGAACCTGCAAGTGGTGAAGTCGACGCTCGCGGAAAGCCAGGAAAATGCACAACGTGCTCTTTCGGTGAAGGACGCACAGGAACTTCTCGCGCTGCAAGCCAGCCTCGCGCAACCGGTGGCTGAAAAGGTTCTGTCGTACGGCCGTCACGTATATGAAATCGCATCGGCAACGCAAGCTGAATTTGCCCGCGTCGCTGAGGCGCAGTATGAAGAGCAGAACCGCAAGGTGCAGTCGCTCGTCGAGAACGTCGCGAAGAATGCTCCGGCCGGCTCGGAAACCGCTGTCGCTGTGATCAAGTCGGCAATCACCGCCGCCAACACCACGTACGAAACGGTCCACAAGGCTACGAAGCAAGCCGTCGAAATCGCTGAAAGCAACTTCAACGCAGCGGCTACCGCCGCGTCGAAGGCTGCCTCCCAGGCAGCAGCACAGGCATCGCGCTCCGCCAAGAAGGCTGTTTAAGCTAAACGGACGTCGGTAGCCTGCAGACGAAGCAACAGCGCCACGCAGTTCAGCGTGTAACGCGGGCACTGCGTGGCCCGACGCTCCGATACGTTCGAACAGTGCGTATCGTTTTCCCGGCCACCGCCGGGTTCTTTTTTTGGAGCGCCGGTTTTGTCGGCTGCCAGGCTGGCTTTCCTGCCGGTTGTCCGGTCTACCGTTGCATCCAGCCGAAAAAAACGGCGCGCCCCGTCAAGGGCGCGCCGTTTTGCTTCGTCCCCTGACTACAGGGGTTACTTCTTTTTCTGCGGAGGCAGATCCGTACAGACGCCTTCATACAGTTCGGCAGCCATACCGATCGACTCGCCGAGCGTCGGGTGCGGGTGGATCGTCTTGCCGATATCCGTCGCGTCCGCGCCCATTTCGACGGCCAGACAGACTTCGCTGATCAGGTCGCCAGCATTCAGACCAACGATGCCGCCACCGATCACGCGGTGCGTCGCCTCGTCGAAGATCAGCTTCGTAAAGCCTTCGTCGCGGCCATTGGCAATCGCACGGCCCGAAGCGGCCCACGGGAACACCGCCTTGCCGTACTTGATGCCTTCGGCCTTGCACTGGTCCTCCGTCTTACCGGCCCAGGCCACTTCCGGATCCGTGTACGCCACCGACGGAATCTGCAGCGCGTCGAAGTACGCCTTCTCGCCGTGCGCCACTTCCGCGGCGACGTGCGCTTCGTGCACGGCCTTGTGCGCCAGCATCGGCTGACCGATGATGTCGCCGATCGCGAAGATGTGCGGCACATTCGTGCGCATCTGCTTGTCTACTTCGATGAAGCCACGGTCCGTGACCGCAACGCCCGCCTTCTCCGCACCGATCTTCCTGCCGTTCGGGCTACGTCCCACTGCGACCAGCACGAGGTCATAACGTTGCGCTTCGGCCGGCGCCTTTTCGCCTTCGAACGACACGTAAATACCATCGTCCTTCGCGACGGCTCCCGTCGTTTTGGTCTTCAGCATCACGTTCGCGAAACGCTTGCTGTTGTACTTCTCCCAGACCTTGACGAGATCGCGGTCAGCGCCTGCCATCAGAACGTCGAGCATTTCGACGACTTCGATCTGCGCGCCGAGCGTCGCGTACACGGTTGCCATTTCGAGACCGATGATGCCGCCGCCGACGACGAGCATGCGCTGCGGAATCTGGCGCAACTCCAGCGCGCCGGTCGAATCGACGACGCGCGGATCGTCCGGCATGAACGGCAGGTTCACGGCCTCCGAACCGGCTGCGATGATCGCCTGTTTGAACTTGACGACCTTCTTGCCGCTTTCGGTCTGCACTTCCATGTGGTGCGGATCGACGAATGTACCGGTGCCCGTGACGACTTCGACCTTACGCAACTTCGCCATGCCAGCGAGGCCGCCGGTCAGTTTCCTGACGACGCCCGACTTGAAGTCGCGCAGTTTGTCGAGATCGATCTGCGGCTTGCCGAACGTGATGCCGTGCGAGCCGAGCGCTTCGGCCTCATCGATAACGAGGGCGGTATGCAGCAGCGCCTTCGACGGGATACAGCCAACGTTCAGACACACACCGCCGAGCGTCGCATAACGTTCGACCAGCACGGTCTTCATACCGAGGTCGGCCGAGCGGAACGCAGCCGAATAGCCGCCGGGGCCCGAGCCGAGCACGACCATGTCGCACTCGATATCCGCGCTGCCCGAAAAACTGCCAGCCTGCGGCGCAGCGGTAGCCTCCTTCTGCGCGGCTGGTTGTGCGGCTGGTTGTGCGGCTGGTTGCGCGGGCGCTTGCGCGGGCGCTTTCCCAGGCTCTTTCGCGGCTTCTTCAGGCGCTGCTTTGGCCGATCCGGCACCGGCCGATTCGACGATAGCGATGACGCTGCCTTCCGACACCTTGTCACCGGTTTTGACCCTGACTTCCTTGACGGTGCCAGCGGTATCGCTCGGTACTTCGATGGAAGCCTTGTCGGATTCGAGCGTCATCAGCGCCTGTTCAAGCTCGATGACGTCGCCCGGTTTGATATTCACTTCGATGACATCGACATCCTTGAAATCACCGATGTCCGGTACCTTCACTTCGACGAGACTCATTACTGTCCCCTTCTCTTATTGACCGTGTTGATGACGGAGCGCCGCCGAACGACTGCTTTCATCGGGCCTGAAAGCTGGCCTTTTGCCTGCCTTTCTCTGGAAGACACCCCGAAAGGACGTCCCCTTGCGGGACAAAGAAAGGTAGGTGCCGCCCCGCACAGGGGCAGCGTCAATAGACCGGCGAGAAAGCAGGTTCAGCGAGCGACGTGGATAGAAGTCAGCCCCACGTCCCAGCGCGTCCAATCGACAATCAAAGAATCACACGCCGGAAATCGGCAAGAATCGCAGCAAGATAAGCGTTGAAGCGAGCCGCTTCAGCGCCATCGATCACGCGATGGTCGTAAGACAACGACATCGGCAAGATCAGCCGCGGCACGAACTGCTTGCCATCCCAAACCGGCTTCATCGCGCCGCGCGACAAGCCGAGAATCGCCACTTCAGGCGCGTTGATGATCGGCGTGAAATGCGTCCCGCCAATCCCGCCCAGCGAAGAAATCGAGAAACATCCGCCCTGCATCTGATCCGGCTTCAGCTTGCCTTCGCGGGCTGCCTTCGACAGATCGGCCATTTCCTTCGCGATATCGACGAGCCCCTTCCTGTCCGCATCGCGGATCACCGGCACGACGAGCCCATTCGGCGTATCGGCGGCAAACCCGACGTGGTAGTACTGCTTGAAGACGAGGTTGTCGCCATCGAGGCTCGCATTGAACGTCGGGAATTTCTTCAAGGCGAACACCACCGCCTTGATCACGAATGCCAGCATCGTGAACTTCACGCCAGCCTTCTCATGTTCCTTGTTCAGTTGCACGCGCAACGCTTCGAGTTCGGTGATGTCCGCTTCGTCGTTGTTCGTGACGTGCGGGATCATGACCCAGTTGCGATGCAGGTTCGCGCCCGAGATCTTCTTGATGCGCGACAGCGGCTTCGGATCGACCGGACCGAACTTCGCGAAATCGACCTTCGGCCACGGCAGCAGATTCAGCTCGCCGCCGCCTGCTGCAGCCGGCGCAGCCGCCGGTGCCGCGCGCTGGCCGGTCATCACACCCTTCACGAAAGCGGTGATGTCATCCTGCGTGATGCGGCCCTTCGGACCCGTACCCTGCACACGCGACACATCCACACCCAGCTCGCGCGCGAACTTGCGCACTGAAGGCGAAGCATGGCTCGCGCTGCGTGTACCGCCCTCGCCCGCCGGAATCAGCGGGGCCTGAGCGAGCGCAGACGGCGCGGCCGGAGCCGGCGCAGGCGCCTGGGGCGCGTCGGACGGCGGCTCTACTTCATGTTTCGGCGCTGGCGCAGCAGCCGCCGCGGCGCCACCCGCGCTTTCGAGCAGCACGATCACGGAGCCTTCCGAGACCGCATCGCCCACCTTGACCTTGATTTCCTTCACGACGCCGGCGGCCGGGCTCGGCACATCCATGGTCGCCTTGTCGGACTCGAGTGTAACGAGCGACTGTTCCTTCTCGACCCTGTCGCCGACCTTCACGCCGATCTCAATCACCGGCACATCCTTGTAGTCGCCGATGTCGGGCACCTTCACTTCCTGCACACCGCCGCCCGCAGCGGGCGCGGCAGCCGGCGCCGCGGCGGCAGCAAGCGCCGCGGCGGCAGGCTGAGCCGCAGCCGGGGCTGCCGCCGCTCCACCTGCAGCGCTTTCCAGCACGACGATCAGCGAGCCTTCCGACACGTTGTCGCCGACCTTCACCTTCACTTCCTTGATCGTGCCCGCAGCCGAACTGGGCACATCCATGGTTGCCTTGTCGGATTCGAGTGTAACGAGCGACTGCTCTTTTTCGACGGTATCACCCGCCTTCACCAGCACCTCGATCACAGGGATGTCCTTGTAATCGCCGATGTCCGGGACTTTGACTTCGATCGCTTGACTCATTGTTAGTGTCTCCTGGGCCGCGCACGCCTCCCCGCCTTTTCAGGCAGGGAAACGCACGCATGGCACTCGGGGGCGATGCCTTAGACGGTCATCGGGTTGGGTTTGGCAGGATCGAGGTTGTACTTCTTGAGCGCCTCGGCGACGACCTTGCGTTCGATCGTACCTTCGTCTGCGAGCGCATTCAACGCAGCGACGGTAACCCAGTAACGATCCACTTCGAAGAAGTGACGCAGCTTTTCGCGCGTGTCCGAGCGGCCGAAGCCGTCGGTACCGAGCACAACGAAGCGTTGCGGCACGAAGGCGCGGATCTGCTCCGTGAGCGCACGGACGTAGTCGGTCGATGCGATGACCGGACCCTGCGCGTCCTTCAGCAGCTTCTCGACATGCGAGAGCTTCTTCTCTTCGGTCGGGTGCAGCAGGTTCCAGCGCTGGACTTCGTGGCCTTCGCGCGCGAGTTCGGTGAAACTCGGCACGCTCCACAGGTCGGCTGCAACGCCCCAGTCGTTTTTCAGCAGGTCGGCGGCAGCGATCACTTCGTTGAAGATCGTGCCCGCGCCCATCAACTGGACGCGCGGCGCCTTGCTGTCAGCGTCGGCTTTCCTGAAGGCGTACATGCCCTTGATGATGTCGGCCGCTACGCTATCGCCCTGCGGCATCGCCGGGTGTTCGTAGTTCTCGTTCATCACCGTAATGTAGTAATACACGTCTTCCTGGTTGGCGAGCATGCGGCGCAGGCCATCCTGCATGATGACCGCGAGTTCGTAACCAAACGTCGGGTCATAGCTCAGGCAGTTCGGCACCGAAGCGGCCCACAGGAGCGAGTGCCCATCTTCGTGCTGGAGACCTTCGCCGTTCAGCGTCGTACGGCCTGCCGTGCCACCGAGCAGGAAACCGCGCGCGCGCATGTCGCCGGCGGCCCATGCCAGATCGCCGATGCGCTGGAAGCCGAACATCGAATAGAAGATGTAGAACGGGATCATGATCTCGCCATGCGTCGAGTACGACGTCGCGGCTGCGATCCAGTCACACATCCCGCCGGCTTCGTTGATCCCTTCCTGCAGGATCTGGCCGGTTTCCGATTCGCGGTAGAACATCAGCTGGTCGGAATCTTCCGGCACATACTTCTGGCCTTCCTGATTCCAAATACCGATCTGGCGGAAGAGACCTTCCATACCGAACGTACGTGATTCGTCCGGCACGATCGGCACTACGCGTTTGCCAAGCGCCTTGTCCTTCAGCAGGATGTTGAGGATCCGCACGAACGCCATCGTCGTCGAAATCTCGCGGCCTTCTCCCGTGCCCTTCAGCAGCGGGTCGAACGCGGCGAGATCCGGCACCGGCAGCGATTCCGCCTTCTGGCGACGCGCCGGCAGATAACCGCCCAGATCCTGGCGGCGGCTTCGCATGTACTCGAGTTCCTTCGAACCTTCTTCGAACTTGAGGTACGGCACGTGGACGAGATCGTCGTCGGAGATCGGCAGACGGAACTGGTCGCGGAATTTCTTGAGCTGATCCACCTGCATCTTCTTCTGCTGGTGGGTAATGTTCATCGCCTGGCCGGCTTCGCCCATGCCGTAGCCCTTGATCGTCTTGGCGAGGATCACGGTCGGCTGGCCCTTCGTCTGCGATGCTTCGTGGAACGCCGCGTAGATCTTGTGCGGGTCATGGCCGCCGCGGTTCAGGTTCCAGATCTCTTCGTCGGACCAGTCGGAAACCAGCGCCTTCAGCTCGGGCGTATTGAAGAAGTGCTCGCGGACATAGGCGCCCGACTCCGATTTATATGTCTGGTATTCGCCGTCGACCACTTCCATCATCCGGCGCATCAGCACGCCCGACTTGTCGCGTGCGAAGAGCGCATCCCAGCGGCTGCCCCAGATCACCTTGATCACATTCCAGCCGGCGCCGCGGAACTCGCTCTCGAGTTCCTGGATGATCTTGCCGTTACCGCGCACCGGGCCGTCGAGACGCTGCAGGTTGCAGTTGATGACGAACACGAGGTTCTCGAGGCGTTCGCGGCCGGCCATGCCGATCGCGCCGAGCGATTCCGGTTCATCCGTTTCGCCGTCGCCGAGGAACGCCCAGACCTTGCGGCCTTCCGTCTTCGCAATGCCGCGCGCCTGCAGGTACTTCATGAAGCGCGCCTGATAGATCGCCATGATCGGGCCGAGACCCATCGAGACGGTCGGGAACTGCCAGAAATCCGGCATCAGCCACGGGTGCGGATACGACGAGATGCCCTCGCCGCCCACTTCCTGGCGGAAGTTGTCGAGCTGGTTCTCGGTCAGACGGCCGAGGAGGAACGCGCGCGAGTACACGCCGGGAGACGAGTGACCCTGCACGAACACCAGGTCGCCGCCGTGCTGGTCCGACGGCGCATGCCAGAAGTGGTTGTAGCCGACGTCATACAACGTCGCGGCCGAAGCGAACGATGCGATATGGCCGCCGACGTTCGTGTCCTTGCCCGCGCGCAGCACCATCGCGATGGCGTTCCAGCGCGTGTATGAACGGATGCGGTGTTCGACATCCTGGTCGCCGGGATTATTCGCCTGACGTGCAACCGGGATCGTGTTGATGTAGGGGGTGTTGGCCGAGAACGGCAGATGCTCGCCGTGGACACGCGCAAATTCGATCTGTTTTTCGATCAGATAGTGAGCGCGGTCCGGCCCGACCGCAGAAATCACGCCATCCAGTGCTTCCAGCCATTCACCGGTTTCCTGTGGGTCGTCGTCTTTTTCGGCGGCGACATATTTCATCACTTCGTCGGGTACAGCGGACATGCTCGTCTCCTGAGTATGAGGAACGCTCTTTGAACAGACGACGCGGACGAAGCCCGACCGCGGCAGCTTTCGGGCGATTGTAATAAGGGGGCCAACCTCCTGGCAACAAAAATTTCAAATTGCGAGATCATTTCTCATAATGCGGTAAATTGCTGCGGCGCACACTGAATTCACCGGCCTCCTGCGAATACGTCGGCTAGTTTGCTCCGATTGGAGCCGCTTTCGGTCATTTTTTGCGTCATTTCGCCACGACTCGCTGCGTTACAATGCCAGCCATGTTGACCGATCGGCTTTTCGCACGCTCGGCGCGACCGTCCGGCTCGCCGGCGGATACGTCGCCGTCTCGCTGGCACCACGGACCATGGTGGTCGAATTCCTATTTGCTGACGCCGCTCCTGTCGATCCTGGTGTTCCTGATCGTCATGAGTCTGATTCTGTGGAGCCTGAACCGGCGCGAACAGCAGCAGCAGGAAGACACGCTCTACCGTAACGTCGCGTGGGCGCAGCAGCAGATCCGCCTGTCCATGACGGGTGCCCAGGAACAGATCCAGGCGCTGGCGCGCGACCTCGCCGCTGGCCATGCCGACCAGCATTCGTTCCAGGTGTCCACGGCGGACATCATGCAGGGGCACCCCGAGATCCTCTACATGAACTGGTACACGAGCCTGCAACAGCCGCGCTGGCCGAACAACGCGCTGCCGCTCTTCGGCCAGCGCCTCGCGAAACCCAACGACGCGCAGATGGACGAGGCAGTGAAGGCCGCCTTCGCCGAGGCGCGCAACACGCGCCGCCAGGTCTATTCGCCGCTCATCTACGACGACGTCGGAAACGGTTATCTGACGCTGCAAACGCCGGTGTTCCGCGACCGTGAGTTCCTCGGCACGATTGCGGCCGTGTTTTCGATTGAAGGCATTCTCAAGCACGACATCCCGCCCGAGCTGTCCGCGAAGTACAAGATCTCGATCATCGACGTGAACAACCACGAGCTGGCCACGACGTCGACGCGCCCGCGCCTGCCGCGCGATGCGTTCTACGACCTGCCGCTCGATCCGCCGGGCCAGGGCGTGTCGGTGCGCGTGTACGCGTACCCGCAGATGACCAACTTCACGAACAATACGCTCGTGTGGCTGGTGGCCGGCCTCTCGTGTTTCGTGCTGTGGAGCCTGTGGAGCCTCTGGAAACACACCCGCCAGCGCTTCGAAGCGCAGCAGGCGCTGTATGCCGAAGCGTTCTTCCGGCGCGCGATGGAGAACTCCGTGCTGATCGGCATGCGCGTGCTCGACATGCACGGGCGCATCACGCACGTGAACCCCGCCTTCTGCCGCATGACCGGCTGGGACGAAAGCGACCTGAACGGCAAGACGGCGCCCTTCCCTTACTGGCCGCGTGACGCGTACCCCGAAATGCAGCGCCAGCTCGACATGACGCTGCGCGGCAAGGCGCCGTCGTCGGGGTTCGAACTGCGTGTGCGCCGCAAGGACGGGTCGCTGTTCCACGCGCGCCTGTATGTCTCGCCGCTGATCGACAGTTCCGGACGCCAGACCGGCTGGATGTCGTCGATGACCGACATCACCGAGCCGAAGCGCGCGCGCGAAGAACTCGCGGCCGCCCATGATCGTTTCACGACCGTGCTCGAAAGCCTCGACGCCGCCGTGTCCGTCCTCGCCGCCGACGAAGCCGAGCTGCTCTTCGCCAACCGCTATTACCGGCATCTGTTCGGCATCCGCCCGGACGGCCATCTGGAACTGGCGGGGGGCGGCTTCGACAGTTCCCAGGCGTCGTCGGATTCGATCGACATGGTCGACACGTACGCCGGCCTGCCCGCCGCCGCGCTGACCGAAAGCACCGCCGACGCGCAGGAAGTCTATGTGCAGGGCATCCAGAAATGGTTCGAAGTGCGGCGCCAGTACATCCAGTGGGTGGATGGCCATCTGGCGCAGATGCAGATCGCGACCGACATCACGACCCGCAAGCAGGCTCAGGAACTCGCGCGCCAGCAGGACGAAAAGCTGCAGTTCACGAGCCGCCTGATGACGATGGGCGAAATGGCGTCTTCGCTCGCGCACGAACTGAACCAGCCGCTCGCCGCTATCAATAACTATTGCTCGGGAACCGTCGCGCTGGTTAAATCTGGTCGGACAACTCCTGACAACCTGTTGCCCGTGCTCGAAAAAACTGCCCAGCAGGCGGTGCGCGCCGGCATGATCATCAAGCGGATCCGCGAATTCGTGAAACGTAGCGAACCAAAGCGCCAGCCTACCCGCGTCGCCGATATCGTCGCGGATGCAGTCGGCCTTGCCGAGATCGAGGCGCGCAAGCGCCGGATCCGCATCGTCACCGATCTGCGCTCGCGTCTGCCGGTGATCTACGTCGACCCGGTGCTGATCGAGCAGGTCCTCGTGAATCTGCTGAAGAACGCCGCCGAAGCGATGCACGATGCGCGGCCGAACGCGGTCGATCCGGTGATCCGCGTCGTCGTGCGGCTCGACAGCGGCTTTGTCTGCGTCAGCGTCGTCGACCAGGGTCCGGGCGTCGACGAAGCGATGGCCGAGCGCCTCTTTGAACCGTTTTACAGCACCAAGTCCGATGGCATGGGCATGGGGCTCAATATTTGCCGCTCCATCATCGAGTCCCATCGCGGTCGCCTGTGGGTAGTGAACAACGTCGAAGCCGACGGTCACATCACAGGCGCCACGTTCCATTGCAGTCTGCCTATTGGAGAGCCGGACGGCCCAAGCAACGGCGGGTCAGAGGCGCCGACACCACAAACCGTTACGGGAGAGACATGAATACCCCAGTCACCACACAGGAAACCGTCTTTGTCGTCGATGATGACGAGGCCGTGCGAGATTCGCTGCGCTGGCTGCTGGAGGCCAACGGTTATCGCGTGCAGTGCTTCTCCAGCGCGGAGCAGTTCATCGACGCCTACCAGCCCGGCCAGCACGCGGGCCAGATTGCCTGCCTGATTCTCGACGTCCGGATGCAGGGCATGAGCGGGCTCGAGCTGCAGGAGCGCCTGATCACCGATAACGCGTCCTTGCCGATCATCTTCGTCACGGGTCACGGCGACGTGCCGATGGCGGTGTCGACAATGAAAAAAGGCGCAATGGACTTCATTGAAAAACCGTTCGACGAAGCCGAACTGCGCAAGCTGGTCGAGCGCATGCTCGACAAGGCGCGCAGCGAAAGCAGCAGCGTGCAGCAGCAGCGCGCCGCCGCGGAACGCCTCGGCAAGCTGACGGCCCGCGAACACCAGGTGCTGGAGCGGATCATCGCCGGACGGCTCAACAAGCAGATCGCCGACGACCTCGGTATCAGCATCAAGACCGTCGAAGCACACCGCGCGAACATCATGGAAAAGCTCAACGTCAACACGGTCGCCGATCTGCTGCGACTCGCGCTGTCGAACAAGCCGCAACCGCAGTAACCCCCTGCGTCGCATGCTGAAGAGACCCGAACCGGGCTCTTCAGCACGCCCCAGCCGCACCTCCCCTTCCGAAAGACCCCACAACCCGCGCGCGGCGCCGGCGAAGCCTTGCGCGCTCGGTCCGCGCGGGCGGCGACGGTATAATCCCAGCTTTCGCAGCGACGCAGAATCTGCGCCGCGCGCTTTTCGCGACCCGACACTTTCGTGCCGAAAAGCGCCACGACGCACGCACCGTGCCGCGCACTCCGCATTCCGAACTGCCCACTCTCGACCGACCATGACAGCCACCCTCATCGACGGCAACGCCCTCTCCAGGACCCTTCGCGCCGACGTCGCCAGCCGCGCCGCCGCCCTTACCGCCCGCGGCCATCAGCCGGGCCTCGCCGTCGTGCTGGTCGGCGACAATCCGGCAAGCGAAGTGTATGTCCGCAACAAGGTCAAGGCCTGTCAGGACAACGGGATCTTTTCGTCCTACGACCGCTACCCCACAACATTGCCGGAAGCCGATCTGCTTGCGCGCATCGACGAACTGAACCGCGATCCGAAGATCCACGGCATCCTCGTCCAGTTGCCGCTGCCGCCGCATATCGACAGCCACAAGGTGATCGAAGCGATTGCCCCTGAGAAAGATGTCGACGGTTTTCACGTGGCCAACGCGGGCGCGCTGATGACCGGCATGCCGCTGTTCCGGCCATGCACGCCGTATGGCGTGATGAAAATGTTCGAGGCCTATGACATCCCGCTGAAAGGCGCGGATGCGGTGGTGATCGGCCGCTCGAACATCGTCGGCAAGCCGATGGCGCTGCTGCTGCTCGAAGCCGGCGCAACCGTCACGATCTGCCACAGCAAGACGCGCGATCTGGCCGCGAAGACGCGCAGCGCCGATGTCGTCGTCGCCGCGACCGGCCGCCGCAACATCCTGACGGCCGACATGGTGAAGCCGGGCGCAGCGGTGATCGACGTCGGCATGAACCGCGACGACGCAGGCAAACTGTGCGGCGACGTCGATTTCGCCGGAGTCAAGGAGGTCGCCGGTTTTATCACGCCGGTGCCGGGCGGGGTCGGCCCGATGACGATCACAATGCTGCTCGTGAATACCATCGAAGCCGCCGAGCGCGCCGCAGGCGCGGTATAACCGGCGTGCGGTCCGATGGCAACGCATTCAGCCATCGGACACTACCGCGCGATCCGTCCGCTACGGCATCAACGCGCGGCGCTATCGGCGCCGATGGCCGGCACAGGATGAGCCACCTCACGAGCAAGACGTGCCCGGCACCAGGTGAGCACAGGACGTTCGATGAAGTGCCATGAAGCGGCCGCACAGAGCAGAATGAAGGGCGCAGCGACCAGCGTGGCTTCAACGTGATTCAGATGGGGAGCGACGCTCGCCACGGATTGCTGCATCATGAACCCGTATATATAGATTCCGAACGAGTAGTCGTTACGCGGCACAAAGCGGCGCAACGCGGGCGTCGAACCTGTCCACAGCACGCCGTACACGAAAGTCACATAGAACAGCGGCTGCGCAGCGGCTGTGTCACGAAACACCAGAAAGATCATCAGGAACGCGGTCGCAGCCAGCCCGTTGATATGAACGCGATCGCGCCAGCTATAGAGCAGCATGCCACCCATGAAGAACAGTTCTGGCCAGAAAGAATAGCCGCCCGCCTTCTGGGAAAAATCGCGCAGCGACAGTTCGAACGGCGCAAATCGCACGCGTACGGCGAACGCCACCAGACCCATCGCGACGGCCAGGAATACGCCGCGGCGGCTCGATAAAAGGCCCAGAACACCGGCAACAAGAACGATCAGATAGCACCTGACTTCGAGCGGCAGTGTCCATAGCGGCGCACAGATATCGCGTTCGAACCGGTTGTGTTCGAACACCCCCGGCAACACCCAGCCTCTTTTGAACGCGAGGGTGGACGCGTTGTCGAGGTTCATCCATGTCATATGCGACGCGAAGTATTCGGACAGCGGCAAGGTCGTGAACAATGGCCCGATCACGAAGATGGCAAAGAGCGAGCCCCCCGCAACCGCTGGCCAGAGGCGCGCAACGCGCAGCGCGACGAAACGCGGCGCAGAACGCTGCCGGTCGTAACTCGCCGTCACGAGGATGCCGCTCATCAGAAAGAACGCATACACGCCGAGACTGCCCAGGCCGTCGAACCCCAGTGCGGTACCCAGCGGGTCGATCGCGGGATCATTGGGCTGCATGAGGTAGGCATGGCACCAGACCACCAGAATGGCAGCGACAAGACGCACCAGATCGAAGTTGTTCCCCTTGCGAGACAGTGCTTGCGAGAGATTCATCACCTTGATCATCCAGGAAAAACGGGAAATGGCCTCCGGACAAGCCGCCTGCGCGCAGCGGCGACCAAGGATAAATGGTCGCGCAGGGCACCGGCGCTCACTGTACGTTGCGTCACAGTTCAGGTCATGACGGATTGCCTGAGCATCACGGCTCACGCCAGAGGCGCCAACTTCTGATAATTTGCTGCTTGACCCGGTTGGAAACGGCGTGTCCCGCCCCAATAATCCGGTTATGGGAAGCGGTACGCACCGCCCCGCGTTGCCCTTTTTATCCGCGACAGACAGGAAGCCTTATGTCAGCCAACACCCGCACGAATCCGGACAATCCGCTCCTCGATTTCACCGACCTGCCGCGCTTTGGCGAAATCCGCCCTGAACATGTCACCCCGGCTCTCGACGTGCTGCTTGCAAACGCAAACGCCGCGGTCGAACGCGCCAGCGCGCCGGTGACGCCCGCGTCGTGGGCCGACGTCGTCGAACCCGTCGAGCGGGCGACGGAACCGCTTTCGCGCGCCTGGGGCGTGGTCGGCCACCTGAACGCCGTAGCCGACACGCCAGAATTGCGCGCCGCCTACGGCGAAAACCTGCCGCGCGTGACCGAATTCTGGTCGAGCGTCGGCCAGAATCTCGCGCTTTACGAGAAATACAAGGCGCTCGCGGCAAGTCCCGACTTCTCGTCGCTCACGGGCGAACGCAAGAAAATCCTGAACAACGCGCTGCGCGATTTCCGCCTGTCGGGTGCCGAATTGCCGGAAGACCAGAAGCCCCGTTTCGCCGAATTGCAGGAGCGCCAGGCCGCGCTGTCGAAATCGTTCTCCGATCATGTGCTCGACGCGACCAATGCCTATGCATACATCGCCACGAGCGAAGCCGAGCTGGCCGGCCTGCCGGAAGACGTCATCGAAGGCGCCCGCGAAGCTGCGCAGAAAGACGACAAGGACGGCTGGAAATTCACGCTGCATTTCCCCTCATATTTCCCGGTGATGCAGTACTCCGAAAACCGCGCGATGCGCGAGACGATGTACCGCGCGTATGTAACGCGCGCCTCCGAACTGGGTGCAGCGTACGGCAACGGCAAGACCGAATGGGACAACACCGCGATCGTCGCCGAGCAGTTGAAACTTCGTAACGAAGAAGCGCAGATGCTTGGCTTTGACAATTTCGCGGAAGTGTCGCTCACACCGAAGATGGCCGAGTCGCCGGCGCAGGTGATGGGGTTTCTCGAAGATCTCGCCACGCGCGCACGCCCGCACGCCGAACAGGACTGGAAGGAGCTGCGCGAATTCGCCGCCGGCGAACTCGGCCTGACCGAGATGCAGCCGTGGGACATGACGTTCGCCGGCGAGCGTCTGCGCCAGAAACGTTATTCGTTCTCCGAGAACGAGGTCAAACAGTACTTCCCTGAAGACGCGGTACTGAGGGGTCTGTTCAAGGTCACCGAGACGCTGTTCGGTGTGCGCATCCGTCGCGACGAAGCAACCGTGTGGCATCCGGACGTGCGCTTCTTCCGCGTCGAGAATCAGGACGGCGGCCTCGTCGCGCAGTTCTACCTCGATCTCTACGCGCGCGAAGGCAAACGCGGCGGCGCATGGATGGACGATGCGCGTACGCGTCGCAAGCGAGCGGAAGGCGGCGTGCAAACGCCGGTCGCGTATCTGACGTGCAACTTCTCGGCGCCGGTCGGTGGCAAGCCCGCGTGCTTCACGCATGATGAAGTCATCACGCTCTTCCACGAATTCGGCCACGGCCTGCACCACATGCTGACGCGTGTCGACGAACTCGGCGTGTCGGGCATCAACGGCGTCGAATGGGACGCGGTCGAACTGCCCTCGCAGTTCATGGAGAACTTCTGCTGGGAGTGGGATGTGCTGAGCGACATGACATCTCATGTCGAGACGGCTGCGCCGCTGCCGCGTCCGCTATACGACAGGATGCTGGCCGCGAAGAACTTCCAGAGCGGCCTTGGCACGCTGCGGCAGATCGTCTTCTCGATGTTCGACATGACACTGCACGTCGACTTCGATCCGGCCGGCCAGAAAAGCGCGAACGACCTTGCCCGCGAGATCAACGAGCGCTTCCACGTCGTGCCGCAGGCTTCTTTCTCGCGCTGGCCGAACACGTTCAGCCACATCTTCGCAGGCGGCTACGCGGCGGGCTACTACAGCTACAAGTGGGCGGAGGTGCTGTCCGCCGATGCGTACGCCGCGTTCGAAGAAGCCGCGAAGACCGTGAACGGCAGCGTCCTCGATGCCGCAACGGGCACCCGTTATCGCAAGGAGATTCTCGAAGTCGGCGGCAGCCGTCCGGCAATGGAATCGTTCAAGGCGTTCCGCGGCCGTGAGCCGACCATCGACGCGCTGCTGCGTCACAACGGCATGACGCCGGGCGCCGCGACGCAGTGAGTTTCATAGTCATCGCTACGGCTATCTGAACGGCCGTAGCGAGGCAAAGACAAAGCCGGCGAACGCCTGTGCGCTCGCCGGCTTTTTTACGTGCGCGTGCACGGGCACATCCACGTCCGCTTGCACGCGGATGACCCCGCGAGGTGGCGACGCTCAGCGGTACAGCCTGAAATCGACGTGGGCGGGTCTTCCTGGCAGCGTGAGCGTCGCCAGCGCGGCCGGTGAACGGCTAACCACCTTGCCGCGCCGGACCACGACAAGCCGTGCCGCCCGTAGACGGATAGCTTCGACGGGATCGCGTGCATCGAGCAGCACGAGATTCGCGTCGCAACCCGGTGCGATGCCATATCCTTCGAGGCCGAGAATGCGCGCCGCGTTCACCGTGACGGCGTTAAAGCATGCGCGCATGCCGTCCTGGCCCGTCATCTGTGCAACGTGCAAGCCCATGTGCGCGACTTCGAGCATGTCGCCAGAACCCAGACTGTACCAGGGGTCCATCACGCAGTCGTGACCGAAAGCGACGTTGATCCCTGCAGCGAGCATTTCCGGCACGCGGGTCATGCCGCGGCGCTTCGGATAGGTATCGCTGCGGCCTTGCAAGGTGATGTTGATCAAGGGGTTTGCGATCGCCGCAACCCCTGCATCGCGCATCAGCGGCAGCAGTTTGCTGACATAGTAGTTGTCCATCGAATGCATCGACGTCAGATGCGATCCGGTGACGCGCCCATGCAGCCCCAGACGATGCGTCTGGGCCGCGAGTGTTTCGATGTGACGCGACATCGGATCGTCGGACTCGTCGCAATGCATGTCGACGCGCAAGCCGTTTTCGGCCGCGTATTCGCACAACAGACGGACCGACTCCGCCCCGTCGGCCATCGTGCGCTCGAAATGCGGAATGCCGCCGACCACGTCGACGCCAAGCGAGATCGCACGCTTTAGATTGTCGAACGCGCCGGGACTGCGCAGCACGCCGTCCTGTGGAAATGCAACCAGTTGCAGATCGAGATACGGCGCAACGCGCCGCTTCACCTCGAGCAGCGCCTCGACTGCAAGCAGCCGGGGGTCGCACACATCGACGTGCGAACGGATCGCCAGCAGCCCGCGCGCGACGGCCCAGTCGCAGTACTGCAGAGCGCGCTCGACCAGCGCTTCCTGCGTCAGTTGCGGCTTGAGTTCGCCCCACAATGCGATGCCTTCGAGCAAGGTCCCCGACGCGTTCACGCGCGGCAGACCGTATGACAACGTCGCATCCATGTGGAAATGCGGATCGACGAACGGCGGTGTGACGAGCGATCCGGCAGCGTCGATTTCTTCCGGAGCGGTGGCGGCGAGATGGGGTTCGACGGAGAGAATGCGGCCGCCTTCGATGCCGATGTCGACAGGTTCGTGGCGACCGGGGGGAGAATCGGGCAGCACGGCACGTCGGATGATCAGGTCCATAAGCGGCTCCTTTGACTGCCTTCGATTCTATCGGCGTCTTCAAGCCTGTGGGAAGTCGTGTCCGGAACGTGCCGTTCAGAGAGGCCGTTCGTGTTCTGGTGAAACACGTGACTGCGAGACGAGGCGAGGAGATTGTCACCGATGACGGCAGGCCGCCTGCGTGGCTGTCGAAACGCTGCGTCGCAAAACAAAAAACCCGCCGGAGCGGGTTTTTGTTTTGCGACCGGAAGATCACAAGCTTACGCATCACGTGCTTCGAAGCAGAAAACACCCTTGCTTCAAAATCAGCTGGATTGCACAAGCTTATACAGCGTTGGTTGCGGGGACAGGATTTGAACCTGTGACCTTCGGGTTATGAGCCCGACGAGCTGCCAGACTGCTCCACCCCGCGTCAGAGGAACCGAATTGTACTTACGTACCCGCAGCCCGTCAAACACTCATGCGAATTAATTTGCGCGCTTAAAGATCGGCTACCGAAGCGCCTTCGATCTTTCCATCGATAATGTCTGCGCCGTACTGACTCGCGCTGCGTTTCGCCACGCCAAAATCGGAGAACGTTAGCTGACGTGTGAGGCGAAACACGCGGCTCGCTTTCGATCCGCTGATTGCGCCCGGACGGCACACGCGTACCGCAACGTCATAACCTTCGGCCTGCTTCTTGTGGCCGTCGAACCTGTTGAACGCCCTCGAAAAAACCAGGGGATGTACTTCGAAGTCCTTGTACAGAACCGGGTAAGAATCGGCCATGATGGCCCCCAAAAATGTGTGTGTCGTTTCACTATACGCCGCGCGATGGCGTATCCCGCGAATTATTTACCCCTGGTCCGCTGCAGGCACGTCAGGGCGCGGTCGCGCCGGGTCCGCGCACCGGTGAATCCCCAGACCGCCGTCGACGCCCTTCAGGTAAACTTGAAGACCATCGCGCAGCCCATTTCGACACAGAATGAAAATCGCCACCTGGAACGTCAATTCCCTGAAGGTTCGCCAGCAGCATGTGATCGACTGGCTGGATCTTAGCCAGACCGATGTCCTGTGTCTGCAGGAGCTGAAACTGCCCGACGAAAAATTCCCGCGGGCCGATCTCGAGGCAAAGGGATATCAAAGCTGGTTCGCCGGCCAGAAGACTTACAACGGTGTCGGCATCCTCGTGCGCAACGGCGTGGAAGTCGACGAGACCTCGATCGTGCGCAATATCCCCGGCTTCGACGACCCACAGCAGCGCGTGATCGCCGCGACGATTGCGGGCGTGCGCGTGATCTCCGCCTACTTCCCGAACGGCCAGGCGCCCGGCACCGACAAGTTCGCCTACAAGCTGCGCTGGCTCGACGCACTGCACGACTGGATCGCAGGCGAACTCACACAGCATCCGAAACTCGCGCTGCTCGGCGACTACAACATCGCACCTGAAGACCGCGACGTGCACGACCCGAAGGCCTGGGAAGGCCAGAACCTCGTCTCGCCTGAAGAGCGAACGCAGTTCGTGCGACTTGTCGAACTTGGCCTCGTCGATGCATTCCGGCTCTTCGAGCATCCGGAAAAAACCTTCACATGGTGGGACTACCGGATGCTCGCGTTCCGGCGCAACGCGGGTCTGCGCATCGACCACGTCCTGCTGTCGAAGGCACTCGCGGCGACGTGCACCGCGTGCGATGTCGACAAGGTGCCGCGTAAGTGGGACCAGCCGTCGGACCACGCGCCTGTCGTCGCACAACTCGCTTGAGAATGCTCAGGCCGCACGAAGAGCGCGGCTAACAGGAAACGACAGCACGATGGTCCACATTGCGCCGTCGTCCTCCTGAGCAGGAAGAAGCAGCGACGTCTATCCGAGGCACGACCACAGAAAGCGGTACACCATCGCATCGTAGGCGGCGCGCTCCAGCGCATCGGAGCCCGCGCCGTGACCTCCGTCCGTGTTCTCCCAGTACCACACGTCAACGTGTCCGAGCGCCTGCATGCGCGCCACCATCTTGCGGGCGTGTCCGGGATGCACGCGGTCGTCGCTCGTCGATGTGGTGAACAGCACCGGCGGATATTTCGCCTCAGCGGTTGCGCGGTGATACGGCGAATAGGCGGCGAGCGCGAGCGCTTCGTCAGGATCGTCCGGGTCGCCATATTCGTCCATCCATGACGCGCCCGCATGCAGCAGGTGATAACGCTGCATGTCCAGCAGCGGCACCTCGCACACCACTGCGCCAAACAGTTCGGGACGCTGGGTCATACATGCGGCAACCAGCAGCCCGCCGTTGCTGCCACCCTGGATGCCGAGTTGCGCGGCCGTGGTCACGCCATCCGCGATGAGGGCCTCGGCAACGGCAATGAAATCGTCGAACGCGCGCTGACGATCCTCGCGCTGGGCCGCCAGATGCCAGTCCGTTCCGAACTCGCCGCCACCGCGAATATGCGCGACGACGTAGACACCGCCCTCTTCCAGCCAGCCAATGCCGGGACCGACCAGGTAGTCCGGCGTGAGCGGCACGGCGAAGCCGCCGTAACCCGTCAGCAGACACGGGCTGGGAGGGGACGTTCGCACCTCGAGTATGCTGCGCGCGCCGACGATCGTGTACGGCACCTGCGTGCCATCCTTCGACCGGGCATGGCCGCGCGTGACCGTCAACGGCTGGGCGTCGAACTGTGTCGGCCAGCGGTCGAGCAACTCCCACGCAGACAGGTCTTCTTTCGCGAGATCTGCGAGGCAGTATTCGGGCGGCTGCAGATAATCGTCGACATCGACGTAGACTTCATCGTTGAGCGTAGACTCGATCGGCGACACGTCGACCTGCGCGGCCGGCGCGTCCTCGCGCGACGGAAACATGCGCGACTCCCACTTCCAGCCACCCTCCGCCGACTCACGGGGTTGCCAAAGCTGGGTCCGGCTTTGCACGTCATCGAGCCAGGAGACGATCAGGATGTTGCGCGTGTGCGTCCAGTCGCATGCGGACGTGTGCGGTGTGGGTATGAAAAGCGGGACGAAGCGGCGGCTGCCAGCCAGAAACTCGGCTTCGCGAATCGCGAGCAATGCGCCGCCAGGAAAGTGCGCGTCGATGCAATCCCAGTCGAGACGCGGCTCGAGCAACAGCCAGCCGTGCCAACCGCCGACCGCGACGTGCGGCGGCACATCATAGCGCTGCCATGTTCCGCTGGCGTCGGGCCAGTACGTATGCGAGTCGAAGAAATCGACGTCGCGCACGGCCGAATGACGCATTTCCACCGGATCGAAATGCGCCTCGACGCCGATGTCGTCGAACTCGCCGGCGAACACCACCGGTGCGTCGGCAAGCGCCGTGCCGCGTGTCCAGCGGCGTACCTCGCGCGGGTAACCGGAACGCGTGAGGGTCGCCTCCCCGTTGTCCCAGCCGACGTACACCGTTTCGCGATCGATCCACGACACCGTGTGCTTGCCTGCCGTCGAAATCGCGAAGCCATCGTCGACGAACCGTTGACTGTCGATGTCGAACTCGCGCACCACCGTTGCATCCGAGCCGCCCGGCGACAGCGCGATCAGCGCGCGATCGCCATCGGGATAGAGGATGTCGATACCGGCGACCACCCACGGCGTTGCCTCGGCCTCGCCGAGCGCATCCACGTCAAGCAGGTTCTGCCATTGCGGCTTGCCGCTGCGCCAGCTCGCCCACGGCGTGCGTCGCCACACGCCCTTCGGATTGCGATCATCCTGCCAGAAGTCGTACGCCCAGTCTTTCCAGCGAGTCGGGATAACTGGCCGTTCGCGCGGCAGATACGCGCTGGCAAGACGCTGCGTGAGCGTAGCGAAGCGCTCGCCACTGCGCCGCGCGCTGCGCGTGCGCGCGTTCTGCTGCTCGACCCACGCGAGCGACACAGGCGCGTGAAGTTCTTCGAGATGCAGGAATGGATCGGGACTATGAGGCCAGGGGCGTGCAACGGGCATGGTGGGCTGTCAGAAGAAGAACAGCGTCGATTATGCCTTGCTGCGGATGGCTGAGCCGCCTGACGCGCATTCCGCGTCCGCGAGCGCTTGACGACCACGTCTGGTGCTATGCCCAATACCCGGGCGAAGCGGCCGTCCACGCGTGCTCCCAAAAGGAAAGCGCGCCCGGACAGCCTGCCTTACGTGAAACCGTGAGATACCGCTATTCGAGATCCAGTTCCTGAATCTTGCGGGTGATCGTATTACGGCCGATGCCGAGTCGCTCGGCGGCTTCCACCTTGCGTCCACGGGTGAAGTCGAGCGCTTCGCGAATGACCGCGGCCTCGAAGCGACGCGACAGTTCATCCATGACGTCCGCGGCGTTCTCGCGCAGCATCCGCGCGACCTCGGTTCGCAACCCGCTTTCCCAAATGCTGACGGGGACGCTCGCGGGCACGCCGCCCGCCGCCGCTGGCATCGAAGGCAATGACGCCGCGCCATTCGTCCCGGTACCGGGCACTGCACTGCCCGCCTCCGCCGCGAGGCCGGCGCCCGCGGCGATATCCGCGCCACCCGTCTGCCCCGGCACGAGATCCGGCGGCAGGTCCTTGATCTCGATGGTCTGCGCCGGCGCCATCACGGTTAGCCAGTTGGCAAGATTCTCCAGCTGACGCACGTTGCCCGGAAACGGCAGTGAAGCGAGATACGCAAGCGCTTCCTCGGACACGCGCTTGGGTTCGACGCCAAGATCGCGCGCGCTCTTCTGCAGGAAATGACGCGTGAGCAGCGGAATGTCTTCGCTACGTTCCCGCAGCGCCGGCAGACGCAGCCGGATCACATTGAGACGGTGGTACAGGTCCTCGCGAAACAGCCCCTGACGCACACGCGATTCAAGATTCTGGTGCGTGGCCGCGATGACCCGTACGTTCGCGCGCAGCGGATTGTGGCCGCCGACACGATAGAACTGACCATCCGACAGCACGCGCAACAGCCGCGTCTGCAAATCGAACGGCATGTCGCCGATTTCATCGAGAAACAGCGTGCCGTTCTCGGCCTGTTCGAAGCGGCCCTGGCGCATCGCCTGCGCACCGGTAAACGCCCCGCGCTCATGGCCGAAGAGTTCCGACTCCAGCAGGTCCTTCGGGATCGCCGCGGTGTTCAGTGCAATGAACGGTCCGCTTGCGCGTGGGCTATGTCGGTGCAGCGCGCGTGCTACAAGCTCCTTGCCGGTGCCTGATTCGCCGGTGATGAGCACGGTCGCCGCAGAATGGGACAGGCGGCCGATGGCGCGAAACATGTCCTGCATCGCCGGTGCCTGGCCGAGCATTTCCGGTGCCTCGGCGACACGGTCGTCCCATGTTTGTTCGCCGCGCATGCTTTCGTCGACGGCGCGACGGATCAGCTCGACAGCCTTGTCGACGTCGAATGGCTTCGCGAGATATTCGAATGCCCCGCCTTGAAACGCGGCGACCGCGCTATCGAGATCCGAGAACGCCGTCATGATGATGACGGGCAGACCCGGCACCCTTTCGCGCACGGTCTGCAGCAGTTCGAGGCCGGAACCGCCAGGCATCCTGATATCGGAGACCAGCACCTGTGGGCTGTCGTGATCCAGCGCGCCTGCCGCCTCGCGCACATTCGCGAAGCTGCGGGTCGCGAAGTTCTCGCGTGCAAGGGCTTTCTCGAGCACCCAGCGGATCGATTGATCGTCGTCTACTATCCAGATCGGCTTCATATGGTCAGTCAAAGGTCTTTAGGTGCGTGTCGGCGTATTCACTTAAGCGGGTTACTCGAGCGGCAGCAGAATCTGAAACTCGGTGTGGCCCGGCCGGCTATCCACTTCGATCAGACCGTCGTGCTGCTGCACGAAGGTCTGCGCGAGCGTCAGACCAAGACCGCTTCCATCCTCACGCCCCGAAACGAGTGGATAGAAGATGCGGTCCCGGATATCCGCTGGAATGCCGGGGCCGTTGTCGATGATATGCAAGTCCAGTGCCAGCTTACAAAGCCGTTTCGCAATGGTCACCTTGCGTGCGACACGCGTGCGCAATTCAATGCGCGCGTCGCCCTGTGAAATGCGTTCGCGCAACGCTTCCGCTGCATTGCGAACGATGTTGAGCAGCGCCTGAATCAGCTGCTCCTTGTCGCCGCGCAGATCGGGAACGCTCACGTCGTAGTCGCGCTCGACCGTGAGGCCGCGCGGAAACTCCGCGAGGATCACGGCACGCACCCGCTCGCACACTTCGTGAATGTTCACGTCACCGACGATATGCGGATGACGGTGCGGCTCCAGCAGCCGGTCGACCAGCGTCTGAAGACGATCCGATTCCTTGATGACGACCTGCGTGTACTCACGCAGTTCGTCGCGCTCGCGCGCGCTGAGTTCGAATTCGAGCAGTTGCGCCGCGCCGCGAATGCCGCCGAGCGGATTCTTGATTTCGTGCGCGAGATTGCGGATCAGCTGCTTGTTGACTGCGGTCAGATCGTGGATGCGTTCCTCGCGATCCGAACGCACATGGCGCTCGTTCTCGAAAAGTTCGAGCAGTACGTAATCCTGCGCGCTCTCGAGAAAACCCACGATCGCATGCACATGCAGCGGTTCGTGTCCGGGCCGTTCGAGCACCGCGTCGAGGTGGGTTGCGTGAAAACGATTTTCGGCGATTGCAGCGATCGTGACGGAGAGTTCGTCTGCGTTCGAAAAGATGTCCGGCCACGCCATTTGCGTGAGTTGCCGGCGCGACAGATCGAGCATCGATTCGGCCGACGGGTTCGCAAACGCGACACGCAACGTGCGCTTTTCCAGCACGAGAACAACCGTGGGCAATGCCTCGAATCCAGCCAACAGACCGGAATCGATGAGCTGCGCATCGCTCGACAGTGGCTCCGCGTGCCCTTTCCTTGCCTTGATCAGATTCTTCAGATCCATCGTGTGTCAGTCTGGCCGCTATGAGACGTTGAGAGGGCGAACACAGCTAGTCTGAGTGTTGCAAACGCTCCCGATGGCTCAACGAAAAAGGGACGGCGCCGCCGTCCCTTCGTGACCGATCGCGAACGTCGGGCGTGCGCTTCGCCCGTACTGCAGGCGAAGCGCCATCGCCGCTTACAGCGAGTAGTACATTTCGAATTCGATCGGGTGCGTGGTCATACGCACACGTTGCAGTTCGCCTTCCTTCAGTTCCAGGTAAGCGTCCAGCATCGCGTCGGTGAACACCCCGCCACGCGTCAGGAACTCGCGATCCTTGTCGAGGGCATCCAGCGCCTGATCGAGACCAGCACACACGGTCGGGATCTTTGCATCCTCTTCCGGCGGCAGGTCGTACAGGTTCTTGTCAGCGGCTTCGCCCGGGTGAATCTTGTTCTGCACGCCGTCGAGACCCGCCATCATCAGCGCCGAGAACAGCAGGTACGGATTGGCCATCGGGTCCGGGAAACGCGTTTCGATACGACGACCCTTCGGGTTCGACACGTGCGGAATACGGATCGATGCCGAACGGTTGCGTGCCGAGTAAGCCAGCTTCACCGGTGCTTCGAAGTGCGGCACGAGACGCTTGTACGAGTTCGTCGTCGGGTTCGTGATCGCGTTCAGTGCACGGGCGTGCTTGATGATGCCGCCGATGTAGAACAGCGCGAATTCCGACAGCCCCGCGTAGCCGTTGCCTGCGAACAGGTTCTGGCCATCCTTCCAGATCGACTGGTGAACGTGCATGCCCGAACCGTTGTCACCGACAATCGGCTTCGGCATGAACGTCGCCGTCTTGCCGTACGTGTGCGCGACGTTGTGGACGATGTACTTCAGTTGCTGCGTCCAGTCGGCGCGCTGCACGAGCGTCGAGAACTTCGTACCGATCTCGTTCTGGCCCATGCCTCCGACTTCGTGGTGGTGCACTTCGACCGGAATGCCGATCTGCTCGAGCAGCAGACACATTTCCGAACGGATGTCCTGGAAAGAATCGACCGGAGCGACCGGGAAATAGCCGCCCTTCACGCCCGGACGGTGACCCGTATTGCCACCTTCGAATTCCTTGCCCGACGACCACGGTGCTTCTTCCGAGCCGATCTTCACGAAGCAGCCCGACATGTCCGTGTTCCACTGGACCGAGTCGAAAATGAAGAATTCCGGTTCCGGACCGAAGTAAGCCGTGTCGCCAAGGCCCGTGCTCTTCAGATAGGCTTCGGCGCGCTTTGCCAGCGAGCGCGGATCGCGTTCATAACCCTTGCCGTCCGCCGGTTCGACGACGTCGCAGGTCATGACGAGGGTCGACTCTTCATAGAACGGGTCGATGAAGGCTGTGTCTGCGTCCGGCACGAGCAGCATGTCCGACGCCTCGATGCCCTTCCAGCCGGCAATCGAAGAACCGTCGAACGCATGGCCGCTTTCGAATTTGTCCTCGTCGAATGCCGACACCGGCACCGATACGTGTTGCTCCTTGCCGCGCGTGTCAGTGAAACGGAAGTCAACAAACTTGACGTCTTCGTCTTTGACGAGTTGCATGACGTCGGCCACGGATTTACTCATAACCTATTCTCCTGATTAACGAATTCGGCGGATTTAGCCGCCGCCCCAATCTAGCTGACCCGCCCCGGCACGTCCACCCGAACGCTCAGGTATGACGAAAAAGCCCACGGCCGAATCGATCGGGCCGTATAAAGCAGCTTCTGTGCCACGTATGCGCCAACCCGGCGCAGAAGCCTGTCCTGACGCGCCCTAACGGGGAATTGCCGCACACTCGCCGCAGCGGTGGCGTCAACCGTGGCCCGACGAAAGCACCAGATTTGTGCAATGCGTCGTGGCACACCACCTGGCATTTTCATTTTGGTGCAAAAATTCGTTTTCGCACCATTATCGAGCATATCACCCGTCTGCTACGCCGTGCATCGTCCGCATGGCCTGATTATGCGCGATACGTCCGCCGCGCTAGAATGATCTTTTGGTCCGATGGAATTGAGGGGAGATTTGCTGTCATGAGCACGCTCGAACAGTTGTACGCCCACGCCGACAAACGGCGCACCGAGAACCATTTGCCCTACGCCGGCTCGCTGTCACCCGCCGAGGCGTTCGAGCTGCTGCAGCTGGATCCGCGCGCCCGCCTCGTCGACGTGCGCACCCGCGCAGAACTCGACTGGGTGGGCCGGCCGGTGGTGGGTGACGGTCAGTACGCGCACGTCGAATGGACACGCTACCCTGGTGGCGTGCCGAACGCGGAATTCCTCGATCAGCTGCGTCAGACCGTGTCGCCCGACACTCCGGTTCTGTTCCTGTGCCGCAGTGCCGCGCGCTCGAAGCTGGCTGCAATCGCAGCTACGCAGGCGGGATTCGGGCAGGCGTTCGACCTGCTGGAAGGCTTTGAAGGCGACAAGGACGGCCAGGGGCATCGGAAAACCGTTTCGGGCTGGTGCTTTCGCGGTCTTCCCTGGATCGGGGCCTGAAGGCTTGAGAGGCCCTGTGAACCGGCCACAGGGCTTTAAGGGAGCCGTGATGCGGATCGCGCGCGATTGCGGGAATCAACAACCCTACGACTTCGGCTGCGCAGCCTCGGGCTCGACGATGTCGCCGCCGAGCAGATGCACGCCTTCGCGCAACTTCACGAAAGCCGCAGCAACGGCTTCCGGCTCGCCCTTCACACCCAGATCGATGTGACGGCGTGCGTAGACACCGCCGCGCTCGGCATCCCCGACGCTCGGCAGACTGAACACGCGTACACCGGGGAAGTCGTGCTCGATCTTCTCCATCAACGGCGTAAGCGTCGACTCCGGCAACTCGAACACTAGCAGTGACTTCTCGGCATGCGGCATCGCGTGATGCAGGTGCGCGTACTTTGTATCCAGCACCCACTCGATCATGGGCCACGCCATTACCGGGAAGCCCGGCACGAAATGGTGGTCGCCAACCGAAAAACCAGGAATCTTGTTGTAGCCGTTCGGAATGATCGACGCACCATGGGGGAACGTACCCATATTGAACCGATGGCGGTTTTCCGGTGAGTTGAGATCGGGCGGCGAACCAGCCGGATCGACGTGCATGTCGCGAATCCGCTCCTGAATCAGCACGGCCGCCTCCGGGTGCAACTCCAGCGGCACACCGAGCGCGGCAGCCGCGCACTGGCGCGTGTGATCGTCGGGTGTAGCGCCGATGCCGCCCGTCGAAAATACGATATCCCCTGAAGCGAACGAGCGGCGCAACGTGGCCGTGATGCGCTCTGGATCGTCGCCGACGTACTCGGCCCACTCGAGCGCAAGCCCACGCTGGGTCAGGAGCTGGATGACTTTCGGCAAATGCTTGTCGGTGCGTCTGCCCGACAGGATTTCGTCGCCGATGATGATGACGCCAAATGCCATGACCGCCTCTTCTTCGATAAGGGAGTTCAGTAAGGAAGCGTCGCCGCCGCGCGCGCGCCATGCTCTTCCGCGCGCATGCGCTGCAACGCGCGCAGGCAGTAATTGCCAAACCACAGCGCCGAGAAAACCAGGATGAATGCGTAGATCCAGATCGTCGCCGCCGTGACCACCGGAAACAGCACAATCAGCCAGACCGAAGACGCCCACAGCAGCGTCGGCAGCGAGCCGAGCAGACCACTCGCGACACCGATCAGCAAAAGCGGCAACCGGTGGCGCCGCACCAGAGCGCGCCGCTCGGCGCTGGTCGCGTGCAGCGCAAGCGCGTCGTACGTCATGACGCGGTAGGTGAGCCACCCCCACAGCAATGGCGGAATCAGCGCGAAGAACGGCGGCACGAGCCACAGCGGCACCGTGACGATCAACAGTACAAGACAGATGAGCGTCGTCCACAGCGCGTGCGCGAGACTACCGTACCACGTTCCGCCGCGCCGCATCTCCAGCCCGGAGAACTGCCGTGCGGACAGGTGGCGGATAACCGCCGGCATCGACAGCGTCGCGATCAGCAGCAGCACGGTCACGACGATCAACGGTATCGCCAGCGCAATCACGATGAAAGGCGCGACCACCGCATGCAGCGACGAAAAACCAAGCCAGTCGAAGAGGCCATAAAGCGTGGTCGTGAACGTCCAGCTTTCGAGCCACGTGCGCGTGGCGCCGGTCAGCGTCTGCCAGGAGAACCAGAGAAGCACGCCCCACACGAGCGCGGCTGCCGCGAACGGCACGAAGGTCAGCCAGAGCATGCGCGGGTGCAGCGCGCTGGTGAGTGCGCGTCCGAACGAGCGCAACAGGTCATTCATGCGAGCAAGTGCCGGTGAATGCAACAGTGAACAAAACGGATGAACGAAACTGGAAACGTCAAAACGCGTCAGGAAACGTCAGCGAACACGAACAGGATAAACCAGGGACAGCGCCGCCGGTAAGAGCGCAGGCGCATGCAGCCATCATGCAGCGGCGGGATCAGACCGCAGCCGCGTCCTTGTCCGGCGACCGGCTTCGGGCAAGACGGCGGGCAATTCGCACCAGCGCGAGCCAGTGTTGCGCCCAGATACCCTCGCCATACTCGTGGCCCTGAAGCTGCTCGCGAATGCCCGTGGGCTCCGTGACGCGGCTCCACGACGCACTGCCAAACAGCATGTCCCACCACGGGAACAGTACGCCGAAGTTGCAGCCGTATTTGAGACCTTCGTGGCCATATCCGATCGCATGATGCCGGCGATGAAACGTCGGGCTGACCAGCAGCCGTTCCCCGAGCCAGCCAAAATACAGGCGTATGTTGGCATGCTGCACGCTCTGCGCGAGGTTGGTGATCGCCACGAGCACCACGAACTGCGACGGCTGCACGCCGATAGCGAGCGCGATCGTCGCGAAGAAACACGCCTGCAGCAGATCGTCGAGCAGATGGTTGCGATCGTCGGTCCAGAGCGACATCTGGCGCTGGCTGTGATGAACCGCATGCAGTTCCCACCAGATGCCGATGCGATGCTCCCAGCGGTGATACCAGTAGCCCGCGAAATCGAGCACGAGCAGGTACATCACGAACGTCGCGAGCGGCTGCGTGGTCACGCCCGGCCACAGGTTGTCGAAGTTGATGTTGGAGATGTCATGCAGCCGCAGCCAGCCCTGCACGGTGTCGAAAAACGGCTGCAGCGAGAAAAAGAACAACAGGTTCAGGATGCCGAGCTTCGCGATCCACGTGTAGAGCACGTCGACCCGCACGGCCCTGCGGTTTTCCCACTGCTCCACCGGCCGCAGCGCTTCGAGCGGACGCAGCACCGCGTACATCGCCAGCACCTCGAACACGCCTACGATCACCCAGTAGAGGCTATCGTAGGTGTCCTCGTCGTAGTCCATCAGGTTGAACCGGAACAGTAGCGGCTGCACGACATTGACGTACAGCAGCGTCTGCACGGCCGAGACGAAGCTATCGAGAGACGAGAAGATCAGGTGGAGCATGTTGCACGCAGTGCTTCACGAGGGATAGTTCATGAGATGCGTGCCGTGCGTGCCTTGAGCGCTCATCACGCACCGTTCGGCGCCGTCACGGGCGCGCGATCGAAGAAATAGATGCCGTGCGGCGAACGGCCAACGGTGATCGTCTGGATCAGCTTGCGCGTCGTCAGGTCGATGACGCCGATGTGCTTCGCGAAGCGGAACGTGACCCACAGATAGCGCTTGTCTGCCGAAAGCTCCATGTCGTCCGGCCCGGGCATCAACCCGGTGATGTCGCCCACGTTCGTGAGCGAATCTTCATCGATGATGCTGATCGTGCTCGCCACGCGATTCGACACGGCGACGTGTTTGCCGTCGGCAAGCGAGCGGAAGTTATGCGCGCCCTTGCCGGTTGGAATCGTTTTCACGATCTTCTGGTTGCGCCAGTCCACCACGGCGACGTAGTCGGCGCCCGTCATGCCGATGAGCAGGTATTTGTCACCCGGTGTCATCCACAGGCCGGCCGGCACCTTGCCTACCTTCATCTTCCACTTGACCTGCTGCGTGGCCAGATCGACCGCGGCGAGTTCGCCCGACACCTGCAGCGTGACGAACACCGTCTTGCTGTCATTCGAGAACGCCATGTGGCTCGGCATCACGGCGAGCGGCAGATGGCTCGCGAGCGTCATGTTGTGGCCATCGTAGTGGTAGATGTCGAGGCGATCGAGGCGAAGCCCCGTCGTCACGAGCCACTTGCGATCCGGCGAAAAGCCAATCTGATAGGGATCTTCGATGTTTTCGACCCAACGCTGCACCTGCCCCGTTTTCGGGTCGACGAACATCAGGTTGTTCGACACCGAATTGGCGACGATCAACGACGAATTGTCGGGCGTCACCATCAGGTGATGCGGTTCCTTGCCGGTGGGGACCGTGGCAACCACCTGCCGCGTCGCTTCGTCAATCAGGCTTAGCGTCGCTTCGCCAGAATTGAGCACGATCACGTTGTTTGCGTGCGCCGTCGAGGAAAAAAAACCTGCTGCGGCGACGAGCGCAGCGCCTGCGGCAAACGTGCCGGTCAAGCCGGAAAGGAAAAAATTGCGCATGGAAACTCACTTCGGAGAACAGCCGTCATTGTAGAACGTTTGCCCCGTCGAGCGGTTGACCCAGATCGTGTTCAGGACGTGAAAAGCCGAGAGATCATGAGGCGCTTGCCGGGGGCCCAAATCGGCCACGCGATTCGACCCCGCAGAAAGACGACCCGGTCGTCGCGTTGCCAGGCCAAAGCCGGCGCTCAGCGTGCAGGCGAACGCCCCGCGTGCGCCTGCCCGCGCACCGGGGCCGGGTCCAACTCCGCCGCCTCACCGCTGCATCGATTCCCACACCTTGTACAAGCGCTTCACCGACACCGGCATCGGCGTGCGCAGTTCCTGCGCGAAGAGCGAAATCCGCAGTTCTTCCAGCATCCAGCGGAATTCCGCCAGCCTCGGATCCATCACGCCACCGCGCTGCGCGAGCGCGCGCTGATAGTGCTGCAGGAGCGGTGCAAACTCGGCGAACTGCCGTGCGTCGCGGGCCGGATCGGCTTTCAGCTTGTCGACGCGTAACGCGATGCCCTTCAGATAGCGCGGAAAATGCGCCAGTTGGGCATAAGGGGGATCGACAACGAAACGCTTGCCGATCAGCGCGTCGAGTTGACCCTGCATATCCGCGTATGCCGTCGCGAATGACTTCGCCTGTGCCAGCTTTTTGGTGACGGCCGCGTATTCGCCGAGGATGTTCCCGACCAGCCGCGCGATTTCCTGCGCGAGCAGCGTCAAACGGCTGCGGCCTTCGTCGCGGCGCGCGTGGAAGCTGGCGTCGTCGGCGGGAAGCGGATCCTGCAGGCAGGCGCGATCCAGCGCGGTATCGATCAGCTGGTCGCGCAATTCTTCCTGTGTACCGCGCGGCATGAACTGCATCGCCATTTCGCGCAGGCCCGGCAGATTCTTTTCCAGATACTTGATCGGCTCGCGCAACTGGAGCGCAAAGAGGCGCCGCAAACCCGCCCGATGAATCCGCGCGGCTTCGTCCGGCGAATCGAAAACCTCGACGTCGCAATGCGTGCCGCGATCGACCAGCGCCGGATAGCCAAACAGCGTCTGCCCGCCGCGATGGATTTCGAGCAGATCAGGCAGCTTTTCGAAATTCCACGTCGTGAGGTTTTCGTACAAGGCCGTGGCCGGCGCGTCGCCAGACACCGCGGTTTGCGGCGCAGCTCCGCCGCCCTGCCCCCGCGCACCGCCGCGCGCCGCCGTCGCGCCCGCCGCATCGCGCGATGTGCCGCGTGGGTCGCCGGTGCCTGCCGCCGGCGCACCGGACGTCCCGCCGAGCGCAACACCTGCCGCGCTCGTCGCTATTTTCTGGAAATGCTGCTGCGCCTGGCCGCCCAGTTCCGAGCGCAACTGCGCCAGATTGCGGCCCATTGCAAGCTGCCGGCCATGCTCGTCGATGACCTTGAAGTTCATGAACAGGTGCGGCGGCAGCGTCTCCAGCTTGAAGTCCGACTGTTTCATCGCGACCTGCGTCTGCTCGCGAATATCCGCGATCAACGCCTCGAGCAGACCGCCCGCGCCGAAACGCGGTCCGCTCGTTCGATCGACGAAACCCGCGGCATACTCCGGCAACGGCACACAGTGCCGGCGCAGCTTCTGCGGCAGCGATTTCAGCAGTAGTTGCGTCTTCTCTTTCAGCATGCCCGGCACGAGCCATTCGCAGCGCCGCGCGTCGACCTGATTGAGCGCGTAGAGCGGCACGGCCAGCGTCACGCCGTCGCGCGGCGAGCCCGGCTCGAAGTGATAGGTCAGCGCCATCTCGACGCCCGACATCGTCATCCGTTTCGGAAACAGATCGGTCGTCACGCCGGCGGCCTCGTGCCGCATCAGGTCGTCGCGCGACAGGTACAAGAGACGCAGCTTGTCTTCCGGCTGGCCGCTCTTTTTGACTTCGTCGCGATACCAGCGCTCGAATCCCGCACCCGTGTAGATGCCTTCCGGAATCGCGTGGTCGTAGAACGCAAAGATCAACTCGTCGTCGACCAGCACGTCCTGACGACGCGACTTGTGTTCAAGCTGCTCGATCTCGGCGAGCAGCTTGCGGTTGTGCGCGAAGAAGGCGAGCCTGGTATCAAATTCGCCTTCCACCAGGGCGCCGCGAATGAAGAGCTCACGGGCGCGCGCCGGATCCTGCCTGCCGAAGCTCACGCGGCGCCGGTGATAAATCGGCAGACCGTACAGCACCGCCCGCTCATACGCCGACACCTGCGCCGCGCGCTTCTCCCAATGCGGCTCGGACAGCGACTTCTTCAACAGATGCGCGCCGATCCGCTCGATCCATTCCGGCTCGATCTTCGCGATACAGCGCGCGTACAGCCGGCTCGTTTCGACCAGTTCCGCCGCCATCACCCAGCGCCCCGCCTTCTTCACCAGCGCCGAACCCGGCCACAGATAGAACTTGATGCTGCGCGCGCCGAGGTAATAGGGCTCGTCGTCGGCTTTGAGGCCAATGTTGCCGAGTAGGCCGGTGAGGAGCGCCAGATGGATCTGCTCGAAGGTCGCTTCGGATTCATTCAGCCGCCAGCCGTGCTCGCGCACCACCGTCAGCAGTTGCGAGTGCACATCGCGCCATTCGCGCAGCCGCAGATGCGACAGGAAGTTCGCGCGGCACGCATCGACCAGCTGTTTGTTCGACTTCTTGTGCGCGACCGCTTCCTCGAACCACGCCCAGATCTTCAGCCACTGCAGGAATTCGGAGCGATCGTCGGCGAAGCGGCGATGCGCCTGATCGGCCTGCTCCTGCGCCTCGATCGGCCGGTCGCGCGGGTCCTGTACCGACAGCGCGCTCGCGATGATCAGCACTTCGCGCAGCGCCTGCTGGTCACGCGCGGCAAGAATCATCCGGCCGACGCGCGGATCGAGCGGCAGCCGCGCGAGCTCACGGCCAAGCGGCGTGAGCTCGTTGTCGTCATCGACGGCGCCGAGTTCGTTCAGCAGTTGATAACCGTCAGCGATCGCCCGGCCCGGCGGCGGCTCGATGAACGGAAAGGTTTCGATCGCGGTCAGGTGCAGCGACTTCATCCGCAGGATCACCGAAGCCAGCGACGAGCGCAGGATTTCCGGATCGGTGAAACGCACGCGCGACTGGAAGTCGGTGTCCTCGTACAGACGGATGCAGACGCCCTCGGCCACCCGGCCGCAGCGCCCTGCCCGCTGGTTCGCCGCCGCCTGCGAGATCGGCTCGACCTGAAGCTGCTCGACCTTGTTCCGATACGAATAGCGTTTGACGCGCGCCACCCCCGTGTCGACCACGTAGCGGATGCCCGGCACGGTCAGCGAGGTTTCCGCGACGTTGGTCGCGAGCACGATGCGGCGTGCGTTCGACGGTTTGAACACACGCTCCTGCTCCGCCGCCGAAAGGCGCGCGAAGAGCGGCAGGATTTCCGTGTGCGGCGGATGGTGTTTGCGCAGCGCCTCGGCGGCATCGCGGATTTCGCGCTCGCCGGGCAGGAACACCAGCACGTCGCCCGAACCTTCGCGACACAGTTCGTCGACGGCATCGACGATTGCGTCCATCAGATCGCGATCCGCCTCGCGCTGGTTCTTCGGCCGCTCGCGCGCCGCCGGGCTCTCCGCGGCTTTCACCGCCGGGCTGTCTTCCGCGACCGGCCGATAGCGCACCTCGACCGGGTAAAGCCGGCCGCTCACCTCGATCACCGGCGCGGGCTTTTCTTCGCTGCCGAAATGGCGGGCGAAGCGATCGGCGTCGATAGTCGCGGACGTCACGATCAGTTTCAGGTCAGGCCGCTTCGGCAGGATCTCCTTCAGATAGCCGAGCAGAAAATCGATGTTCAGACTGCGCTCGTGCGCCTCGTCGATGATGATCGTGTCGTAGGCCGTCAGCAGCGGATCGGTCTGCGTTTCGGCGAGCAGGATGCCGTCCGTCATCAGCTTGACCGACGCGCCGGGCGCGAGATTGTCGGTAAAGCGCACCTTGTAGCCGACCGCTTCGCCAAACGGCGTGCCGAGTTCTTCTGCGATCCTTCGGCCGGTTGCCGAAGCCGCAATCCGGCGCGGCTGCGTATGGCCAATCAAACCGGAACCACCCGCGCCGAGCCCGCGCCCGAGCGACAGGCAGATCTTCGGCAACTGCGTCGTCTTGCCGGAGCCCGTTTCGCCGCTGACGATCACCACCTGATTCTGCTCGATCGCTCGCGCGATTTCGTCGCGCCTCGCGGAAACCGGCAAGGCTTCGGGGAACGTGATCGGCGGGATCGGATTGGGCTCGACGACGCGGGGCGCACGAGGCGGTCTCCTGTCTCGCGGCTCACGCGCGAGAGCTGCATCCCCGCCAGGCGGCTGGCCGGATGGCCGGCCAGCTTCGCGCGGCGAGCGTTGCGCGAGTGCATCATCCGAAGGCTTCGCCTGAATATTTTTTGACGCACGCCGAGCCTCGCCGCCCAGCCGTGAATCCGGCTGTGGCGGCTTCTCCGGCAACCTCCGCTGAGAGGGTTGCGACGACGTTTGCGCCGCGCCCGGCCCACCGCGGCGCCCTTCATGCGTCTCGCGCGGGCGATTGCGCGGCGCCTGCGCTTCGCGCGCACCATCGGCGTGCGTCTCTTCGGGGTTGCGTTGCCCGGCGTCGGGCGTCTTATTCACGTTCGCCGCAGTGGGACTTTTGGGTACATTCGACATGGGGGCGCATTATAATCCCGGCATGAATTCCCAAACCGACCTCGTCCCCCCGCCCGCGAGCGCTCCGGCCACGTCCGGCACCGCGGAAGACCTCGCACAGCATGCGCAATTCGTCGACTGGATGCGTTCGGTCGCGCCTTACATTCACGCGTTCCGCAACAAGACGTTTGTCGTCGGTTTTGGCGGCGAGGTGGTGCACCAGGGTCTTCTGAATGCGCTCGTCTCCGACATCGCGCTCCTGCAGGCGATGGGCATCCAGATCGTGCTCGTCCACGGCTCGCGACCGCAGGTCGAGGAGCAGATGAGCCTGCACGGCGTGGAGTCGGAGTTCTCGCACGGCATGCGCATCACCGACGCGCGCGCGCTCGAATCCGCGAAGGAAGCCGCCGGCGAAGTGCGACTCGACATCGAGGCGGCGATCAGCCAGGGCTTGCCGAACACGCCGATGGCGCACGCGCACATCAGCGTCGTGTCGGGCAACTTCGTGACGGCGCGGCCGGTCGGCATTCTGGACGGCGTCGACTTCGCGCATACGGGCGTCGTGCGCAAGATCGACGCCGATTCGATCCGCCATTCGCTCGCGAGCCGCAAGCTCGTGCTGCTTTCGCCGCTCGGCTTCTCGCCCACCGGCGAAGCGTTCAATCTGGCGATGGAAGACGTCGCGTCGGCAGCGGCGATTGCGCTGCGCGCCGACAAGATCGTGTTCCTCACCGAAACGCCCGGCCTGATGGACGAAAGCGGGTCGCTCATCCGAGAGCTCTCGCTCGACGACGCCTACAAGCTGCACGAAAGCGGCGAGCTGCAAGGCGACGAGGCCTTCTATCTGAAGCACTCCATCCGCGCCTGCCGTGGCGGCGTGGCGCGGGCGCACATCGTGCCGTACGCGCTCGACGGCAGCCTGCTGCTCGAACTGTTCCTGCACGATGGCGTCGGCACGATGATCTCGTACGAGAACCTCGAAAGCCTGCGCGAAGCGACCCCGGACGACGTCGGCGGTATCCTGACGCTGATCGAGCCGCTCGAATCGGACGGCACGCTGGTGCGGCGCGGTCGCCACCAGATCGAACGCGACATCGATCACTTTTCGGTCATCGAGCACGATGGCGTGCTGTTTGGCTGTGCGGCGCTCTATCCGTACACGCAGGAGCGCATCGGCGAAATGGCGTGCCTGACGGTTGCGCCGGAAGCACAAGGCTCCGGTGACGGCGAACGGCTCTTGAAGCGCATCGAACAGCGCGCCCGGGCGCGCGGCCTCACGCGCATCTTCGTGCTGACGACGCGCACTGAACACTGGTTCCTGAAGCGCGGCTTTGTAAAGGCAACGGTCGACGACCTGCCCGAAGACCGCCGCCGTCTCTATAACTGGCAGCGCAAGTCGCTCGTGCTGATGAAACAGCTCTGAGCGCCATCATATCAAACGACTGCCGCCCCACATCGATTACAGGAGAAGCACAGCATGACTCGTACGGTTCAATGCGCAAAGCTCGGCAAGGAAGCCGAAGGCCTCGATTTCCCGCCGCTGCCCGGCGAACTCGGCAAGCGCATTTACGAAAGCATTTCGAAGGAAGCCTGGCAGGCGTGGCTCAAGCAGCAAACGATGCTGATCAACGAAAACCGCCTGAACATGGCCGATCCGCGCGCGCGCCAGTATCTGATGAAGCAGACCGAGAAGTTCTTCTTCGGCGAAGGCGCCGATCAGGCTTCGGGTTACGTGCCGCCGTCGCAAGGTTGATTCCGGCGCTTATCGCCACAATCGATATCAAGTCCGCGCAGGTTGCGCGGACTTTTTTTTGCCCGTTTTGTCCGTTTTTTATCCTTTTCAGGCGCCCCCCAACACCGCTCCGGCCGAGCTGTTTTCAGCGCCTTTTTCAATCCCACACAACCGGCGGAATCCCCGGCCAGGCATGGGATTGAGCAAGACCAGCCGGGGCCCAATCATGACCCGAGTTTGCACGATCCGCCGGCATCGTGCTACTATGTGCACCGTTTCAACAGTAATTCACCTTCATTCACATTCAACTCGATAGTCGCACAGCGTGCATCCGGCACTCTGCAGGCGACTGGATTGAATAGTTTTTAGACAAGAAGGCTGTCGGTCGCGTCGCTTATCACTGGGATAAACGGCGATACATCACCGGCCTTTTTCGTTTCAAGCCTTTCAGCGGCGCAGGCGGACCCTCGGTCCCGGTCAGCGTCCCCATGCATCTGCCCCCCTTCCACGGCCACGCAGGTGCAACAGTCGGCAGCAACTCGAACGAGTGCACTTTCGCGACGATTCTCGCGAGGCACGGGCGTTTCTTTTTCTGTCCCGAACACGTCAATGGCTAACGAATGGCTAGCGGTCATTGACCGGCGGCGGACCCGCCCGCGTCGTTTTCGCGAAACGGCACTTTCCCGGCAACCGTGGCGGATCGCTCATGCGTTTCAGCCGCAGTCATTGGAGTATCAACCTTGACCGCTTCCAGCAACGGCTCCTCGCGACATCACACAAAAGAACACAGCCTCACCCTCGACGACATCACGATCGTCGACAAATCCCTTCTGAAGCGTGCCGTCGGCGCAATGGCGCTCGGCAACGCGATGGAATGGTTCGACTTCGGCGTGTACAGCTATATCGCCGTCACGCTCGGCAAGGTGTTCTTCCCGTCGAGCAACCCGTCCGCGCAGCTGATCGCGACCTTCGGCACGTTTGCCGCGGCGTTTCTCGTGCGGCCGGTGGGCGGCATGGTGTTCGGGCCGCTCGGCGACCGCATCGGCCGTCAGCGCGTGCTCGCGATGACGATGATCATGATGGCGCTCGGCACCTTCGCGATCGGCCTGATCCCGGGCTACGCGACGATCGGCATCTTCGCGCCGGTCCTGCTGCTCGTCGCGCGTCTCGTGCAGGGCTTCTCGACCGGCGGCGAGTACGGCGGCGCGGCGACCTTCATCGCGGAGTTCTCGACGGATCGCAAGCGCGGCTTCATGGGCAGCTTCCTCGAGTTCGGCACGTTGATCGGCTACGTGCTCGGCGCGGGCACGGTGGCGCTACTGACCGCAACGCTGTCGCACGACGCGCTACTGTCGTGGGGCTGGCGTGTGCCGTTCCTGATCGCGGGTCCGCTGGGTCTGGTCGGCCTTTATATCCGGATGAAGCTCGAAGAGACGCCAGCGTTCAGAAAGCAGGCCGAACAGCGCGAAGCCGAAGACAAGGCGACGCCCAAGCAGTCGTTCCGCCAGCTGCTCGTGCAGCACTGGAAGCCTCTCTTGCTGTGCGTGGGTCTCGTGCTGATCTTCAACGTCACCGACTACATGGCGCTGTCGTATCTGCCGAGCTATCTGTCGGCGACACTGCATTTCAACGAAACGCACGGCCTCTTCCTCGTGCTGCTCGTGATGCTGATCATGATGCCGATGACGCTGTTTGCCGGCCGCCTGTCGGATACGATCGGCCGCAAGCCGGTGATGCTGGCGGGTTGCGTGGGGTTGCTGGTGCTGTCGATCCCGTCGCTGCTGCTGATCCGCACGGGCGGGTTGCTGCCGGTGTTCGCAGGCCTGCTGATTCTCGGTGTGCTGCTGTCGTGCTTCACGGGTGTAATGCCGTCGGCGCTGCCGGCCCTCTTCCCGACGAAGATCCGTTACGGCGCGCTCGCGATCGGCTTCAACATCTCCGTGTCGCTATTTGGCGGTACCACGCCGCTCGTGACCGCATGGCTCGTCGACTCGACCGGCAACCTGATGATGCCCGCTTACTACCTGATGGGCGCATCGCTGATCGGGATCGTGTCGGTACTCGCGCTAGGCGAGACGGCGCGCAAGCCGCTGCTGGGTTCGGCTCCGTGCGTGGCGACGCGTGCGGAAGCGCACGCGGTGCTGCGTGGCGAACGTGAAGCCGCGGAGATGGAAGAAGAATATGCATCGGTAGCGACCGCGCGGGCTTGATGCCCTCACCGCACCGACGTCCTCGCGGCGCGTGCGCTCAACAGGAAGCGGCAGGAACAGAAACGGGCCTGCCTTGCGCTGGCCCGTTGCTCATTCGATCAACCGATGAAGCGACGCTTCGGCACGCTTGCCGTCGATCACGAGCATGCCCGCCGATACAGGCAGCTTGAAGCGCCTCGGACCTGCACTGCCCGGGTTGACGAAGAGCACGCCATCGCGTTCTTCGACAAGTGGCTTGTGCGAATGCCCCGTCACCACAACGCCCAGGCCCTCGACGCGCGGATCGACGCGTAGATCGGCGATATCGTGAACGACGAGAATCTTCACGTGTTGCACGGTAAGCGTTGCATGCGTGGGCAGCGGGTCGGCCCAGGCGCCGACGTCGTTATTGCCACGCACGACAGTAAGCGGCGCGAGCGGCGCGAGTGCATCGAGCACAGGCTGACCGCAGATATCGCCGGCATGGATGATCGCGTCGCAACCCGCCAGCCAGGCCAGAGCTTCCGGACGAACCAGATTGTGCGTATCGGAGATGAGTCCGATGCGGGAAATCGTGGGACGTAGAGGCATGATGAGGTCCAGTGCTCGATCCAGTTCAGTTCTCAATGCGGCAGGTGAAAGCTGCTTCGCGTGCTATGGCGTCTCGGCCAGTTCAACCTGTTCAGCCACAGCGCGCGACGCGCGCCGGTTGCCGATCAGCCGCTTCGTCGCGCCCTGCACCACGACCGATATGAGCGCCGCGCAAGCGAAGGTCAGCAGTACGCCTGCATGCGGCAACACCGCCAGCACGACCATGAAGAACGCGGCGAACGATGCACGCCCGACCACCATCCCCCGCAGTAGCAATGCGACGAAGCCCGCACCGTGCGCGCGCTGCGCCGCCACCGCCAGCACGATGCTGAGCAGCGGAAACACCGACAGCATCCCGCTCCACACCGCGCCCATCGATACCGACAATGCCGTCGCCGCCAGCGTCAGCGCTGCACCCGCGAGCATGCGCAACGCAAGATCGCCGGCCCCGATGCGCGCCTGTGGCAGCACGCCGCTCACACGCGGCAGCCACGTCTGTGAAATCGCCACCGCGGCGCAGGCGGCCGCGAGCGCCCACGGCAATTGCGTCGGCAGGCGCGCGAGCAGCATCGCCGCACACCACCATGCCGCCAGCCCCGCAGTCAGCGCAAGTGGCCACGCGAAGCGACGGCACGTCCATGCGTAAGCAAAATTGAATGCTTCCGACGCCGCGATCGCCGCAATCGAAGCCACCGATGCATGCGCGGCGAATTCTGGTCCGCGTTCGAGTGCGAACAGCAGAACGATCGGCCCGGCGACGACCGGCAGCCCCGCCAGCCACCCAGCGACCGACGGTCCCCATACTCGTCCGGCGAACGTCAACGCAGCCAGGAATGCAGGCACCAGCGCCATTTTGAGCGCGAGCATGGTCAAGACTCCAGCATACGTTCGACGCGTGTGTCCGGCACAAGCCAGATCGCTGCAGCAAGCGTATAGAGCGCGACGGAAATCCACGGCACGAAGAACGCCAGCACAACGCCAGCCAGATAGATGGCAACCGACAGCTTGCCCTTGAAATCGCGCCCCATCGCTTTGGCCAATGGAGAGTTCGGTCCGTGATGGTTGATCAGGACATGCGTGAGGATGAAGTATGAGATCGCCGCCATGAAGAGCACGATGCCGTACATCGCGGTCGGCCACGCCGACAGATGGCTTTCGCCGATCCAGTGCGTCACCGCCGGCAGCAGCGACAGCCAGAACAGCAGATGAAGATTGGCCCACAACACCGCGCCGTTTACCTTCTGCACAGCGTGGAACATGTGGTGGTGATTGTTCCAGTAAATGCCGACGTAGATGAAGCTCAGCACATACGCGAGAAAGATCGGGATAAGTGGACGCAACGCCGTCAGATCGACGCCTTCCGGCACCTTCAGTTCGAGGACCATGATGGTGATGATGATGGCGATCACACCATCGCTGAAGGCTTCGACGCGTCCCTTACCCATCTGCCGGTTCCTTTGTCGTGAAGCGGCCGTCACGCGATAACCGCGCCGACGATTATCCGCGACGCAGGCGAGGTTTGTCGAATCCTGGGGGCGTGTCGACGGGCGAAACCGAAGCTCAGCGCGCCCCGGCTGCTGCGTTCTCGTAGTGAATCGCAAGCCAGAATGTCGGTTCGCCCGCATGCGTCCACGCCACCCGGTGCCGGCAATGCGCGGGGATGCGGACGTAGTCGCCAGGCTGCATCGTACGGTGCTCGGTCTCGGCTTCGAACTCGAGCGCCGCCCCGCCCGACAGCAGCACGACCCATTCTTCGTGCGGATTGTCGTACCAGAAGCCTTCCGGACTTGCCTGCCCGGTCGACACGATCCGCTCGACGCGCACGCCCTTCCCCACGGCCAGCGTATCGAAACGCTCGTCAGGCGACTGTGGGCCATCGACGCCGAAAAGGTTGCCGAAGTCAGGCTTCGGTCCGCCACCGTGGAGATAGTGGATCGACATCAGACGAGGGGCGCGAGGCCATCGAGCAGCGTTGGAATCAGTTCGCTGATCGTCGGGTGAATGTGCATTGCGCGCTGCAACGTGGTGTACGGCGCGCCGGCGGCCATGATGTCGACGAACGTGTGAATCGCTTCGTCGCCTTCGATGCCGAGAATCGCGGCGCCGAGAATCTTTTTCGTGTCGGCGTCCACCAGCACTTTCATGAAACCATCGGTCTCGCCGCGTTCGCGCGCGCGGCCAACACGCGACATCGGCATCCTCGCGATCAGCGCCTTTTTGCCTGTCTTGCGCACGTCCGCTTCGGAGAGCCCGACACGCGCAAGTGGCGGGTCGACGAATACCGCATGCACCATGATCCGCTCATCGACACTGCGCTTGCCGTCCTCGAACAGATTGGCCGTGACGATCTGGAAATCGTCGTATGAGGTGTGCGTGAAAGCACCCCGTCCGTTGACGTCGCCGATGGCCCAGACGCCCGGCACGCTGGTGCGCAGTTCGCCGTCGACAGGGATGATGCCGTGCTTGTCCGTTGCGATGCTCGCATCTTCCAGACCGAGATCATCGGTGTTCGGACGGCGGCCGGTTGCGAACAGCAGATGCGAGGCGTCGAGTGCAGGCGCGTCGCCCGCGAAATGGATGCGCGCGGCGGTGCCGTCGCCACCAAGCGGCTCAAGGCGCGCCGGATCGGCGCCGAAGCGAAACTCGACGCCTTCGCGCTGGAGCACGTCCTGCACCCCTTTGGCGAGATCGGCGTCCTCGCGGGCAAGCACGCGCTCGCCGCGAACGATCACGGTCACGCGGCTGCCGAAGCGGCGAAACACCTGGGCGAATTCGAGCGCCACGTAGCTCGCACCCACCACCACGAGGTGCTCGGGCAAGGTGGTGAGATCGAGCAGCGTCGAGTTGGTGAAATAGCGGACACCTTCGATGCCCGGAAGCGGCGGAACGACCGCCCGTGTCCCGGTGTTGATGAAGATATGGGGGGCTTCGAGTTCCTGCGCGGGCTGGCCGTTGTGCGCTTCGATGCGCAGCGCGTGCGCGCTGGTAAAGCGGGCGTGACCGGTGAACACGCTGACGTTGTCCGCCCCGCGCAGCCATTTTTCGACGCCGCTGCGCGAAGGGCCGATGATCTCGTCCTTGCGCGCCTTGACCCGCGCGAGGTCCACCGAGATGTCTCCGGCAATCTGGACGCCGTACGCCGCCGCGTGGCGCGCGACATGCGCGGTACGGGCGCTTGCCACGTAGGACTTGGTCGGCATGCAGCCGACATTCACACACGTGCCGCCGAACCGCGCACGCTCGATGACGGCCGTCTTGCGGCCATGTTCACCAAGGCGGACCGCCAGCGGCGCGCCGCCCTGGCCGGTGCCGATCACAATTGCGTCGAAATGCTGGGGCATCGCACACCTCCCGAAGCTTGGGTAAGGGTCGTGCCATATTACACGTGCTTTCCTGTCGTGAGATGTCGGAGGCGCGCCGGGCGCGCACGGGTATCAGACTTCGTTGGGCTGCTTCAGGCGTCGCAGTAGACGTGGCAGATCAGGTCGCGCGAGCGTTCGATTGCCGCGCGCGCGCCTTTGGTCGCGACGACCAGCCCCACCTGGCTCAGATTGAAATCCAGCGACACCATCAACTGCATGAGCGACACCATCGGCAGCACCACTGCCGGGTGATAAAGCTGCCGTTCGATAAGGTCTCTCATGTCTGCTCCTCTCGCGCTGCGCCGATTCGGCAACGCACTGCAACCAACGTTTCGATGGAAGCAATTCTATGAGGGGCATGTCCACAGATAAATGTGCAAAACGCGAAGTCACTTGTCAGCGGACAAGAACAATCGGCTGCGCGGCGCGGCAAGGCCCGCCCGGCGCAGCCGCCCGCACCTCGCTGGGGCACGCCGCAGGGTTCAGTCGCGCCGGCCGGACGGACGGTTCTCCGGCCGGCGGCGGGCGCAACCCTTCAACGCGTCATTCGAGCGGGGTCGCGACGAACTCCGGCAACGCCTCGGCGCGGGCAGAAAACGCGGCGAGCGCCGGATAACGGGCCGGATCGACGATCTCCCCGAGCATGAACTGCGTAAAACGCCAGGCGACCGCCAGCGTAATGTCCGGCTGCATCAGCCGGTCGCCGCAGAGCCAGCCCGCCTTGCCGGCGATCAGTTCCTCGAGAATCCCGAACGCGGCGTGCATCTGCGTCTGGACGCGCTCGACCCACGGCTCGTGCTGTCGCTCCGCCGGCCGCAGATTGCGTTCGTACACGTTCTGCATGACCTTCTCCGTCGCGGCAAGCGCGAAACCGATGATGCGCAATGCCTGCAGGCGCGCCTTCGGGTCTTCCGGCATCAGCCGCCGCGCCGGGGCGACCTTATGGTCGAGGTGATCGAGGATCAGCGTGGAATCGACCAACTGGGTGCCGTCGTCCTCGATGAAGGTGGGCGCCTTGACCACGGGATTGATCTTCGCGAATTCGTCGAACTGGCGAAACACCGACACGCTCCGATGTTCGAACGGAAGACCGAGCACCGCGAGCGAAATGGCCACGCGGCGAACGTAAGGAGAATCCATCATGCCGATCAACTGCATCCTTTACCTCTTATGGTTCTGGTTTGAGAAGCTTCGATACGAAAACGACAGCGGATTGCCCCCGGCCGGCACGGCCCGGCATCATCAGGGCACCGTCGCGGCACCATCAGCGCGCCATTCGGGCAACGCTCAGCGAGTGCGCCGCTCGCGCACGGCGTGCGCCAGCGCATCCAGCACGGGCGCTGTCTGCGCCCACGACAGGCAGGCATCGGTAATGGACACGCCGTACCGCAACGGCACACCGGACTTCAGGTCCTGACGGCCCTCTTCGAGATGGCTTTCGATCATCACGCCGATGATGCGTTGTTCGCCCTGCGACAGTTGCCGGGCGAGATCCTGCGAGACATCGATCTGGCGCAGATGCGACTTTCCCGAGTTCGCATGGGAGCAATCGACCATCACCTGCTCGCGCAGGCCCAGTTCGCGAAGCGCCGCGCAGCTTGCCTCGACGCCCGCACTGTCGAAATTAGGCCCCTTCTTGCCGCCACGCAGGATCACGTGGGCGTCGTCGTTGCCGCGCGTTTCGAAAATCGCCGCCATGCCCATCTTCGTCATGCCCATGAAGGCATGGCTCGCGCGCGCGGCGACGATCGCATCCGCAGCGATCTGGACGCCGCCATCGGTGCCGTTCTTGAAGCCGATTGGGCAGCTCAGGCCCGACGCAAGCTGGCGATGGCTCTGGCTTTCGGTGGTCCGCGCGCCGATGGCCCCCCAGGCGATCAGGTCAGCGATGTATTGCGGACTCAGCAGGTCGAGAAATTCCGTGGCGGTGGGCAAGCCGAGGCCGCTGATTTCGAGCAGCAGTTCGCGCGCGCGACGCAGGCCTTCGTTGATGCGAAAGCTGCCGTCGAGCTGCGGGTCGTTGATATAACCTTTCCATCCCACCGTCGTGCGCGGCTTTTCAAAGTAGACGCGCATGACGATCAGCAGGTCTTCCCGCAGCGCATCGGCGGCCACTTTCAGGCGGTGCGCATATTCGATCGCCTGGTCATGGTCATGGATCGAGCACGGGCCGACGATGGCGACGAGCCGGTCGTCGCGGCCATGAAGGACATCCGCGATCGCCGAGCGGCTGTTCTCGACGAGCGTCTGAACTGTCGGCGGGACAGGCAGTTCGTCCTGCAGGAGCGCAGGCGAGATCAGCGGACGTACCGCACCGATGCGGACGTCGTCGATACGGGTGGTGTCCTGGGTCGAGTCGACACACCCGGCCTCCTGATCGTGCAAGGGATTGTCAATGCGGCTCAAGGTAGTCTCCGGTATGCGTGATGGCAGCAGCGTCGATTATCGCATTCGCCGGTGACCGGGATACCCGCTTTTGCTTACGAGTTAGTGTATGAGCTGCACCAGCCGCGGGCCGCGACCTGCTTGTTGCCGAACAGCACGCAGCCACCGTAGGTTTCACCGGCGTTGCCCTGATACAGCGAACAGTTGCTGCAATCCTGCCCGGCGACGAAATTCGGAAAGCGGGTCTTGTCGACCTTGCTGGCGTCGACCCGGTAGCCAAGCTTTTGCGCGGCCGGGTCGGCTTCGCTGAGTTTCGGGTCTTCGCCGAATGCGACGCCGGATAACGCAAGCGACGAACCGATACCCACGCTAAAGATGAGAAAGCTACGGCGCGATGCCTTCATGATGGGACTTCACTCGCTGTGTGAGGGGGCCGTGGAACCGCGGGCCGAGACATTGCCTGTACACCCGGATGAAAGTATCGCAGGACGAGGCAAGATCCGCTGCACGACTGTTCGGCGACAACCGGGTCACGCGCGACGCGTCGCCTGGGACGCTGACTGCGACGGAGGTCGCGCGGCCAGCGCGATCCCTTCTTCAGAGGGTGAGATGGTGGAGGTCGATGGGGGGATGGGACGAAGGCAGTCAGTTGGGAGGCCCTCGCGCTACGACAGTACTTACTGCGGACGGCGATGTGCTTCGGCAATGATCGCGCAGGTCTGCAGATGAAGATTGAGTGCGTGCCGTGCAGCGGCTCGCAGGCGTGCAAACCAGGTTGATGCGGCGGGGGCAGAGACGGCAGTGATGTTGTTCATGCTGAACTCCTCGATAAGGGTTACTACCTAGGTAATAACCCGATTATAGACAAGTTATGCGGCATCGCAACATGTCGAAAATAAATCGTGCGGCCACGCTGTCACGCGCCCTCGCATAAAGCGCGAGAGAATGCACGCTCGATAGGAGTTTCAGGCGTTCGGGGTTGTTCCGTTTGGCAAAGAACATGCGCCGTTGCCCACGGAACGGAAAGCGTCGGTAAGGCTCTTAGCCGCCGTCCGTAACCTGTCGAGGGTACGGACTTGCTATCGTTATTTTTCCGACCGCACCCTGCGGTCGCTTCGATTGACAGCCATGAAACCGATTGCCCAGACTCTCCTGCTCGCCGCGCTACTGGTCTCCGGCGCCTGCACCGCATTTGCGCAAACCCCGCCGCCAGGCATCGACGACGGCCCTCGGGGTCATGAGCGCATGCCACCCGGACCGGGCTTCGCCGTCGTCAACGATCTCGAACATCTGCAAAGGCTTTACGACCTGAGCGGGCGCGAAGACGAAATGAACACGGTGTATCACGACGTGCTGCAAAAGACCCAGGATCCCGCGATCCGCCATTACGTGTACGACGCACTCGCCCGCAACCAGTTGCGCCCGGCCAACGCCGATCAGGCCATCGCGACCATACGCACGAGTCTCGACGAAGACCTGACGGCACTGGCAAAGCATCCGCCTGCACCGCCTCGCGGGACAGCACAGTAAGCGAGGACTCTGTCGGCGTCCGAAGCAGTGTCGAGACCCCGACCTTGCTCCATCGATTGCCGGTTCACACGAGCAGGGAAATGATTCCGCCAAGAGTGAGTCCAGCGGCCAGCCACTTTCCCGCGGAGTAGCACGTGTTGTTGTTTTCCTTGGGCTGGTCCGGCCGCTCCAGGCCTAGCGCGCCATAGGCGAACGACTTCACCGACGACACCTGCGCGGGGTCGTCCTGATCGTCGCCCCTGTCCTTTGCCGCGCTCGAATCCGACGTGTCACCCTGCTGACTGCCGCTGGTGTCGTGCGATGCCGCTGCGACGCCCGCAGCCGAAATGTTCACGGCCGAATCGTGTGACGCAGCCACGACCGGCTCAACCGCCCCAACCGCCTCGCGCGCATCGTCGCCGGCGGACTCCGCTTGCGCAGCCACGTCCGCGCCCGCCACCGACCGCCGCGCTGCCGATGACGAGCCGGCGTTGCCGGGCGCAACAACAGTGTTCGAGTTGCCGATTTGCATAACCTCTTCCCTCCTCTCCTAAACCTCAGGATCGCCCACATCTTTTCGCTGAATCGCGCTTGTAAACTGAGTCAGGCGATGTTAACTTGCGTGTATTGCCTGTAAAACGACACGCCGTTGCCTTCCATAGACGATAACGCTGACTGGGCCGATACCGAATTCGGTGCGGCCAATCTGGGCGATGCCCGTTTGACGAGCCGACTGGTCGCGCTGGCGCGACGGTTGGCAAGTAGTCCTGATTGCCCATTCCCGCGCTCGCTCAATGCTGCCGAGCTCAAGGCAGCCTATCGTTTTTTCGACAACGAACAGGTCGATACGGATGGCGTACTTGCTCCGCACATTGAACAGACCCTGCGGCGCATGACCCGCATACCGGTCGTGCTTGCGGTGCAGGACACGACCGAATTCAACCTGAGCCACCTCAAAGCGACCGAAGGACTGGGCTACGGCACGGGCAACGCTTCGCGCGGCTTCATGCTGCACAGCCTGCTGGCCGTCACGCCAGAAGGTTTGCCGCTGGGTGTGCTGGGTATGAAGACCTGGGTGCGACCCGACGCGCAATTAGGCAAGAAGCAGCAGAGAAAGCACCTTCCGGTTGCAGACAAGGAGAGCGTCAAGTGGCTCGAAGGCATCGCGCATCTGGGCGCCCTCAAGGCACGCTGTCCCGAGACCCTGGTGATTGGAATCGGTGACCGGGAAAGCGACCTCTACGAAGTGTTCACGGCCGAGCGTCCGCGAGGCGTTGAGTGGCTGATCCGAGCCAAGTCGGATCGCAAGACCGTCAACCCCGAGCACTCCCTCTGGGAGGCCGTTGCCGCGACCGCCCCGCTGGGCGAAACGGAGTTACAGGTCCCGCCAGTGGGTAATCAACCCAGGCGCGTCGCCCGTCTGACACTGCGGTGTACGCCAGTGCGACTGAGGCCTCCGCAACGGCCTTCATCCCGGCTCGCCGAGGTCACAGTCTATGCGATCCATGCCCTTGAAACCACGCCGCCGGCGGACATCGAGCCGCTCGAATGGATGCTGCTCAGTTCCGTGCCGACGATCACGTTTGAGGACACCCTTGAACGACTCGGCTGGTATGCCCGCCGATGGACGATTGAGTCGTGGCACCGCGTACTGAAGAGTGGCTGCAGCATTGAAAAGCGTCAGTTCGGCAACCTTGAGCGGTTCGTACGGTCGACCGCGCTATTTGCGGTGATCAGCTGGCGCATCATGTACGCGACGTTGCTGGGTCGTGCCGATCCGGACCTGTCGTGCGAAGTCCTTCTGCAACCAGACGAATGGCGCGCGCTTCATAGCCGCACCCATCGCACGTCAAAACCACCGACTGCAATACCTTCACTCGGTGAGGTCGTGCTGTGGATTGCAAAACTCGGTGGGTACCTGAACCGCAAGCATGACCACCCACCCGGTCCCACCGTCATGTGGCGTGGATTTCTCGTCCTGCACGAGATCACCGAGATGTATCGCATCTTCAGGCAAGACGAATAAGTTGGCTCACGAAAAATGTGGGTGATCCTGAGCTCCTAAACAGGGGCCGCCCGGCCGCGAGTGCCGGATTGCCCGGTCATATCCGTCTTCGGCACATGCCTCAATGGCACAGGGTTGTGCAGGACAACACATTCATACCGATGGCCGTACCGACCAGCGTGCCAGCCGGAAAACTCGCGAGGGTTGTCGATGAAGAGCCCTGAACAACCTGCGACGAGGCCAGCAAACGCACGATCAAGAAGCGACGCGTCGATCAAATAGCGGGTTGAAACGTCGAGCCGTGGCGGCGTGCGGCCGCCCTTCAAAAGAAGTCCGCGGGATCTAGATCGTCACGTCGACCACCAGTCCTATCGGCGTCCATTTGACACCCTTCGTTTCACGGCTCAGACCATCGAGCACGTCGGCAAGCGACACCATGCCGCCCGCGTTTTCCGCTGCAGGCGCCGCATACGCCTGCAGCGCATCGTTGAGTGCGGTGACCGCGCTGTCGCTCGATCCGCCCGTCGCATCAGCCGCGCTCGATGTCGTCACGTCGTCGAGCTGCCAGTCCCATTCGTTGCTTGTCGCGGCGACATCCGGCAGCGTGGCGCGGACTGTCGTTGCGAGTCGCCCGATCGACGAGCCCAGGTCGTGATACGCCGCGCTGACGGCGTCGGTTGCCCCCGTATGGCCGCCTTCCTGCACGGGCGTGCTGAGCGAGTGTTGAAACACGAGTGCCTGATACAACGCCACGAGAAATCGCTGGCTTGCGGTCCGGGCCGTCCCCGCTTGCGCGCTCTGCACGGTGCCGTCCGAACCGTTCTGCGACGTGCCCGAGTCCGTGACCGTCGCACTGCCTGTCTGGATGCGGTCCGGGTCGATGCCCATTTGCTGCAGCGTCTGCTGGAGCGCCGCAAGCAGAGCGTCCCCGCTTCCCGACGAGTTCGATGAGCTGTCGTCCGGCGCGTGCGGCTTCTTCGGCGGCGGAGTCGTTGCGGTCGGCTTCAAATCCGTCGGGGAGACGGGCAGGTTCGGTTCAGGCGACATGGATTTCCTTGTTGGACGTTCTGCGCTGTCGGACCAGCCATGCGTACAAAGGGAGCACGACACCGGGTGCGTCTATTGAGCAGCCCATCGTGCAGGACATTGCCGGTCCACATGAGCTATCGACTGACGGGAAGTCCGCCTGAAGGGTTGGTAAGGCCAGGTAAGGCCAGGACTGCTGACGCCCGTTGGGCATTGATGGGGCTCCCGGCGCCGCAATCGACGGGACGGGATGCGAGGTACGCACCTTCGCGCCGATGAAGTCCGAAATCACCTCGCTGCTGATCATCACGAAGCTCGAACAGTATGACTACGCGGGCGCCACGGCGCTGGCCGTGGTGATGCTGGTCGTCTCCTTCTTCATGCTGCTGACGGTCAACACGCTGCAGTGGTATCTGCAGCGGCGTACGGGGCGCGGCGCATCCGGCGCGGTGCCGCCGGCCACGGGCATCGGCAGCGCGGGTGCCGTCGCGATCGGTGGAGGCGCACAATGAGCCGCACCCCTGCCACCCCTGCCACGCTCGCCTCGACGCCGCGCAACAGCGGCACCGCCGTTCACCGTCCCGACCCGGTGACCGAGCCGCGCGCGGTGCGCTGGCTGCTGACCGGCATCGCGCTGCTGTTCCTGGCGCTGTTTCTCGTCGTGCCGCTCGCTGCGGTGTTCTATCAGGCGCTCAGCAAGGGCATCGGCTTTTATTTCGAATCGCTCGCCGATCCCGACGCGCTGTCGGCGATCAGGCTGACGCTGGTCACCGCGGCCATCGCCGTGCCGCTGAACCTCGTGTTCGGACTCGCGGCGTCGTGGTGCATCGCGAAGTTCGAATTCCGCGGCAAGGCGCTGCTGACGACCCTGATCGACCTGCCGTTCTCGGTGTCGCCCGTCATCTCGGGCCTGATCTATGTGCTGATGTTCGGCGCGCAGGGCTGGTTCGGTCCGTGGCTCGAAGCGCACAACGTGCAGATCATCTTCGCGGTGCCGGGCATCGTGCTCGCGACGGTGTTCGTCACGTTTCCGTTCGTCGCGCGCGAACTGATTCCGCTGATGCAGGCGCAGGGCAACGACGAGGAAGAAGCCGCGCATGTGCTCGGTGCGTCGGGCTGGCAGGTTTTTCGCCGCGTCACCTTGCCCAACGTGAAGTGGGGTCTGCTGTACGGCGTGATTCTCTGCAATGCGCGCGCGATGGGCGAGTTCGGCGCGGTGTCGGTGGTGTCCGGGCATATTCGCGGCCAGACCGACACGATGCCGCTGCACGTCGAGATCCTCTACAACGAATACAACTTTTCCGCGGCGTTTGCGGTGGCCTCCGTGCTGGCGCTGCTGGCGCTGCTCACGCTGGCGCTCAAGCTGCTCGCGGAACGTCATATGTCGGCGGAGCTGGCCAGCGCGCGGGATCTTCCTGCGCACTCCGGTCCTGTCACCCAGTCGCCGGCGCCGTCGCGGGTGGCCGGCCAGCCGGTTCAGTAAGGAGCAGTCCATGGGCATCACCGTTCGTCACCTGCGCAAGCGCTTCGGCGATTTCACCGCGCTCGATAACGTCTCGCTCGACTTTCCGCCGGGCGAGCTCGTTGCCCTGCTCGGGCCTTCCGGGTGCGGCAAGACGACCCTCCTGCGCGTGATCGCGGGCCTCGACCATGCGGATGCCGGCCAGGTCGTGCTGCAGGGCCAGGACGTCGCGCAGGTGGGCGCGCGTGAGCGGCAGGTGGGCTTCGTGTTCCAGCATTACGCGCTGTTCCGTCATATGACGGTGTTCGAGAATGTCGCCTTCGGCCTGCGTGTGAAGCCGCGCCGGCAGCGGCCTTCGGAAGCGGTGATCCGCGAGAAGGTGCATGAACTGCTGCAGCTCGTGCAGCTCGACCGGCTCGCGCAACGCTTTCCGTCGGAGCTCTCGGGCGGCCAGCGGCAACGCATCGCGCTGGCCCGCGCGCTCGCCGTCGAGCCGAAAGTGTTGCTGCTCGACGAACCGTTCGGCGCACTCGACGCGAAGGTGCGCAAGGAGCTGCGCAGCTGGCTGCGGCGTCTGCACGACGACCTGCATATCTCAACGATCTTCGTCACGCATGACCAGGAAGAAGCGCTGGAAGTCGCCGACCGCATCGTCGTGCTCAATCGCGGACACGTGGAGCAGGTCGGCAGTCCGCAGGAGGTGTACGATCATCCGCAGACGTCGTTCGTCCATGAATTCCTCGGCGCGGCCAACCGTCTGCAGGGCAAGGTGGATCGCCGCGGTTTCGTGGTCGACGGGGCGGCGCTGCCGGTGCCGATCGAGGCGGGCTTCGAAGGCCCCGCGTTTGCGTATGTGCGGCCGCACGATCTGCAACTGTATCCGCAGACCGACAGCCATCGCGATGGCATCGGGGTGGGCGTGCGGCGCGTGGTCACGCTGGGCGGCTCGGTGCGGGTCGAGCTCGAAGGCCGCGAAGGCACCGTGCTCGAAGCCGAACTCGATCGCGAAGCATGGCGCGATCTGCGTCTTGCCGTCGGTGATGGTGTGACCGCCGTGCCGCGGGCGTTGCGCGTGTTTCCGGCACCGCACCCGTCGCAGCGCGTGCCGAGCGAGCTAGTGAGGTCTTTGAACCGCGTGCCAGAGCTGGCTAGCGCCGTGGACGACTGAGCCGAGGATCGAGTCATGGGCGCTGTGAAACCATTCCGTCGAGCCACAAGCGATTTCGCGAGTCCGCGCAAAGCTTAGCGGGCGTCTCTCTTTTACGGCGCAATACCCATGCATGTCGTTTCCGGTTTAGTCAGGCTTCTTGCAGCCTTCGTACTCGGCGCCGCAGTTCTTGTGAGCGGAGCGACTCGGGCAACAGAATCGCTCCACGTGTAGGGCGCCGGCTGCCCCGCGCCAGCGATGAAGGCAGCTGCCGCCGAGTTCTCTCGTCAAACCGGCGTCTCAGTCGACGCAACTGCCAGTCCGACACCGCAGTGGGCCGACGCGGCCCACTGACGCCGATCTTTTCTACTCGGGTTCCGAGGACATGATGTCGGACTTTATCGTGAGGTTCGGCGAACAGATCGTCGCAACCACGGCAGCACCGCTCTATCTGCCGCCCGCGGTCATCCTCGCGCGCCCGGGCAATCCGCCCAGCATCGTCGGCATCGGTGAGTTGCTACGCTCAAAGGTGCACGTGATGGTGGTTGACGGTTCCGGACAAAACGGACTCTATGGGACGGCGTTAAGCGGCGGCTTGACCACGAGTGAACTCGGCGGCGTGGAGCTTCACGAAGTCGTGCATGCTCGTCGGTGCATTGCCAGTAAGCTTGAACAGGTCGTCGGTCATGCGGTCGTATCGTCCCTGCGCATGAAGTTCGGCCATCACGGCGAGGTGATCGACGAGATGCGCTGGCACGCGCGCTTCCCGGAGCTTGTCGGCCCACGCCGAAACCGGCACATCGCGGTAGCGGATTGTCCGGCCGAGTGCCTCCGAAAAGGCGCGCGCGTAGTGTGCAAGATCGGCCGACTCATATCCGGTCAGGTTATAAATATGGCCGATGTGCGGCGCCGGATCGTCGAGGATGACGGATACGGCGCGCGCCACATCGACAGCCGAGATCGGGGAGGTTCGGCTGCTGCCCAGCGGCAACACCAGTTCGTCGCGTTCGCGCACACCTGCATCGGCGAGACGCAGAAAGAAGCCTTCGAGAAAGACCGTGGGTCGCACCGTGACGACCGGCAGCCCCGACCATGCCAATACCTGCTCAGCAAGCCAGTGCAGCTTGTGCTGAGGGCTGTCGGTGGTCTCCGTGATGCTCATTTCGGTGACCGTCATCTGCGACATGTTCACGAAGGCCTCGACGCCGTGATGGCGCGCCACCGCCGCGATGTTGACCGTCGCCTCCAGATAGGCCGCCGAGATCGACATGCCAAAATAGATGCGCGAACAGCCCTCGATCGCGCGATGCATCGAGGCGAGATCGGCAAGGTCGCCCACCATGACCTCGGCGCCAAGCCGGCGCAGCTCTTCAGCGCGTTCATCCTCACGGCGCACCAGGGCGCGCACTTTGTGCCCCTTGGCGAGGAGCATTTCGGTGACGTTGCGACCGATGCCGCCGATCGCGCCAGCCGCTCCGGTTACGAGGATCGGGCGGTCATGTGTAGATTGATTCGTCATATCGTTTACCTTTTCGTTGGGTTCAAATAGATCAAGATCAGACGGCTTGCGCAGTTTCGTTTGCGGTACGCGCCTGATGTCAGGCCAGACATTTATGCATATGCACATACGAGCACGAAATTCGTGCTGATTTTGCTGCCTCAGGTCATCTGTTCAATGATCACGGATGATCGCCTTGCAGGAAATCAACCATCGTTCTGGCGACAAGCTCGGGCTGCTCTTCCTGAATGAAGTGGCCACTGTTCTCCACGTTCAACGCAGTCAGATTCGCCGCCTTTTGCCCGATCACCTTCTTCATCCACCCGTAGGCCGGACCACCTAGTGCAAGGACCGGCATCTGGAGCGTGCCGTAATCCTTGTTGTCGATCACGTCCTGGGGGAAAGCCTGATACCACGCGTTGCTTGCACGGATCGCGTCGGCAGTGTTGTACGCCCGCTCGTACACTGCGCGGTCTCGCGCATCCACGGCACCTGCGTCTACCAAAAAGTAGTTGAAGATCCAGTCCTGTTCCACCCGAATGTGTCCTGCCAGAAGCTTTTCCGGCAGCCCCTGGACCTGGTTGAAAGCGAACCACCACAGGTACGGGCGTGCCGTGCCAAGCCTGTCGCCGAAAGCGCCTTGCGCGGGCAACAGCGGAAACGACATCAGGCTGTCGTCCGGGTGCGGTAACTCCATCATCACGAGCTTGCCGGTGGCTTGCGGGTAGTTCTCGCCATACGCGAAGGCCACCGCCGAGCCGATGTCGTGCCCCGCGACGCTGGCCTTGTCATAGCCCAGCGACTTGACCAACTCATAAATGTCCCTCGCCATGGTCTTTTTGTCGTAGCCGTCGGCGGGTCTGGACGATGCACCCATGCCGCGCAGGTCAACCGCAATGACGGTGTAATGCTCAGCCAGCGCCGGCATGATCTTGTGGAACGCCCACCACGTCTCGGGCCAGCCTGGCAGCAACACCAGCGGTTCGCCCTTGCCGCCGACGACGTAGTGCAGTCGCACACCGTTGACCTCGGCGTAGCCGTTCCTGAATCCGGGCAGCGACTTCACCAGCGCCGCATCTGATACGTTGGTGACCTTCGCCGCAGTGGTCTTCTGTACGAGCGCCGCGTCAGTGTGGGCATTGGACGTCGGCTCGGCGTAACTCGGGGAGGCGGCCACCATAAGAGCGGCAAATGCAGCGCTCGCAATGGCAAGCCTGGCAATGGCTTTCAAGTACATCTCCATCCATGTAGATAGTTAATTGAAGGAAGGCATCTGTGGTTGATGCGCGCGGGTGTGCCGCGGTTGCTTCGCTGTACTCAGGCAACCGTGGTGCGCAGATCGTCCGGGCCTTGTTCGGCGATCGATTTGGCGTGCGCGCCGCGTTCGTGAATGTGCGCGGTCGGGGTACGGTCGATCATGAGACTGAGCGGTTCGGGGCGGTTGTAGTGGCCGGCGGAGTCCATCAACAACTTGCGTCGGTCGATCAGCGTGAAGTCGAGATCGACGATGACCTCGCCCTCACCCGACCGGAGCGGTTCCGCCAGCAGCGTGCCGTCAGGTGCCACGATGGTGGTGAAGCAGCCGCCCGAGATCGGACCGATCCCGCAGCCGGTGTCCTTCATGATTTGCGCCTGTTGGTCGGCGTCCAGCCAGGCCGTTGCGTTCACGACGAAGGCGCCAGACTCCAGGGCATGCTGGCGGATGTTGATTTCCATCCTTTGGGCAAATCCTTCGCCGAAAGCGGAACCTGGATACATGGCGGAATGGATCTCCTCGCCGTCGGCAATCAACGCGTAGCGCACCAGCGGGTTGTTGTGCTCAAAGCAGGCCAACTGGCCAATCCGGCCTACCCTGCTGTCGACAGCGCGCAGGCCCGACCCGTCACCCTGACCCCAGATCATGCGTTCGAAATGGGTAGGCGTGATCTTGCGGCGGCGCTGGATCAACGTGCCGTCGGCGTCAAAGAGTAGTTGAGTGTTGTAGATGGTTCCACCATCACGCTCATTGACGCCGATGGACACCACCATGCCCGCCTTCCGGGCCGCCTCGCCGATTGCGTCGGTCGCGGGAGACGGTACTGTCACGGCCTGATCGAGCAGCCTGAGATGCTCAGTGCCGGACAGAAGCTCAATGCCTGTCTGCACTGCGGAAAAGTACGGGTAGTAAGGCACCACGGTTTCCGGGAACGTGGCGAACTGCACGCCCTGCTGACCGAGCTCGTGGATCTTCCGCACGACCTTTTCGACGGTTGCCTCACGGCTGTAGAGGACAGGGCTGATCTGGACCGCGGCGGCTTTGACGACTTTCATTGCAAACTCCTTTGCTGGTAAGAACGGGCACAAAGCGCCCTTGCTGTGTTGCATATGCAACATTGGCGATAAAAATTCAGCTCACGTGACGTGGCAACTCGCCCGCGATGCCCATGAGCGCGTTGGCACCGACCTCTCCGATGAGGGCCCTGGCTTTTGTCTGCGCAGCCGACCACGCGGACGCGGCGCTTCGAAGCAATGCTTTGCCTTGTTCCGTCAGCGAAAGGGGGCGACTGCGACCATCGTTTCCAGGGATACCTTCGGAAACCAACCCCTGCGAGATGAGGGGCTGCAAATTCCTTGTCAGCGTCGACCGGTCGTGATGATTCCTGCGCCCGAGGTCCGACCGGCTGAGTGGTCCAAACTCGACGATGAGTACAAGCAGGGTGAATTGAGAGGCGTTGATGCCAAACGGCCGCAGCGCCTCGTCGTAGATCGCGGTCAAGACCCTGGAAATCTGCCGCGTACGCGTGAGCAGACAGTTCCGCGCGATCTCCCTGCTCACGGCATCACCGGCTTTGTGTTGGACGTCTAAAGTCATGGTCGACTCATGTTGCATATGCAATACATTGAAGGACAAATTTCAGACTGCCAGCGATTCATCCGGTTTGAACGAGGGTGATCGAGACATCTACGTTGCTGTGCGGCGCACCGCGCGATGGACGTATTTGAGCGCGCAGACGTATCCCTCATGTGTCGAGGAAGGGTGGTTTTTGTAAGTGCACGTATCAGGGCGCCGAGCAGATACATTGCGATACAAAGCGCAACCGCGTCAGCGCGCACGGCGGATCCACTCTTGCCCCGAGCGCGCACCGCGTCATGCTTAAGTGGATACTTATGTCCGCCGCTGAACTGTATGACGTGCTCGGTGCGATGGTCTGATTTCGCCAGCACTGTCGACAACTACGACGTACCACCGCCTTGGTAGATATCCGCCGTCAGGGAAGCCGGGAGATAGCGTCAGAGGCACCTACCGGTGCCTCACGCCACACCCGTGGTGCTACCTGCTCGAACGTCACGCCTTCAGCTCGAGCGCTAGCTTCGGCAATTTCCGTAACGAGGATCTCACGCGCAGCATCGGTGTATTGCCCTTCTGGAACCGAAGGAATGATCCGGTACCGCGGCAGGTCGGTGGAGGAAGAGGAAAGACGCGCGTTGTGCGATTTCGCCATCGGGTTCGTCCCCGACCCGTGGGACATCGAATGGAGGAAGAACAGTCAATCCAGAGTGGTCAATACTCCAGAAGAATTAATAAATTCTGCGCCGAAACGATCAGCTCGCACCGGAGGCCGCATTCACGGCGTCGGCTTCCGGTCCGGTCAGATAGAGGTCACGGAACCGCTCGTCAACCCGCTCCCACATCAGTTTCGAAAACAGCATCGCCGCCTTCAGCGGGCGATGGTTGATCACCACAGAATCAGCCTCACCCTGTTCGTTCAGGTGGGCCACGAGCAGCGTCTCGATCGGCACGCCCTGAATCTGCGAGCGGTAGGACTCCATGTAGAGTCCGTTGCCTATCTCGCCCTTGTAGCTGTGATGCTGGAACTCGTAGAGCGAGACCGCGTGCTTGATGACCGACAGGATGTCAGCCCGCCCTTCGACCGGACGCTTCAGGACGGTCGCCTCAAGCGTCGCATTTTCGGCTAACCTGGCCAGCCAGAGCGGCGGCGCGCCTGCGGGAGCCAAAACTGTCGCCGTATCGTTGAACTTCATGTCAGGTTCTCCATCGGTTGTATGAACATTGTCAGCGAGCGAGCGCAGGTATCCCCCCTCCTTCTGAACAGAAAATGAGGGACGCTGCTACACCTTGGCCATTCCAGCGCTATCAGCATCGACAGCGGGTTCCAGCGTGATGCGTGCCTTTTCGCGGTGTGCGCGCGAGTCGCTCCTCGCCGAAGCTCCGTTCGGGCTCACCCGCAAGAAGTGCATGAATGTCGGGCAGCGTCCAGATGGCGCCACGACTGCCCCAGGTACCGTTCGGAATCTCCGTTGGGAAGACCCAAACGCGCCAGCATGGAAAACGATAGCACGCTGTACGTAGGTCTGGACGTTCATCAGGACTCGATCACAGTCGCCGTTGGTCAGGCCGATATTCCGGGCGAGATCTCTGCTCGCACAGATGCCATGGCTTATCTAACTCCCTCCGCATAGCCGCCTCTCGATTCGATCTCTCCATGATCGACAGATAATCGGGAAACGGTAATTATCAAGCGAAGCGACGGAATCTAAGATGCCTCTAAGGTTCGGGTTCAGCCCGAACCGATTCACCATCGTGCCGTCGGCACACTAGATGAAGGGGCATTGCAATGGATATCCGGGTCAACGGCACGAAGATTCACGTCAAGGAAAAGGGTGACGGCAAACTGGCGCTCGTGTTCCTTCACTACTGGGGCGGGTCGTCTCGCACATGGGACGGCGTGGTTGGCGAGCTCTCGGGCCAGTACCGCACGATCGCCACCGACCACCGTGGATGGGGCGATTCGGATGCGCCAGAGGATGGCTACACGATTACCGATCTGGCAGACGACGCACAGGGTGTCATCGAAGCGCTGAATCTGCGGCACTACGTTCTGGTCGGTCACTCAATGGGCGGGAAAGCCGCGCAATTGCTCGCGTCGCGCCGACCTGCGGGACTGGAGGGGCTTGTGCTGGTCGCGCCGTCCCCGCCTTCGCCGATGGTTCTTCCCGACGAGCAGCGTGCAGCGATGACCACAACCTACGATTCGCGCGAATCCATCGCGTGGGTGCTGGACAACGTACTCTCAGCGAACCCGCTCAAGCCAATCTATCGTGAGCAGGTCATCGCCGACAGTCTGCGCGGCGCGCCGCAAGCCAAGGCAGCCTGGCCCAATGCGGCAATGCTTGAAGACATCACGGGCGACGTCGCTTCCATCAATGTGCCTGTCATGGTGATTGCAGGCGAACTGGACCAGGTCGATCGCGTCGAAACGTTGCAGAAAGAACTGATGCCCCGGATTGCAGGCGCACGCATGCATGCACTGCCGGGTACGGGACACCTGTCGCCGCTCGAGGCTCCGTCTGCGCTCGCGACAACTATCCGGCAGTTCGTTGCCGGACTGGAATCCAGCGCTGCCGCGCCGAACACGCCGGAGCAGGTTCCGGCCGCCTTCGATGCCGCATTCAACGCCGGTGATCTCGACGCCGTGATCGGCTTGTTCAACGATAGTACGACGATGCGGATGGGGGACGGTGAAAGCATTGCAAACGGCCTTCCGGAATTGCGCCGTCAGTTCTCGGAACTCTTGAAGGCAGGTCCACGCATCCACAACCATGTGCGGCTATCGCTGGTCAGCGACGACATCGCGCTGGTACTGCTCGACTGGACGTTGAGCATGACGCTGCCTGATGGCCAACACGCCAGCAAACGCGGCACAGCCACGCAGGTAATGGCGCGAGGCGGTGACGGGGTATGGAAGCTGCGGATCTCCAACCCGCCCGGAATCAGCTAAGCCGCCGAAGGTGCCGTCGCGAGGCCTGCGCGCAGTTCGCGAGGCACCGCGGATCCTTCGCCTGACGTGGGATGAGCACCCCTTCGACTCACGGCTTCGGCGTCGATGATCCCGCGCGTTTGGGCTTGCCAGGGGAACGACGCGCGCGGACAGCGCGTTGTGGCTGAATGTGATCCCACGGCGGCTCGTCGCCGAATGCGGCTACCAGATAGTCGAGGAAGTGGCGCACTTTGAGAGGCATATGACGTGCGCTCGGATAGACAGCCTGGATCGCCAGTTCCGATGTGTGGTACGCCGGCAGCAGCGCGACGAGATTCCCAAGCGCGATCTGTTCGCCAAACACGAACGTCGGGCCATAGGCGACGCCGGCTCCTGCGAGCGCGGCTGCAAGCAGCATCTGGGTATTGTTCGCTGCCATCCGGCATGGGCCGCCGATGACGTGTGCACGACGCTTCGCATCGACCAGCGTCCAGTCGCCGGCGGACACAGCTTCACTAAACGTGAGTCGCTGTGCTTGCCGCAAGTCGTCCGGACTACGCGGCGTTCCGTGACGTTTAAGGTAGTCTGGCGACGCGCAGATGACCATTCGACACGGCGCGAGCCGGCGTGCAACAAGCCCTGAATCGGGTAGACGCCCGATTCGTATGGCAAGGTCTACGCCAGCTTCGAGCAGGTCAACATAGCGGTCACTCAACGACACTTCGATGTTGACGTGCGGATGTTCTTCCAGATATTTCGCGACGACTACACCGAGATGCACTGCCCCGAAAGTGACGGGAGCGGCAATCCGCAGCACGCCACGGGCCGTTCCGTGAGAATCGCTCGCCTCGCGATTTGCTTCGTCGTAAGCTTCGAGAATCTGTTTGCATCGCTCGTAATAGCCTTGACCGATATCAGTCAGGCTTAGACGGCGCGTTGTGCGCTGAAGCAGCCTCGCATTCAGTTCAGCCTCGATCGCGCTGACGTATTTGCCAGCCATCGCGGCGGATAACCCGAAACGTCGCGCAGCGGCGGCAAAACTGCCTCCATCGACAGCGGCGACAAACACCCCAATGCCAGTCAGCCGGTCCATTCGTTCCTCGATTCGATAGCGAGATTATCGGACGGATCAGCATGGACGACAATTATCGACTGGCAGGCTGAACTTCCCCTGAAATTTCGCCTTCCAGTAGGTCGTGTATAAACTCGACCCAAAAGCAGGAAAGAAGACACGTTCAAGGTACCGCACCAGGTTTACACGGCGGAGTTCAAGGGAAGCAGCCGTGCAACCAGGCATGTCGATGCAGACGTTGCGCAACTGGCTGAAGGCTTTCGAGGCCGGCAAGCTGAATGGCCTTGGTACGAAGGTCGTCACGACGGAACAGATGGAGCTCTCGCATCTGCGAGCGGAGAACAAGCGCTTGCAGACGGAGCTGGAAATCGCAAAAAAAGCGGCGGCGTTCTTCGCCAAGGACCGCCTGTGAAGTTCGCCTGAATTGACGCGCAGTGCCGGCAGTATCCCGTGTTGGCGCTGTGCGAGGTCCTTAGCGTAGGCGTGAACGGCTATCGCTCCTGGAAGCGCGGCGGCACGCCCGAGCGTCAGCGGCTAACCGATGCGCAGTTGCTCACATTGATTCGGACGATTCACACCGGGGTCAAACGCGCCTACGGCTCGCCGCGCATGACCTGGTGTGATCGGCTTTTCTCTGCTCACACGGTCATTCAAATGACCGAACTGATGGATCTGTTAATGGAGGTGCATCCCGTAACCCAGGGTCTCATTAAATTCCCAGACAATCTGGCGTGGCTTCGGCGCTTTACGTAAATCGGACCTCTCCCAGTCGGTGTTACGCGTCCCTGCAAGAACCCAGTTCGGGGGACGTCCGAAGAATTGTGTGGAGCCGGTTCGACGAAGCTTGAAGCTGAGAACTCTCGGTTCGATGAAAACCTGAACGGCACAAGGCGCAACGTCACGCCGCCATGATTCCCTTTCGCAAACGGCAGCAATCTGCGGAGCACCGGGCGTTCCAGCGGCCGGCCGAATACGCTGCCGAATGCAGGTCAATGCCGCTATAGTTCATCATGGCCTCCTTCCGGTTAAAGCGGTTTGGCAAACTCACTTTAACCCTGCCGCCCGTCAGCGCGGCGGCAGGAGGCCCGCTAGATGATTGACAATTCTTTGCACAAATTCAGACATTGGCCAATTGACGCTGACCGTCTGGTCGTCATAGCGTGGTGCGTCCCTATTCACCCAGGAGCGCACCGAATCCATGACGAGCAGCCCCGCCTCGAATAACCCGCGGACACCGCAGCCGACCAGTACAACGCCGAAACCATTGCGGTTCGCCTTTCCGTTTCGCGACGCAAAGGGCAAGACCATCATCGATGAACACCTGTTTCATGCCTGGCTGATGAACGAGCCGGGCGGAAACTTTGCCGCGAGTCCGTCCGGCCTGTGGCATGGCGGCATCCATGTGTCTGCGGATGGCGCGGGCCCGATGCTGGACCTCAAACATGGCGTGCGCTGCCTGGCCGATGGCGAGGTCATTGCCTACCGGCTTGATCGTATCAGCCCCACGAGCAGGATTCCGGCAAGCGAAGGACAGCCGGAACTGAACGTGCCGTACAGCACCAGCTTTGCACTGGTGCGCCATACGCTCGAATATCCCGCCGGAAACCGGCTGTCTTTCTTCAGCCTCTACATGCACCTTCAGGGCTTCGCGGATTACGAGTGCGAGCCGTCCCAGCCGCGCCCCGGCTACTGGAGTACGCAGGTCGAGGTAACGTCCTACGCCCAGGACCGCCCCCACCCCGCCAGCCAGGGGCAACCATCCGCGCCGGACCGCGCAGGGCTGAGGGTGCGCGCATCAAAGCAGCACGGGACCATTCTGTGCATCCTGCCGCACGGTGCGCGGGCCACGATCGGGCGCCGCGACGGTGACTGGGGGCAGGTCAGCGCCGTCGAAGGTCCGTCTCCATACCCCCCGCAGGACGGCCGGTTTGTCGGGCCGTACGAGGCTGTTGGCGGCTGGATTTTCATGGGCAGCGAGCCCGGCGACCCCGTGGTGCGCGAGGTCATGCCCGATTCAGCGTTTGACCGCGTGGTGATTCCACCCCATCCGGTAAAGGTCGGTGCGGGCGACCTGATTGGGTACCTGGGGCCATACTGGCACACGGCGGACCCCGCGCAGCCAAACCGGATAGTGCATATCGAGGTGTTCTGCGATGGCACGCTGCCAGCCTACATCGAAGCCAGCCGGGCGGCAGCAAAAGCGGACTATCACAGTGAGCGGCCTATCCTGCGTATCGACCGGAGCGTGAAACTGTACGCCGGTCCATCGGTCAGGCAGGAGGGGGCCAATGCGCCCCGCACGGCTATTGTGCAGGTCTACAGCCAGTGCGTACTGGACGCGCTGCCCGCTGACTGCAAGGGCTCCGTCGATGACGATCCCTTCAACCACGGCAAGGGCGAACCCTGGTGGAAAATCACCAGCGCGGACAGCCGCTACGCGGATATCACGGGCTGGGTGCGCAACCGGCAGACCCCTGCTGGCCGGGTGACGCGCGAATCCCCAGGCCACTGGATCGATTTCGAGATGTTCACGGATTCCGATGCGAACAATCCGACGCTGTTTGGCTCGGCAGATGCCTGGCTCGACTATGTCCTGGACGCAGGCAAGCCCGATCTGTCCGACGTGGGCAAACTCAAGCCGCTGGCGACGGGTGTCTACCGTGCCATGTCACCCGCGCGTAACGAAAAGGAAGCCGCCGACGAACTGCTGTCGCACGGGGCGAACAGGTGGCTGCGTTTTCGCGCGTCGCGCCTGATTCCACGACACCGCAGCGAATGGGCCAGTGAGGAAAGCTATCGGGAACTGTTCGCCCAACTGGTGACGCGTAGCGAGCCGTCGCCGTATCACGCCGCCGAAATTGAACGCATCAGCAAGCTTGCCTGGTGGGATGAGGTACAGGGCAAGGTCAGCCAGCCCTTCCCGTCCAGTCCCGATGTGTTCCATATCCATCCGATTGGGCTGATCGGGAATTTTTTTAAGGGATGGCGACAAGCACAAGGTAATGGGCGATTTCCGTCAGATGTTATTGAAGCCGCACAAGAAGCGCAGGCCAAGTGGGGAATTCCAGCTTCCGTCAGCCTGGCTCAATGGGCATTCGAGAGCGGCTACGGAAAACATATGCCGGCAGACAGCAACAATCCTTTTGGAATTAAGGCAAATTCACAAGACATTGCCAACGGAAACTTTGTGAATGCAATGGCAACGGAGGTTGTGCATGGGCAACGAATTCACATACCACAACCATTTAGGAAATTCTCCAGTATCGCGGATGCTTTTGACTACCACGGTCGCCTGTTGGCTACGGGGCGCGCCTACACGCACGCGAGAAGTATGCTGCCCAACCCCTATGGCTTTGCCAACGGACTAACCGGCCACTACGCAACCGAGCCCAACTATGGTCAAAAACTGATAGATGGGTACATAAATCCGAACAACCTCACCCAATATGACAATTTTTGAATGGATTCCAGACATGTTGCACCCAATTGACAACAGATCTACAAGGAAGGCATTGGCGAGTATTACGTTATTATTGTTATGCCTGATTTTTTTTGGCAATGTGGCGCATGCGAATTGCAAAGAATTCAATAATTACTCGATTAAGAATGGAGTTTATATTCCGGGCGATGATTCTGAGCGACAAGTCATCGGGAAGGGGCGGCTGCAATTCTATTCGGCGCCAGATAAAAAATGCAAAATTGCTGGCGTTTTTATACTTCCCGGGGAGCGAGTGGACGCCTATACCGAGTACAACAATTTTACGTCTGTAGTATATATAAACGTAAATACCGACGCTAATGTGACGGGGTGGGTGCAATCCGACAGACTAAAGCCAACTGGCTTGGGCATTGCACCGCATCAGCAGTAGTTCTCGATTTTGGTTTTTGACGTCTATAGTCACGGCTGCTATTGCTCGCAACCGCCGGGACCAACAATCATTCCGCCGTACCGCACAAATGCGCCGCCCACGCTTCCATCATCGGGCGGCGCACTTCCAGCAAATCGGTTCGGTGGTAAGCGCTTTCAACCTTGTTCGCGACGGTATGGGCAAGGGCACGTTCTGCGAGATCGAGGGTGTGACCGTGTTCGCTCGCCCAGTCGCGGAAGCTGGAACGGAAACCGTGTGCCGTTGCAACGAACAGTCTCCGGGATATATTGCGTTCGATAGACAAGGGCGGTGTTTGAACTGCGCGCATCCGCTAACATTTTCGGGGCGCCATTGGAAGAATTAACCGCATCATAAAATCTGGCCCATCATCTTAGAATGTATTTAGATATGAAATACTTAAAAATTGGTACTATTTTTGTAATTTTTTATCATCTGCTGTCAGCGCGGAAGAGCGGCATTATTCGCAACAATTCGTGCAGTGCAGTAAGACGGCATCCAATTCAGATGGCCAAGCCGATTGCGCCACTGCCGAAATTGCAGTTCAAAAGAAGCGATTAAATATTGCTTATGCGAATGTTGCAAAAAGGCTAGCACCTGAAGAAAGAGCATTTTTGGAAAAAATTCAGCATGAATGGATTGCATGGAGGGACGATAACTACAATTTCCTTTCAGAGCACGTATCGGGTTCTTTTGGCACAACAAGGGCAACAAGCCTCGATTTTATACTGCGATCCGTGTTTGATAGGGCAAGCGAGCTTGAAATGATTTCGAATGAAATGGGCGCTAATTGAGTTTCATAGAAATCTGTTTGTGCGCGGTTGAGTTGGTAACGTATCAATTGCTCAAGACATGCGTCGCCCGCGCTTCCTTCATCGGACGGCGTTTTCCAAACAGACTGCGCCCCGCTGCGGGCCGCTAGGCTACAGCCCCGTCGTGATCGGAATAACTTCGCACCCGGCCTTGATGCGGTCAAGGTAGTCGGCCCACTCCTGCATCATCTCGCGGCGTTCGCGGATAAAGTTTGTCCGGTTGTACGCTGAGCCAAGCGTTATCGGATACAGCGTGCGCAAGCTGATGCTCAATCACTTCTGGCTTGTGTTCCAGTCCTCGTGCAGGATCGTGCGCACCATCGCCCGGAAACCGTGGCCGGTAATCTCAGTACGGGTATCGTAGCCAAGCCGTCGAAGCGCGGCATTGATGGCCGCTTCACTCATTGGGCGCTTGATATCGCGCGCCTGGGAATACGTAACATCCGTTACCGGTTATGGCCTTCAGTTCGCGCAGGATAGCGATGGCCTGGATGGCGAGCGGCACAAGATGATCCGTGTTGGTTTTCGTGACGCGGTACCGCCATTCGCCCTTGTCCAGATCGACCTGTGTCCACTCAGCCCGTGTCAGTTCGCCGGGACGCGGGCGCGAGCCTGAGCGCACACAAAACCGGGAACGCGTGCCGGAAAAGGCGTCGAAGGCCCGCAACATCTCTCCAACCTTGCCGGGCTCGGTGATCGAGGCGAAATGCGTTGTCTGTGAGGGCGGTATCGCGCCAATGAGATCGCGTGCCGGATCGGCTTTGCAATAGCCTTCCTTGATCGCGAAGCGGGACACGCGGTTTATTTCACTGCGCAGACGGTGAGCGGTAAAGCGAGCGCCCCGGTTATCGGCGCGCTTAAGAACCGCCAGAATCTCGGGTGCATCAATTTCGGTAATAGGCCGCTTGCCAAGCCAGGGGAACGCATCGTTTTTGAAGCGCGCCAGCGTCTTTTCATACTGGCCGACCTCCATGGATTGGCCGCGTTCGTCCATCCACGCCAGCGCGACGGCTTCGAATGAATTGGCAGCAGCAAGGCGGGCGGCGCGTTTCCCGGCCTTTTTGGCTTCCCCCGGATCAATGTTTGCCGCCAGTTTTTCGCGGGCGTCGTCCCGCCGTCTGCGGGCAGCGGCAGCCGGCACGTCTGGATAGATGCCAAGCGCGAGGCGCTTTTCCTTTCCGGCAAAACGGTACTTGAGAATCCATCGCTTGCTGCCGCTGGAGCGACAAGCAGCAGCAGACTACCGCCGTCATACAGCTTCTGCTGTTTTTCACCCGGCTCCGTGTTACGGATCGCGGCATCGATCAGTGCCATGATTGCGCCTCCGGTTTTCACACTGCTGCGAGGGTCGTTTTCCATCCGACAGGCGCTTGAATCGTGGAAACCCCCGAAACGCCCCCCTGATGGGGTTGTGCATGGTGGTGAACCTTTGGACGCTATAGCAAACAAAGGCCCCGCTCAGCATTACCTGACGGGGTTTCGTGGTGAACCGCTGAAATCGGTTGGGGGTATTTGGTGCGGGGACCGGACTCGAATAGTTCCTTCAAATCCTTTACCAGAAGGCATCTCCGTTTTCACGAAGAAAGACATACCACCATAAATACCACCGTAGACGGTCCTCTACTCTCTTATATTCAGGCGTTCGCCAAACAGTTCCCGCACCAACGGCTTCGAACCGCCGCCGACGGTATGCGGTTCGCGCGCCCTGCGTCCTCGAAACGCATACCGGTAGCCGTTTATCCCCACCCGATCGACAATAGGTGACCAGGACCCTTGTGTATAAGGCTTTTCCGTCCGGTCGGGAGTGACGATACCGTCAGCCATACCGCAAAGTCCAGTCGGCACTTATCAGCTTTGGACAGACTGCATCGGAGAATCAACGCGCACTTTCGTTCAAACATCGCGAACACAGGTATCCGAATACGACTTCTGCAGGAATACCGTCATCGATACCGTCAGGTATTTTCCAACGCGATCCCCGCAAAGCTTGAAGGAGCCATGATCCCCGCTGCGGCCACGCCTCCGACCAGAAAGCCTACAAACCGTGCTGCAACCCCGGTGAGCGCAGCGGCAGCTCAACGGGGAGATGCTGCGCAACCAAGCCCGACAAGTGTCTCAAACTTCAGCCGGCGCGATAAAGCCCGTGTCAAGGGCAGTCGTGCATCGACATTCTCAAATGTCCTTTTCTCCCATACGATCATCGCGAACCACCGCATCGGGGAGTTCGCGCGATTCGCGCAGCGGATCAGGACACGCTAGCATGCGTCTGGCTGAGTTTGCCTCCATGGCAGACGGTCGACCCGGCTCCCTCCAGGTCGGCTTTCAAGATGCAACGGCCATTCGTCTACTCGCATAGGGAGACTGGAGTTCTTGAGACAAAGGCTCGGATTTCCACACCGCGACGCTACCTGCCCTTGGAAGCCGACCGCGCGGCTGAATGCATGCGGCGAGTGTACACATCCACCAGAACGGTAAGCCGGTAGTTCGCGGCGGTGGTCCGCGATTTTCAGCCGAGCCAGAGGCAAACAGCCCCATTCATCGCCTCTTCGCGACATCGACCGTCTTTAACCATTGGGTCTGGATTGTTCACGTCTGTTTATGCGGCTCCGCGCAAAGCAACTTGCTTACACTGGCCGCGATAAGGCGGACTATCATCGCCAGCCCGCTTCCGGCCGGTCCTTCGCGGCGAGCCGCGCCTGCAGTTCCGCTAGCGCCGCTGGCGCGCTGATGTCCAGCACCGGATCCGTGCGCACCAGGTGACCCCGGCTCACCGCCGGCCATCCACAGTCATCGTCGTCGAGCGCCAGCCACGCGGCGGGCTGACGCCGGCACACGTCGCCAGACCGGAACCTAGTCGGGTTCATCCCGCTGTGAAAGGTCGCGCCGACCACGCGCCAGCGCAACACCAGCGACAGGCGGTGCGCCATCTCGCGCACGCTGCGGAACACCCACACCCAGTCCGTCGACAGCACGATGCGCAACGCGGGATACGGCTCCAGACAACGAATCAGCAGGCCTGCCCGTTCAAACAGCGCATGCCCCGGCGGACCAGCGACATGCAATCCGCTGCCCGGATGTCGCCAGACGTCGTCCGGATGAAGGACGCCGTCGAAATCGAGGTACAGCACCCGACCACCCGGACAGCGGGGCATCCGGTCCGCCGCTGGCCCAGGCAGGCGGGGCCCTGCACTCCTGAGCGCTTCCTACGCCGTTCCGCTCACGAAGCTGATAGGCGTCAAGGGTACCCGTTTGAGTTGCCCACCCCTGCACCACTAAACGGCTGTGCATATATTGGCGCCTAACACGGTCCAAAGACATCAGTTAAATTCGCGCGCGTATAACGTCGTTCGCGCAACCATCCGGTTGCCCGAGCGATTGTTACTTATGTCAAATCATGTGTGCGGACGGAGAGTCGGACGGGGCAGCGTGCGTTTATTCAGTTCGTCGGCGCGGGTCGACAGGCTGGAGGCGCAAAGTGCGATGACCATGCGCGAGGTATTGGGGTCGTTGCTCTTTCCGATGCTGCAACTCGCCGATCGAACGGGACAGCCGACCTACATCCGCATGATCGCCGACCTGCAGTTGAACGACCGCGCGTTCCTGCGCGATGCGCTGGAAAACAAGTGGAATGTGGGCTATCAGCACTGCAATGCGCTGCTGCGGGACCCGCTGCCAGGCAGCGCACCGGAGATCGTCGATCACCGGCTTTCGCTCGTCGGCATCTATGGCAATGCCGCGCTGGCCGCGTGGGAGGCGAGCCGGGGCGGCTCTGGGCCCCCAGCTACGCCGTGTCGAATTTGATGGATACGTTTGAGGGCATGCTCGTCGCGGAGCCGTCGCAAGAAACGCGAACACTCTTGAACGCGTCCAAAAGCAATCGCGAGACGGCTCGCTAGAGCACGGGCGACTCGCGTTAGCCCAACTTTCGCTATTCGCGGTGTTTGCCTAGGCTAAGTAATTGATTTTAAAAGGTGTCGCCGGCAAAGGTCTTCACTACAGGGCGTGGGCGCGCGTAGGGACGATTGGCGATGGCTGGGCGGTGATTTTCGGCGGTGGCTGCGCGGGCAGCTTGAGACCTAACTGGTCGAGCAGGAGACGGTGTTCGGGTTCCGGCTGCGTGTAGCGCGACAGGATCAGATGGCGCCCGTCAGTGGTGGGCAGATGAACATCGACCATCTGCATGGTCCTGAATTTCTCCAGCGCCGCTCGGGGTGTCAAACCTGGCGCGGCCCGCTTGAGCTGGTATTTGAGCGTGACCTGCAGGCAATACGCCAGAAAGGCCACGAAGATGTGCGCTTCGATGCGCTCTTCCTTGTGATGGTAGATCGGTCGGATAGCCAGATCATGCTTGAGTTCCTTGAACGCCTGCTCGACTTCCGTGAGCTGAATGTAGAAGGTCCAAAGCTGCGCCGGGTCGTGACTCGAGAGGTTGGTGCGCAACAGATAACGGCCTTCGCGGTGCCGCACCTGACGCAATTTCTTACGGTCAAGTTCAAAGCGGAAGGTGTCCGGCGTGACGACTTCATGGCTCTGTGGCAATGTCAGTCTGATCAGGCTCGCGGCTCGCCCGGCGTCCTGCCTGGCCGCGCCCACTTTCATCAGTAGCTGGTCGCGTGTGAGGCTTTGCGTACGGCACTGCCTGAGCCTTTCCACGTAGCGCCTGAGCCGGCGCAGCCGCATGCCACGTTCTTTGCCGATCCGCTGCTCGCTCACGGCAAGCACATACGTTTCGCTCTCCAGGGGCAGGCGCTTGACCTGCATCCCTTCCCGGACATGCTCCCACGGCGCTGGGAGGAATGACTGCTCCAGCTTGCTCAAGCGACCCTTAGGTGTGCCTACGAGGTAAAAGGCGCCCATCTGGCGCATCTGTGCCAACGTCTCTTCTGTTGGGATGCCGCGGTCCATGACCCAGATCCGATTGGCCTTGCCGTGTCGGGTCTCGATACGCTTGAGCAGATCGGACAGCGTGGTGCAGTCTGCGGTGTTGCCGGCCAGCACTTCGTAGCTCAGGGGAAAGCCCTCCGGCGTGACAATCAGGCCGATCACGACCTGCCGGCAGTCGCCGCGCTTGTCGCGGCTATAGCCGTATTGACGCTTGTCCGGTGCTTCCCGCGGCGTGTCGGCCTCGAAGTAGGTGCTGGTCAGATCGTATAGCAGCACGTCGAACGAGGCGCCGAACAGTTCGCCCCAACGCTGCTTGAGAAACAGCATCAAGGTGTCCTTGTGCGGCAGCAACTTGTCCAGGCAACGATACAGCGTATCTTTGCCGGCCAGCGCAAAGTCGGCTTCCAATAGATCCGCCATCGCGCTTGACGTGAACCAGTGCCGGTGCAGACGCCATTCCGAGCCCGGATCGATCAGCCGATACGCCACCAGGGTCTGCAACACCTGCAGCCAGCGCGTTCCTTTGCGTGAAGCCGGCAGGCGCGCCGACCAGAATGCGTCCAGGCCTAGCTGCTGCCATAGCACGCAAGACAGCCAGCACGCTCCCCACTGCCGCGGGCGCTTCAATTGCAACTCGCTCAACCGCACGCCCACTGCCTTGGCGTCATCTGCCGGCTGCGCACCTTCCGCAAACAGCGCAACCTGGCGTTTGGCGCCTTCGTCGAACACTTCGATCGTCTTGCGCCAGGCGAGTTGCTGACTGTCGTTGATCTCGCCCAGGTACAGCACCTGGCGCTGCGCGACCTTGCCATTCAACAGACGCCGATTCTCCACCACGCTCCAGTACTGGTGCGTCTTGCCGTCCTTGATCCGCTGTGTGCGCTTGAGGAACATTCGGCCAGTGTAGGATCCTCGCCGTACGACTGCCAAGGACCAAGGTCTTCACTACAAGCGATTCTGCCAATCCCCCGCGCGCACTCACACGACAAATCAAAGAGTTACCGAGGCAGCCATATCAGAAATCGGTGAAAAACACTGGAATCGACGGGCGAATAGCGAAAGTTGGGTTAGCGCATCGCCCGCAAGATCACTTCATGTGCGCGCTGGCGTGCCCTACGCCGCCGACGTCAGGTAGGGGTTGTCGTGGCACGGTTCATAGGGCCGCGCCTTGATCTCCATGCGTGCAATGCTCTGGAGATGCACCTCGTCCGGGCCATCGGCGAACTTCAATGCACGTCCCCAGGTCCAGCTGTCCGCCAGCGGCGTATCGGGGCTCAGCCCCATCGCGCCAAAGGTCTGTATCGCACGCTCGCATACGGCGGTGTGCAGGTTCGGCACGAGCGCCTTGATCATTGCGATTTCCTTGCGCGCTTCCTTCGCGCCCACGTTGTCGATCATCCAGGCCGCCTTCAGCACGAGCAGCCGGGCCTGATCGATTTCGATGCGCGACTTTGCGATCCACTCCGCGACGCTGCCGTGCTCATAGAGCGTCTTGCCGAACGCCGTGCGCGCCTGTGCGCGTTCGATCATCAGTTCGAGCGCCAGTTCGGCGGCACCGATCGAACGCATGCAATGGTGAATGCGCCCCGGGCCAAGACGCGCCTGGGCGAGCGCGAAGCCGCTGCCCTCTTCGCCCAGAAGATTCGAGCGCGGCACGCGCACGTCCTTGAATTCGATCTCGCAGTGACCTTCGGGTGCAGTGTGATTGACCACCGTGATATTGCGGATGATCTTCACGCCCGGCGTGTCGCGCGGCACGAGAATCATGCTTTGCTGACGATGCGACGGCGCGTCCGGGTCCGTCTTGCCCATGACGATGAACAGCTGGCAATTCGGGTGCGCCGCGTTCGTAATGAACCACTTGCGGCCATCGACGACATAGTCGTCGCCATCGAGGCGAATGGACGTGGTGATATTGGTCGCGTCCGAAGAGGCCACCGCGGGTTCCGTCATCGCAAACGCGGAGCGGATCTTGCCGTCGAGAAGCGGCTCGAGCCACTTCTTGCGTTGCGCCGGCGTAGCGAACATGTGGAGCAACTCCATGTTGCCGGTGTCCGGCGCATTGCAGTTGAACACCTCGGAGGCCCAGGAAACCCGCCCCATGATCTCGGCAAGCGGGGCGTACTCGAGATTGGTCAGCCGCGTGCCCGGTTCGTCGTCGTGCAGATGCGGCAGGAACAGGTTCCAGAGGCCCTCCGCACGCGCCTTCTCCTTCAAGTCTTCCATGAAGGAAACAGGATAGTGTCCCGCGCCCACTTCTTCGTGCCATTGGTGGATGCGCGGCACGATATGCGTGTCCATGAACACGCGCACCTGTGTGCGCAGCGCTTCGACTTTCAGGCTATATGCAAAGTCCATCTTGCTCTTCCTTGAATCCTTGGTGAATGTCGTGTGGCGCAAACGTCAATCACGCGCGCCTCTCCCATCGTCAGATCGTCAGCCCACCGTCAACGACGATGCATTCGCCGTTGGTGTAGCTCGCCGCGTCGGAGACGAGATACAGCACGGTGCCGGCCATCTCGCGAGGCTTCGCATGGCGGCGCAGCGGAATCTTCGCCATCCAGCTTTCGTACATGACCTGGTCTTCGAACAGCGCTCCGGCGAATTTTGTTTTGGTAAGGCCCGGCAGCAAGGCATTCACGCGAATGCCGAGCGGGCCGCACTCCTTGGCCAAAGCCCGCGTCATGTTGACCACGGCAGCCTTCGTGATCGAATAAATGCCCTGCTTGTCGCCGGGCTGCAGCGCATTGACCGAAGCCGTGTTGACGATCGCACCGCCGCCGTGCTCGCGCATCAGCTTGCCCGCCTCGACCGACATGAAGAAGTAGCCACGCAGATTGACCTCCACTGTCTTTTCGAACGACGCAAGATCGGTATCGAGAATGTGGCCGAAATACGGATTCGCCGCCGCGTTGTTCACGAGGATGTCCAGCCGGCCGTGCTGTGAGCGAATGTGCTGGAAAACGCCTTGAATGTCGTCGAGACGCCCCACGTGACACGGATACGCCTCGGCGCTGCCACCCGTCTCCTTGATCCCGCGTGCCACGGTCTCGCAGTCTTCGAGCTTGCGGCTCGATACGATCACATGGGCGCCTTGTTCTGCGAGCAGCTTCGCGATCTCTTCGCCAATGCCACGGCTCGCGCCCGTGACCAATGCAGTCTTACCGTGCAGATCGAATAATTTTGTACTCACAACCGTCTCCTTCATATATCCATGTGTTTGCGCCAAACGCCAGGCGTCAGATGAGCTCGACGCCCATCTGCGCGAGCGCACCGGCCATTTCGCCGACCTGGCGCGCCTTCTCGTTCGATGCGTTGCCGCCAAGCGCACGCTTCTTCACGCCCTGCGCGATGGCGGCGAGCCGGAAGAAGCTGAACGCGAGGTAAAAATGCCAGTTTTCGATCTGGCCGATGCCCCGCAACCGGCAATACCGCTCGACGATCGCGGCCTCATCCGGCACGCCAAGCGCAGCCCGGTCCAGCCCCGCGAGACCGACGATATGGCCGTTGGGCGGAAGCCGCAGACACATGCAGAAGTACGCGAGGTCGGCGAGCGGATTGCCGAGCGTGGAGAGTTCCCAGTCGAGTACGGCGCGAACCTGCGGCGCGCCGCGGTGGAAAATAAGGTTGTCGATGCGAAAGTCTCCGTGCACGAGCGAAGGCTTGCCCGCCTCGGCCGGACAGTGCGCCGGCAGCCAGTCGATCAGCGTTTCCATCGCGTGGAGATCATCGGTCTGCGCCGCCCGATATTGTTTGGTCCACACGTCGATCTGACGCGAGAAGTAGTTGCCCGCGCGGCCGTAATCGGCCAGACCGACGGCCTCGACATTCACATCGTGCAGGGCGGCCATCGTGGAGATCAGCGCGTCGTAGATGGCAGCGCGCTCGCCAATCTGCAGCGCGGGCAAGGACGGGTCCCAGAAGATTTCGCCCTCTTCAAAGCTCATCACGTAGAACATGCTGCCGATCACCTCGCGGTTTTCACAAAGGTGCAAGGCCCGCGCAACAGGAACCGGCGTGCTGCTGAGCGCACTCAACACGCGAAATTCGCGGTCCACGGCGTGGGCCGACTTGAGCAGTTCGCCCAGCGGCTGACGCCGCAGCACATAGCGGCCGCTTTGCGCCTCGAGAAGAAACGTGGGGTTCGACTGTCCGCCGGCGAACTTCTCAATGGACATGGGCCCCTGAAAGCCGGGCACGTGCGCAGCCAGATAGCGCGTGAGGGCAACGACATCGAACTGAAGACTTGCATTCATCATGGAGCGGGAATCCGGATTCGAATCAGCCATAGGTGACGTGTTCGCGCCTCTCGGTCTGTTCGAGATGCGGCAAGGTGTTGAAGGTGACCAGCGACATCGCGCTGTCGTTGAAGACGTACTGGCTCACGCTGCTGTTACGGATCTGCATGTTGAGCGCGATGGCGGCGGCCGCGGGTGCGTGCAGGATCTGCTGGGTGAAGACGGCAATCGGGCCGCCCGAACTCACTACCAGAACCCGCTTGCCGCCCACGCCCTGAATGGCGAGACGCGCGCGCTCTACACGCGCCTGGAACTGTCCCCAGGTCTCGGGAACGCGCCCGGGCAGCTTATCCTCGGACCAAAGCTGCAAGACCTGCCTCAGTCCCTTGTAGAAATGCTTCATTGAGCTTTCGGCCACGAGGCCAGACGCCGACCCGCTCTCGCCGAACGCGGAAAACAGGGCGCGAAAATCGTACTCGTTCAGATCCGCGTCCTGCACGATCTCCACCGGCTGGCCGCCCATCGCGGTGAGCAAGGCGTCGGCGGTTTGCGCGTGCCGCCGCATTGTGCCGGTCACGACACGGTCGAACGTCAGGCCCGACTGCGCGTAGTATTCGCCCAGCCATCGCGACTGAGCGTGGCCGCAAGATGAAAGCTCGTCATAGTTTTCCACGCCAAAAGACGCCTGCCCATGCCGTACCAGGTCGAGTTCCGCCATGCCATCCTCGTCTGAACATGACTGAAACAATACCTGGGCTCGCAGTATTCAGGAAATTTATTCTAGTGATACCGAGCCATAACAATTCGTGACACCTCGGCTATTGCCTCTGCTTGCGCATGAGACGGCCGATCTGCTCGCGCAGCCACTGATGAGCCGGGTCCGCCGTGACGCTGCGGTGCCAGTAGCCATGCGTCTCGAGATCGGGGAGATCGAACGGCAGCGCGAGGATGCGCGCGTCATAGCGCTTGAGCAACATGAGCGGCGCAGTCAGGACGAGATCGGTGCGCATCGCGATCAAGGGCGCGACGAGATAGTGCTGGACACGGGTCTGGATGGTGCGCCTGAGTCCCAGCTTGTTGAGTTCCGTATCGACGAGCCCGGGTCCCTGCCGGCGGCTGGACACGTGGATATGGCCGAAGCGCAGGTAGTCGTCGATCGTGAGCTTCTTCTTCGCAAACGGATGGTCCTTGCGCACCATGCACGCGTAGCGGTCGCGGCCCAGCGGTTCCTGCTCGAGGTACGGATCGTCGATGAGGGGCGCGTCGATCGCGAGATGAACTGCGCCGCTCGCGAGCGCTTCGGGAACGTCGCGGCGCGTCGTGAAGTAGCTCTCGATGCGGATGCCCGGCGCGAGGCGCTGCAGCACGTCTTCCAGCGCGGGCAGCAGCAATGCCTCGGTCAGGTCGTTCATGCTGAGCCGGAAGGTCCGCTGCGACGCGGCCGGATCGAAACGCTCGCCCGCATGGGTGCTCGAATCGAGCAGTTGAAGCGCCTCGCGCACGCGGCCAATGATGTTCTCGGAAACAGGCGTGGGCATCATGCCCGCCGGCGTGCTGACGAACAACGGGTCGTCGAAGGCCTTGCGCATGCGCGCGAGCGCATTGCTCACGGCGGGCTGCGTGATGAAGAGCAGCTCCGCCGCGCGCGTGAGGTTGCGCGTTCGATAGACGGCTTCGAAAACGACGAAGAGATTTAAATCGACTTTGGATGGGCGCATGGTTTGAGCCTAACCGCCCGATTGCAATCCCGTCAATCGAGGGTCTGCCCAAGCCCATATCGCAAATCGTGTCGTGCGCGTCGGTGGGTGAAGCGCGTCGGTGGCTACGGGTACGCCTGGTATTGCGTGGCAGCGGAGAATCAGGTCGACGCGGGGTCCCGCCCGTTTGCGGTCCAATGATCGTGAGCGCGCAGATGCAAGCTAGCGCGACTTCTTCGTCATGTAGCCAAGGGTCGCCCTGATTTCCGCATCGGAGCACGCCGCGCATCCACCACGCGGTGGCATGGCGTTGTAGCCCTGCAGCGCATGCCGCAACGTGATGTTTCCCTCTCTGAGGCCTCAGATCCTGATATGACTTTCGCAGGCAAGCCGCGAACGCGTCGCTCGGCTTGCCCTGATAGAACCTGCAATTCCCGCAGATCTGACCGGCCGCGTACTTCGCGTACCTCGCCTTGTCGACCTTGGTCGCGTCGGACTTGTAGCCGAGTGCCTGAGCCGTGGAGTCAGTGTCCGATAACTTTGGCGAATCGGCGAATGCGAGGCGCGAAAGTGCCAGACTCGAAGCGACACCGGCGGTCGTGATCATAAAAGTACGGCGAGATGTTTTCGTGCATGTCCTTATCGTTCAGGGAAATTTTTTGGCGACAAACCGGGAAACTTCCGGGGTATCAATTGTTGTGCTAATGGCGTTACGCCGCCTTAACCATATCCTCGATCACCTTCTTCGCATCGCCGAATACCATCATCGTCTTGTCCATGTAGAACAGGTCGTTGTCGAGTCCGGCATAGCCCGCGGCCATCGAACGCTTGTTGACGATCACCGTGCGCGCCTTGTACGCCTCGATGATCGGCATCCCGGCAATCGCAGATTTCGGATCGGTCTTCGCCGCCGGATTTACCACGTCGTTCGCGCCGAGCACCAGCACCACGTCGACCTGGCCGAACTCGCCGTTGATGTCCTCCATTTCGAACACCATGTCGTACGGCACTTCGGCCTCAGCCAGCAGCACGTTCATGTGCCCTGGCATGCGCCCGGCCACCGGGTGAATCGCGTACTTCACCTCGATGCCCTTCTCGACCAGCTTGTCGGTCAGCTCTTTCAGCGCATGCTGCGCGCGCGCGACCGCGAGACCATAACCCGGCACAATCACCACGGTTTCCGCATTGCCGAGCATGAACGAGGCGTCATCGGCCGAACCCGATTTCACCGGACGCTGTTCAGCCGACCCGCCTGCCGCCGCCGCACCCGCATCGTTGCCGAAGCCGCCGAGAATCACGTTGAAGAACGAGCGGTTCATCGCGCGGCACATGATGTACGACAGGATCGCACCCGACGAGCCCACCAGCGAACCCGCGATGATCAGCATCGGATTGTTCAGCGAGAAGCCGATGCCCGCCGCCGCCCAGCCCGAGTACGAGTTCAGCATCGACACCACCACCGGCATATCCGCGCCGCCGATCGGGATGATGATCAGCACGCCGAGCACGAACGCGATCAGCGTCATGATGATGAACGGCAGCCACGATTGCGTGAGGAAGAACAGAATGCCGAAGCCGAGCATCGCCAGCGCGAGCATCAGGTTGATCAGATGCTGGCCGCCGTACACGACCGGCGCGCCCTGAAACAGCCGGAACTTGTACTTGCCCGACAGCTTGCCGAACGCGATCACCGAACCCGAAAACGTGATCGCGCCCACGAACGTGCCGATGAACAGCTCGATACGGTTGCCGTACGGCAGGAAACCCGGCGCCGTGTTTTCCGGATCGACGAGGCCGAACGCGGCCGGCTCCGACACCACCGCATACGCGATACACACGGCCGCGAGACCGATCAGCGAGTGCATGGCCGCGACCAGTTCCGGCATCTTGGTCATCTCGACGCGCGCGGCGACGAACGCGCCCACCGCGCCGCCAACCACCAGCGCGACCAGCAGCAGGCCGAGCCCCAGCCCGAGATTCGAGCCGAGCCCGTTGGCCTGTTTGACGATCAGCGCGATGGTGGTGAGGATCGCAATCGCCATCCCGACCATGCCGAAGGTGTTGCCGATACGCGCGGTCTTCGGATTCGACAGCCCCTTAAGCGCCTGAATGAAGCAGACCGACGCGACCAGATAAAGCAGCGTGACGACGTTCAGACTCATTACGCGTTCTCCCTAGCGGCTGCCGGGAGCTTCTTCGGCTCTTTCTTGCGGAACATCTCCAGCATTCGTCGTGTGACGAGAAAGCCGCCGAACACGTTGACCGCCGCCAGCGCAACGGCGAGCGTACCGAAGAACTTGCCGGGCGTGCCCAAGGTCAGGCCCGCGGCGAGCATTGCGCCGACAATCACGATCGCCGAAATCGCGTTGGTCACGGCCATCAGCGGCGTGTGCAGCGCGGGCGTGACGTTCCAGACCACGTGGTAGCCGACGTAAATCGCCAGCACGAAGATAATCAGGTTGATGACGGTGTGGTTGATGACTTCCATCGCCGTTCTCCTTTAATGGTTGCTCAGGCCATGCGCGTGACTTCGCCGTCACGGGCCAGCAGCGTGGCCGCGACGATGTCGTCCGCGAGATCGATGATCAGGGCGCCTTCCTTCGTGATGATCAGCTTGAGGAAGTCGAGCAGGTTGCGCGCGTAGAGCGACGACGCGTCGGCGGGCACCATCGAGGCGAGATTCGTATAGCCGACAATCGTCACGCCGTGCTTGATCACCACCTTGTCCGCTTCGGTGAGCGGACAGTTGCCGCCGCGCTGGCCTTCATACTCGGCACCGCGCCTGGCGGCGAGGTCGATCAGCACGGAGCCCGGTTTCATCGCCTGCACGGTGTCGACCGAGATCAGCGTCGGCGCGGCGCGGCCAGGAATCAGCGCGGTGGAAATCACCACATCGGCCTGTTTGGCTCGTTCGTGAACCAGCGCGGACTGGCGCGTGAGCCAGGACGGCGGCATCGGCCGCGCATAGCCGCCGACGCCCTGCGCGGCTTCGCGCTCCTCGTCGGTTTCGTAGGGCACGTCGAGAAACTTCGCGCCGAGCGATTCGATCTGCTCTTTCACGGCGGGGCGCACGTCGGAGGCTTCGATCACCGCGCCCAGACGCTTGGCGGTCGCGATTGCCTGCAAGCCCGCCACACCCGCGCCGAGAATCAGCACGCGGGCCGCTTTCACGGTGCCGGCCGCGGTCATCAGCATCGGCATGAAGCGCGGATAGAGCGTGGCGGCCAATAACACCGCCTTGTAGCCCGTGATGTTCGCCTGCGACGACAGCACGTCGAGACTTTGCGCCCGCGTGGTGCGCGGCGCGGCTTCGAGCGCGAAGGCGGTGACGCCCGCAGAGGCGAGCTTCGATGATTTTTCGGTATTGAACGGATCGAGCATGCCGACCAGCACCGCGCCGCGTTTGAGCAACGCCAATTCGGCGTCGGTGGGCGACTGGACCTTCAGGACGAGATCGGCGCCGAATGCGCTCGCCGCGTCGACGATCTCCGCGCCGGCGGCCGTAAAGGCATCGTCTGGAAAGCTGGCGCCGGTCCCGGCGCCGCTCTGGATCGTGACCCGGTGGCCCTGGGTCACATACTTCTTGACCGTTTCGGGCGTCGCGGCGACGCGGGTTTCGTGCGCGCGCGTCTCGGCTGGCACTCCGATGTGCATATACCCTCTTTCGACGTCGTGGGAACGTTTTATTAAATGAAACGAGCCAGATTTGCCGTCACGCGAGACGGCAAATCCGCGTCATAGAGACAAGTTGACAATGTCCGCATACGAACTAGCGAGCAGCTACTCTGCGAGCACCGTTTCCGACGAACAACTGACGTGGACGACCAATCTTCTGTTCCGGATCGGCGATCATTTCGTTCCACTGCGCAATCCAGCCGACCGTGCGCGCCATCGCGAAGATGCACGTGAACATGGCCGTCGGAATGCCCAGCGCGCGCTGCACGATACCCGAATAGAAGTCGACGTTCGGGTACAGCTTGCGCGACACGAAGTATTCGTCTTCCAGCGCGATCTTTTCCAGTGCCATGGCCAGCTTGAACAGCGGGTCGTCGTGCAGACCCAACTCTTCCAGCACTTCGTGGCAGGTCTCGCGCATCAGCTTCGCGCGCGGATCGTAGTTCTTGTAGACACGGTGGCCGAAGCCCATCAGCTTCACGCCCGAGTTCTTGTCCTTCACCTGCTTGATGAACTCAGGAATGTTGTCGAACGAGCCGATTTCTTCCAGCATGTTCAGCGCGGCTTCATTCGCGCCGCCATGCGCCGGGCCCCACAAACATGCGATACCGGCAGCGATACACGCGAACGGATTCGCTCCCGACGAACCGGCGAGACGCACGGTCGAGGTTGATGCATTCTGCTCGTGGTCCGCATGCAGGATCAGGATACGGTCCAGAGCCCGCACCAGCACGTCGTTGACTTTGTACTCTTCGCACGGGTTCGAGAACATCATGTGCATGAAGTTCGCGCTGTACGACAGGTCGTTCTTCGGGTACGCAAACGGCTGGCCGATGCTGTACTTGTACGCCATGGCGACCAGCGTCGGCAGCTTCGCGATCATGCGAATGGCCGACACTTCACGGTGACGCGGATTGTTGATGTCGAGCGAGTCGTGATAGAACGCCGACAATGCGCCGACCGCGGCGACCAGAATCGCCATCGGGTGCGCGTCGCGACGGAAACCACGGAAGAAGAAGTGCATTTGCTCATGCACCATTGTGTGGTTCGTGACCGTCTTCACGAATTCGGCGTTCTGCTGCTTGTTCGGCAGTTCGCCCTTCAGCAGCAGGTAGCAGGTTTCGAGGAAGTCGGCGTTTTGCGCGAGGTTGTCGATCGCGTAGCCGCGATACAGCAGCTCGCCCTTGTCGCCGTCGATGTACGTGATCGCCGAATTGCAAGCCGCCGTCGACATGAAGCCCGGATCGTACGTGAACTTGCCGGTCTGGCCGTACAATTTGCGGATATCGATCACGTCAGGGCCAAGCGTGCCCTTGTAGAGTGGCAATTCCACGCTCGGCGACTCGTCACTGAAGGACAACGTCGCCTTGATCGCTGAGTGTTCCATATCTATTTGGTTTTCCAGAATAATAAGGTCGAGTTCCAGTACCTGTCGGACGATCGAAAACTACAAGCCAAGGCCGGGTCCTCTTCGACAACCCCGCCACATATCGCGCAGCCTACGAGGCTGGCGGCCCACAATAAGTGCAGTTCGCTCGTCGACACGCTGCTCAGTCGTAGCCGTAGACACCTTGTCCGGTCTTTCGACCAAGCCGGCCGGCGGCCACGAATTCGCGCAGCAGGGGGCACGCGCGGTACTTCGGGTCACCGAAATCCTTCGTGAATACATCTAGCACGGACAGGCAGACATCGAGCCCCACGAGGTCTGCGAGAGCTAGCGGGCCGATCGGGTGGTTCGCGCCAAGACGCATGCCGGCGTCGATCTCTTCCGCCGTGGCAACGCCCTCTGCAAGCACGAAGAACGCTTCGTTGATCATCGGCACCAGAATCCGGTTGACCACAAAACCTGGGGCATTCTTGACGCAGATCGGCGATTTGCCAAACCGCGTCGTCAGTTCGCGGATCGCCTGCACAGTGGCATCGTTCGTCTGCAAGCCACGGATGATCTCCACCAGCGGCATCAGCGGTACCGGGTTAAAGAAATGCATACCAACGAAGCGGGAAGCATCTGACAGCGTAGATGCAAGCGCCGTGATGGAGATCGACGAGGTGTTCGATGCGATGATCGTGTCGGCACGAGCTGAGGCTTCGATCTGTTTCAGGATGCGCACCTTCAGTTCGGTGCTTTCCGTGGCGGCCTCGATCACGAGATCGACGTTCGCAAGGCGCTGATAGTCGGTCGAGGTCTCGATGCGGGCGAGCGCCGCGTCGCGCGTGGCTGCATCGATTTTTTCTTTCGCGACGAGCCGCTCGAGGCTGGACGTAAGCGTCGCCATTCCCTTCACCAACGCCGCCTCGGCAAGATCGATCATCATGACCTTCAGTCCGGACACCGCGGTAGTCTGGGCAATGCCATTGCCCATGGTGCCCGCGCCGACGATTCCTACCGTTTCAATTGCCATATCTGTCGTCTCCTGCAAGTTCTCGTGTGCCGTTCACTGAAGGTTCTCGAAGATGGCCGCGATGCCCTGGCCGCCGCCGATGCACATCGTCACGAGCGCGTAGCGCCCATGGATGCGCTGCAGTTCGTAAAGCGCCTTGACCGTGATCAGCGCGCCTGTCGCGCCGATCGGATGGCCGAGCGAGATGCCCGAGCCGTTCGGATTGACTTTAGCTGCATCGAGCTGCAACTCCTGCGCCACCGCACACGCCTGCGCGGCAAACGCCTCGTTCGCCTCGATGACATCAAGGTCACCGATAGTGAGGCCGGCCCGCTCCAGCGCGATGCGCGTGGCAGGCACCGGGCCGATGCCCATATAACGCGGATCGACTCCCGCATGCGCGTACGACACCAGGCGTGCCATCGGTTTGAGTCCGAGCGCTTCAGCCTCCTTGCGCTCCATCATCAGGACCGCTGCCGCCGCATCGTTGATCCCGGAGGCGTTGCCAGCCGTCACCGTGCCGCTCTCTTTCTGGAACACCGGGCGCAGCCCGGTGAGTTCCGCCAGATCGACGTCCTGACGCACATGCTCGTCGGTATCGAACACGACCTCCTTGCCTTTGACTTTCTGCGTTATCGGGAGGATCTGTTCCTTGAAGCGTCCCTCGGCGATCGCGCGGGTGGCCCGGCGGTGCGATTCCAGCGCCAGTGCGTCTTGCTGGTCACGCGTGATGCCGTACTTCTGCGCGACGTTCTCCGCGGTGACCCCCATCGGCACCGCATGGAATGGATCGTTCAGCGCGCCGAGCATCATGTCGATCAGGCGGGCGTCGCCCATGCGCGCACCGAAGCGCGCATCGGGCGTCACATACGGGGCGCGGCTCATGTTCTCCGCGCCGCCGCCGATCGCTACATCCGCGTCGCCGAGCAGAATGGTTTGCGCAGCAGAGACGATCGCCTGCAGGCCCGACCCGCAAAGCCGGTTGACGGTAAAGGCCGGCGTCGCTTCGGAGACGCCGCCGTTAAGCGCGGCGACCCGCGCCAGATAGAGGTCTTTGGGCTCGGTCGCGATCACATTTCCGAACACGACGTGGCCGACCTGGTCGCCTGCGAGCTGCGCGCGCGCCAGCACCTCGCGCACGACGATCGCGCCGAGCTCAGTCGGTGGCAGATCCTTCAGACTGCCGCCGAATTTCCCGACGGCCGTGCGTACACCACTGACAACAACGACTTCCCTCTGCATCAGTTGCTCCTTGAATTGGTTGCTGTGCCCTTCTTGAAACGAAGCGCTGTCGGCCGATCACATATTCGGATAATTTGGACCGCCACCGCCCTCAGGCGTCACCCAGACGATGTTCTGCGTCGGGTCCTTGATATCGCATGTCTTGCAGTGCACGCAGTTTTGCGCGTTGATCACGAGGCGTTCGCTGCCGTCGTCGTTCCTGACGAACTCGTAGACGGCAGCCGGGCAGTAGCGTGACTCGGGGCCGGCATAGGTCTGCCAGTTCACGTTGACCGGCACCGACGGATCTTTCAGCGTGAGGTGCGCCGGCTGGTTTTCCTCGTGGTTCGTGTTCGAGATAAGCACCGACGACAGACGATCGAACGTGAGCTTGCCATCCGGCTTTGGATACGTAATCGGCTTGCACTGCGAGGCGGGCTTCAGCATCTCGTGATCGGAATGCTGATGATGCAGCGTCCATGGCACATTGCCGCCCAGCAATTTCTGCTCGATGCCGACCATCAGCGTGCCGAGGTACAGGCCCTTGCTCATCCACTGCTTGAAATTGCGCGCGCGGTACAGCTCGGTACGGAGCCACGACGTCTTGAACGCTTCCGGATAGTCGGTGAGTTCATCACTGGTGCGGCCGGCCCGCACCGCGTCGAACGCGGCATCGGCCGCGAGCATGCCGGTCTTGATCGCCGCGTGCGAACCCTTGATCCGCGACGCGTTGAGGAAGCCCGCGTCGTCGCCGACCAGCGCGCCACCCGGGAACACCAGCTTTGGCAGCGACATCAGGCCGCCCGCGGTGATCGCGCGCGCGCCGTACGACACCCGCTTGCCGCCTTCGAGAATCGCGCGGATCGCCGGATGGGTCTTGTAGCGCTGGAATTCCTCGAACGGCGACAGATACGGATTCGAATAGCCGAGGCCGACCACGAAGCCCACCACCACCTGGTTGTTGTCCATGTGATAGAGGAACGAGCCGCCATACGTGTCGTTTTCGAGCGGCCAGCCGGCCGTGTGCATCACCAGACCCGGCTCGTGCTTCGACGGATCGATTTCCCACAGTTCCTTGATGCCGATGCCGTACACCTGCGGATCGGCGCCTTCGCGCAGCCTGAATTTGTCATTCAGTTGACGGCCGAGATGCCCGCGCGCGCCTTCGCAGAACAGCGTGTATTTCGCGTGCAGTTCCATGCCGAGCTGGAAGTTCCCGGTCGGTTCGCCGTCCTTGCCGATGCCCAGATTGCCGGTCGCGACGCCTTTGACCGAACCATCGTCGTTGTACAGAATCTCGGCAGCCGGAAAGCCCGGGAAGATCTCGACACCCAGCGCCTCAGCCTGCTGACCCAGCCAGCGCGTCACATTCGCGAGGCTGATCACGTAATTGCCGTGATTCTTGAAATTGTCCGGCAGCGCCCAGGTAGGCACGCTCTTCGAACCGGTTTCCGTCAGGAACAGGAATCTGTCTTCGGTCACGTTCACCGTCAGCGGCGCGCCTTTTTCCTTCCAGTCGGGAATCAGTTCGGTGATCGCACGCGGGTCCATCACCGCGCCCGAGAGGATATGCGCCCCGATCTCCGAGCCTTTTTCCAGTACGCACACGCCAAGCTCGACGCCCTTCTCCGCGGCCAGCTGCTTCAGCCGGATCGCCGCGGACAGCCCAGCCGGGCCGCCGCCGACGATCACGACGTCGTATTCCATCGACTCGCGTGGACCGTATTGCTCGATGAGGCGAGCTTCAGTCATGATCCCCCCTTGCATCAGAACTGGTCTTCCGTCAGCGCCAGTACGCCCACGTCATCCTGCGCGCCGACGATGGCCGCTTCCAACGCGAGTGCCTGCGGCAGGACCTGCGTCGCGAAACAGTGTGCCGTCGCGATCTTCGCGTCGTAGAACGACGGATCGTCGCTGTGCTTCTCCGTGGCCACCAGTAGCGCCCGGGCGAACTGCCGGCCAGCCAGCACGATGCCAGCCAGCTTCAGATACGACACACTGCCGGCAAACACCACGTTCGGTTCCTGCTGGGCTCGGGCGAGCACAAACTCGACGACGTTCGCCAGCGCAACGCGACCCGCCGCAAGATGACGGTAAAGCACCTGGAACGCTGGGCTGGACTCGTACGAGGCATGCTCCCACAACGCCGCAAGCGTTTCGTCAGTCTGCTCAATCAACACCTTGGCGACCGCGCCGCCGTCGCGGAGCGTCTTGCGTCCGACCAGGTCGTTCGCCTGGATCGCGGTCGTACCTTCGTAGATCGTCAGAATGCGTGCGTCGCGGTAGTACTGCGCGGCGCCCGTCTCTTCGATGAAACCCATCCCGCCATGCACCTGTACGCCCAGGCTCGCGACGTCGATCGACAGCTCCGTACTCCAACCCTTCACGACTGGCACCAGATATTCGTAGATCGCCTGATGGTCGGCTCGCACCGCCTCGTCGGCGTGACGATGCGCGATGTCGCTGTGGGCAGCAGCGACGTAGGCGAGCGCACGGGCTCCTTCCGTCAACGCGCGCATCGTCGCGAGCATGCGGCGCACGTCGGGATGCTGAATAATCGCCACTGACTGCTTAGCCGAACCGTCAACCGGCCGGCTCTGCACGCGCTCCTTCGCATAGGCAACGGCTTTCTGGTACGCGCGATCGGCAACAGCGATGCCCTGCACGCCGACACCGAAGCGCGCCGCGTTCATCATGATGAACATGTACTCAAGCCCGCGGTTGGCCTCGCCGATCAGGTAACCGATTGCGCCTCCGTGATCACCAAATTGCAACACCGCAGTGGGGCTCGCCTTGATGCCCAGCTTGTGCTCGATCGACGCACACTGCACGTCGTTGCGCGCGCCAAGCGTGCCGTCGTCGTTGATCATGAACTTCGGGACGATAAAGAGCGAAATACCCCTCACACCTTCCGGCGCGTCCGGTATCCGCGCGAGCACAAGGTGCACGATGTTCCCCGCCATATCGTGCTCGCCGCAGGTGATGAAGATCTTCGTTCCGAAAATGCGGTATGTGCCGTCGTTGTAGGGTTCAGCGCGTGCGCACGAGCGCGAGATCGGAACCGGCCTGCGGTTCAGTGAGGTTCATCGTACCGGTCCACTCGCCAGAGATCAGCTTCGGCACGTAGCGTTGCTTCTGCTCCTCGCTGCCCGCGGTCAATAGCGCTTCGATCGCGCCGTCGGTCAACAACGGACACAGCGCAAGCGACAGGTTCGCGGCATTCAGCATTTCGATGCACGGTGTGGCAAGCAGTTTCGGCAACCCCTGGCCGCCATATTCGATGGGGTGAACGACACCCTGCCAGCCGCCCTCGGCGAACTGCTGAAAGGCTTCCTTGAAGCCTGGCGAGGCGGTGACCGCCCCATTCGTCCAGCTGCTCGGGTTCCTGTCTCCTTCGACATTCAGTGGCGCCAGCACGTCGGCATTAAAGCGGGCGGCTTCTTCGAGGACTGCCTGCGCAGTTTCAACTGTCGCGTCCTCGAAGCCGGGCAGCGTCGACACGTGTTCGAGACCTGCAAGTTCATTAATGGCGAACAGCATGTCCTTGACGGGCGCGGAATAGCTCATCCTGTGTCTTCCCAATGGTGGAATTTAAAGGGGTGCCATGACACTGGAACGCCAGGTCCTGCACGGCAACGATTGACGGACATCGTAGCCTCGAACATGGCGAATCCGGCTGACCGAACCGGACCATCTATTGACAAAGTCGGCCAGGGAATACGAGCAATCCGGTCGTGTAGCCGTGGCGCGGCGCGTTTTTCACGGCCGATGCGCGACAACACCGGCCTCTCGTGCAGGCCCGATGTTGTCAATGGAATCAGGTGCCGCGGCGGTACGCGCCAGGTGTGCTGCCCGTCCAGTGCCGAAAGGCCCGATGGAAGGCGGTCGGATCATCGAAGCCGATATCGCCGGCAATCGCAGCGATCGCGTCCTCGGTTCCCGTGAGACGTTGAATCGCGATATCCCGTCGCAATTCGTTCTTCAGCGTCTGAAACGCCGCACCCTCGGCCGCAAGATGGCGGCACAACGTCCGCACCGAGCAGTGCAGGCCTCGCGCGGCTTCCTCGATTGACGGCATGTCGGGTAACCGGGAGGCCAGATAGTCCCTGACGCGGTGGCTCGTGAGCTGTTCGTCGAACGCCACAAAGATCCAGTCTTCGGGCGCCCGCGCGAGAAACTTACGCAGGTTCGCCTTGCGCTGACGAATCGGCATGTCGAAGAAAGACGCGCTGAACTGCATCAACGTCTGTTCACAGTCGAACTGGACAGGTCCAGGAAAGAGGTAGAGATATTCATGCGCATGCGGTGGACGCGGAAACGCAAAGCGGACTTGCAGCAGCGGAATCTTCTGGCCGACGAGCCAGGACGCCACGCCGTGCGCGAGTTTCAGCATCAGTTCCTGACCAAGGACGCTGACGGCCGCGGCGCCCTGTCCGAGCGCGACATCAGCCACCAGAGCACTGCGCCGTGTCCCGAACCGGAAGTCATCGAGCACGATATGCATGAACTGACCGAACCGATGCATCGCGGTTTCCAGGTTCGGCGCGTCGAGGAGACTCAGGCACAGGAATTTCAGGGTGCCGTTGCGTAATGGCCGCGTGAAGATGCCCGGCATTTCGTCGTCGAATTCGATCGCCAGTGCCCGGTACAGCGTCGCGAACTGCGCCTCCGTCACGCGCGCGCCCGATTCGGTCAATAACGCGCGCGAGATGCTCGCACCTTCGAGGTATCGATCGACGACGTCAGGCTGGGCGCCCACGCCGTCGAGAAAACCTTGAACGAGGGAGATCGGTACGGTAGCGCCAGGTGGATGCATAGCCGTGATCGAACAGGACTCTGAAAAAGCAGTGAAGGTAACAAATGGCACTATCAACTGTTCATTAGCAGCATGCAATGGCAAGCGACTTCGGCCGCCTCTCGGCATCCGACGCACTCTGTGCATTGATAGTCTAGCTGTGAGATGAGGTGAATTGCGCAGCGAAGACTTCGTTGCCAGCTTGACTGTTTCTTCACGAAATTCCTTCGTGCATACGACCTCGGGCATTCGGTTCATCAATGCCTCCATTGCTCAATTCTACGGAATGTTAACGTCCACTTTTTTCAGCCAACCTCTCGGAGTTACCACCTCGTAGACCAACATCCTGCCTATCCTTCGCCGACGGATTCCAAGCCCCCGCAACGTGAACCCGGCTCGCACGCGCCGATCAATTGTGCGTGAAGGCGCGCAATAATGTGCGGCATGCGCGCCCTTTTCATGAACACTGCCTCCAAGCAATCAAGCCTTTTGCTATAGCCACGACATCAACCCATGGCCGCGACCTGTTTGTCGCCGAACATTGGACACGGAGCGAACGCATCATTCGATTTTCTCTGATAGAACGTGCAGTTACGGGAAACCTGACCCGCTGCGTACTCCGCAATCGTCACTGAAGCACGCCTTGCTGGATGCAGTTGAGCGAGTCGACCGCCCCTTCAGACGACAGAAAGCGCAGTGGTGCGATGCAGCCCAGGCGGCAATAGCGAAGTCAGGCCGCTGCGCGATCCGTCAGTCGTCCGCGTGGAAAATCGTCGGTATGATATCGGTGAAGTTTTTCACGTCGCCGATCACTTCGGCGGCTTTGGCGGAGGAAAGGGCCATATCGATCCCGATCTGATCGCTGAAACGTAGTATCGCTACGCATGCGAAGGGTTGCGGCGCGGGTGATGGAAACAGGACCTCGGCCGATTGCAGACCGAACTCACCCCACGCCGAGAGGACAAGCGGAGCATGGACCGAAAGGTAATACTCGCGGTCAAACCTCCCGCCTTCTGTGCTCGGGTAGCTCACGATCAGGGTAGTCATATCTAATCCAGTGTTGAGATGTGTTTGAGAGTTGAAAGAAAGTACGTTTTGGGCCCTATCGCGATAAGAACGGCGGGATAGGCGAGTTCCCGACTATCAGGATTGCTTACATCGCTGGGAAATGCTTTGGTGTCGCTCTGTGCTGAACCCGAGCGATGCCTTAGGTGGTTGCGCCAACGCCATGCAAGCGCGCCGGTAACGTCCGTGCGCGGCGGAGCAACTGCCAGCCGAACAACAACATCCACAGCGGCAGAACCAGCACGACGCCCATTTCACTGGCATTCGAAAGCGCGTCGAGATCCGGAAAAAAACCGAACACGAAAAAGAAGCCGAAAGCCCAGCCGACGATCTTCAACAGAATCGCTCCCTTCCAGCCCGCGTTCTTGAGCAGTTTGGCCGCAATCAACGTCCAGAAAAGCACGAGGGGGCCTTCGATCCACCAGAGCCCGTTTTGCGTCCCATTGGCTATCGCTGTCCATACTGCCGCCGCTGCGCCTCTCGTGGCATCGTCCCCGCCCGCATACAGATGTGCCAGCGGGTGAAGGATTGCAAACTGCATAACTGCGCCTGTCACGCCCACCATGACATACAGCACGATGGCCATTGCCACCATGTTGCCGAGCGCGCCCAACTCCTCACGAAATACGTGCACGAAGTATCCGCCGATGACGAGGAACGGCAGGTAGAAGCCGAGCATGTCGGCAACCATGCACCAGCGGAACAGGTCGCGGATATCCGGTGGCAATGCCAGCATCGATGCGCCATGCAGCACCATGTCCGCATCCGGGCCCGTCACCGCCACAGACAATCCAACATTCGCGTACGCCAGAATGCCGCCGATGATGGCGCTCCAAGCCGTAAAGCGCATTACCTTGCGCGAGGTCTGATTCATCATAGTCTCCAGGATAAAACCTTCAGCGCCGCCCGCGCATAACTCCCGGTTGTCGCGGACCGCGGCAACAGCAACGTTCTTCATTCAATTGCAGTAAGGAGTAGCGCTCTTCGAAGCCACGCTCCCGCTTCGAACACGCTCAAGGGCGCAGTAGCCGTAATAGATCGCCGGCATGAAGTAGGCCCACGTGCACAGCGCAAGCGTGTAAAAATTGAGCACGACGTTGGTTTCCTCACCAGGAATCTTGTAGAAATCGTAGATGCCGGCAATCGCGAGCGACGTCACCAGCGCCACTGCCACGCCCAGCGCCTCAAGCATCGCGCCGACGTTCAGCAATCGCACGATGAAATAAGCGAGATAGATCGACAGCCAGATCCACATCGCCAGATAGTAATAGGGCAAAACGCCAGCGATGAAATCCGCACCCACAAGGACGAATGTGAGCGCAAACGAGGCGACGAATGCCGCGACGTCCTGGCGAATTGACGGCTTGTAGCCATGCGTAATCACCATCATGCCCGCGACGGCGATGATGGGCATGCCGAATCCGCGAGAGAACGCATCGAAGAAGTGCGCTACCTCATAGGAAACTGCATTGCCGGTGGCAAAGAATCCGATGGCGTTCGTCGCGGAGATACCGACAATCCACATCTCCAGCCCGAGAAGATAGTTTCGTTTCTTAACGATCTTCCAGCCGTAGAAAAATGAGCTCAATGCCAGCAAAGCACTAGAGAGCATAAGAACTATAGATCTGAGGTCCATGATTAAACTCCTAACTCAGGTTGCATCTGATTGGTCAATCTTTCTTCGGATCGAGGCTTGCCAGATAGCTCGCGATAGCCTTGCGGTCTTCCGATGAAAAGCCTTGCGACAGGCTTTTCATTACGCCGGTGGGTTCGCTTCGGGTGCCGGAAGCGAACTCGTCGAACTGCGCGAGCAGATAGTCATATCCCTGACCAGCCAAACGCGGAAACTGCTCGTGGCCCATCAATTGGGAACCGTGACATGCGACACAGTTGCCCGCAGCCACCAGGTGCTGTCCCTTCTCGCGCAGTTGCTGATCCGGCTTGAAGTAGCGATTCGCGACAGGGGTCGCACCGGCGAAATACTCAGCGAGGGATTTGATCTGCGGATCGCTCATCGTCATCGCGAGAGGTCCCATGTTCGGATTGCGCCGCGCCTCACTGGCGAAATTGTGGAGTTGGGTTTCCAGGTAGGGAGCCGGTTGGCCCGCCAGGCTCGGATAGCCCTGATGAAGCGAATTGCCCTTGACGCCGTGACACACAGTGCAGGTGTCGGTCACGTGCGGCCAGGGGCCGCCGTCGGCGAGATAGGCTGCTGTCGAAGTAGTGATATGGCCCTGAAGCCTGTAGAGACCTAGAAGATCAGAACCGAAAACGGCCAGCAGCAGGACGATAACCAGAGGAATGCCAATCAATAGGTATTTTTTCATCGCTGCCCTCTTACGCCCGACGCAGGGCATTCAGTGCCCGAAGCGCGCCATGATGGCCGGAGCGCACGGCGCCATCCATGTAGCCGGCCCAGATATTCGCCGTCTCCGTCCCCGACCAGATCAGCTTGCCGCACGACGGGTGCAGCGCTTCTCCGTGGGCGCTCCAGAAGCCCGGCGGAATGGCGGAAATACAGGTAATGGTCCAGGGATCGACCCGGCTCCAGTCCTGATCGTGGAAGGCGATGGGAGACAGCGCATCGTCGCCCCATGCCTGCGCGTAGAGTTGCTTGTGCATGGCCATTGCCGCATCCCGCTCCGACGGGACCATCCCATTCTCGACGAACGCGTTGATCACCCCGATCTCCCCAGCGGGCGGGGAGTTGTCGAAGGCCCAGAGGATGGGGCCATTGACCTGGAAGATGCTGCCGTTCATGCCCTTGTCGCGCCAGAACGGGCGGCGATAGACCATGGCCGTCTTCCGTGCAGGGGAATGCGCGGGCCATGCGCGCTGCAAGGCCGCGCGCTTGTCGGGCAGAGGCGGATCGAACTGCATCTGATGACACAAAGCCGGATGGATGGCCACGACGACGGTCCGTGCCCGCACTTCTCCATGATCGGTATGCAGGGTGACAACGTCGCCGTCCCATCCGGAAATCTGGCGGACCGGCGTAGACAGTCGCACCTTGTCGCCCAGTTGCTCGGCCATCTTGATGCTGAGGATTTGCGAGCCGCCGACGAAGCGGGTTTCTTGGGCGCTGTGCTTGATGCTGTCGAGCTGCGAATAGTCGCAATCCGCCGAATTGATCATCGAAAGGAAATGCAACAACCCCATCTTCGCCGGCGCCGCGCCGCCCGAAAGAATGCTGCTGGCATTCCATGCCACCTGGTCTTCAGGCTTGATGTCCTGCCTCGCCAGCCAATCGCCGACCGAGAGCTTGTCCAGTTCGCCGACCTTCGAGGACGTCCACGGCGCACCACAAGGTACGTCGCGTGATAGCCTGCCGAGCCTTGCTCCGACCGCCTCGTCGGTGCCGAACGTGCCCTTCAGATCGACTGTCACACGACCCGCACCGCCCAGAATGACCGTATTGCCGTCGTAGTAGGTTGGGAAAGTCCCGACGCCCAGTTCACGCGCGAGATCAGCGACGGCGGTCTGGCCGGGCCCCATCCATTGCCCGCCGACTTCCGAAACGAAGCCACCGGGGATGTTGTAGTTGAGTGTTCGCCCCCCCACACGATCCCGGGCTTCCAGCACCAGAAAGGACTCGCAGCCCGCCTGACGCAGGTCTCGCGCGGCGGTCAGTCCGGCCAGCCCCGCTCCAATGATGGCGACGTCGAGAATGCCGTCCGCGCCTTGCGCGGCCTTGGTAAGCGCGGCATGCGACTGTCGGGCACCCATTGCGAGCGTGCCCACGGCAGCCGAGGCACTGGCATATTTGAGCCATTGCCTGCGCTGCAGGTTTGCAGCGGCGTCAGGGGAAGATTTTTTTGCCATAGTGCCTCTGTCTACGTGATGAAGGTTCCCGCTCCTTGCGGCTCACCGAAGCCGCTCTGCTCAGGTGCCAGGTTCCAGGTTCCAGGTTCCATATCCGATCGCTATACCCTGCTGCCAGAATCATTCGGAATCCTTTCACATTCATTCGCGCGCCTCGCCGGGAACCGCGAAGTCTGCTGCTCTATCCATCTGCATTAGTACAATAAGCTAAAGATAGGTCATATTACACACAAACAAAGCAGAAAAAAATACAGAGTATTTCCCCTGTATCTCGAAGCCTGCTCGCGACATCCCACCTTTTATGCGCTCAGATTAACGACACCAACTCCGGCACCACCTGGAAAAGGTCGCCGACGAGACCGTAATCAGCCACGCTGAAGATGGGCGCTTCTCCGTCCTTGTTGACCGCCACGATTACCTTCGAGTCCTTCATGCCCGCGAGATGCTGGATCGCGCCTGAGATACCCACCGCGATGTACAACTGCGGCGCGACGATCTTGCCGGTCTGGCCGACCTGGAAGTCGTTCGGCACGTAGCCCGCGTCCACGGCTGCGCGCGAGGCGCCCAGCGCGGCGTTGAGCTTGTCGGCGAGCGGCTCCAGCACCTTCGCGTAATTCTCGCCGCTACCCAATCCCCGGCCGCCCGAGACGATGATCTTCGCGCTCGTGAGTTCCGGACGGTCGAGCTTCGTGACTTCGCGGCTCACGAACTGGGAGAGGCCGCTATCAGGCGCGGCTTCGATGTTCTCGATCTGGGCGCCGCCGCCCCCGGCAGAGACTGCGTCGAACGCGGTCGTGCGAACGGTGATGACCTTGATGGGTTCGGCCGACTGCACCGTCGCGATCGCGTTGCCCGCGTATATCGGACGCTCGAACGTGTCCGGCGAATTCACTGCGGTAATGTCGCTGATCTGCGCGACGTCCAGCTTCGCAGCGATACGCGGCGTGACGTTCTTGCCCGCCGCCGTGGCAGGCGCGAGGATGTGCAAGTAGTTCTTCGCAATCGAGAGCACCGTCGCTTCGACATTCTCTGCGAGACCCGCTTCGAGTTGCGGCGCGTCGGCCAGCAGCACCTTCGAAACGCCTGCGATCTTCGCCGCAGCGTCGGCAGCGGCTTGCGCGTTGTGGCCTGCGATCAGCACATGCACGTCGCCCCCGATCTTCTGCGCAGCAGCGACGGTGCTCAGCGTCACAGCCTTGACGGTTGTGTTGTCGTGTTCTGCAATAACCAGAATCGTCATTTCTATCTCGCTCCCTCTTACAGCACCTTAGCTTCGGTCTTCAGCTTCTCGACCAGCATCTTTACGTCTGCAACCTTCACGCCTGCGCTGCGCTTGGGCGGCTCGGCAACCTTCAGTGTCTTCAGACGCGGCGTGACGTCCACACCGAGGTCTTCGGGTTTGACGATCTCCAGCGACTTCTTCTTCGCCTTCATGATGTTCGGCAACGTGATGTAGCGCGGCTCATTCAGACGCAAGTCCGTCGTGACCACGGCGGGGAGCTTCAGCGACAGCGCTTCCGCGCCGCCATCAATTTCACGTGCGACCGTGACGTCGCCCTCGGCGACGGTGATCTTCGAAGCGAAGGTCGCCTGCGGCAGGTTCGCCAGCGCGGCGAGCATCTGGCCTGTCTGGTTCGAATCGTCGTCAATGGCCTGCTTGCCGAGGATCACGAGTTGCGGCCGCTCCTTGTCGACGAGCGCCTTGACCAGCTTCGCCACGGCGAGCGGCTGCAGGTCTTCATTCGACTCGATGAAGATCGCGCGATCGGCGCCGAACGCGAGCGCCGTGCGCAGCGTTTCCTGCGCTTGCGCGACACCGGCCGATACCGCGATGACTTCCGTCGCCACGCCTGCTTCCTTCAGGCGAACCGCCTCTTCAACGGCGATCTCATCGAACGGGTTCATCGACATCTTCACGTTGGCGATATCAATACCCGTTTCGTCGGACTTCACGCCGACCTTCACGTTCGCATCCACGACCCGCTTCACCGCCACCAACAATTTCATCGCTGCTCCTCGTTCAATCCATTTGTGCTGCTCACACTCGTCGCCGTAATGATCCCTTCTGCCATCCACGCCTGCTCCAGACGCAGGAAGTTTTCCCGGTTGCGCGCCCTCGTCGCAGCACTGGGCGGATAGTCAACCCAGCGCGGCGGAAGTAACCCCTGCTCACCGGCCTGCAGGAGCTCGGCCCGGACTTGTGCCCGGGTTTTGCCCAGCGCCGGGCTGACGCCCGCAGCCGGGCTCCCGTCCGCGCGAGCCGGATCGGTCTGCGCACCCGGGTCCTCCGGCACGCCTCTCGATACGGACACGGAATGCGGAATTGAATGCTCGGGGCGGTGACCACTGCCGCCACGCGCCTGAGCAAAACCCGCGACAGTAGCTAGCACAGCCGCGAGAGCCGCGTGGCTCAATGAGACAGCAGCATTCATGTCGTTCTCCTAATTTAATAATGGATTCGGCGCTTGATTTACGGCAGTGCTCCCACGCACTAGTCGCGATCCGATAACCCGATCCGGGTGCCATGAAGCCCTGACGCCACGCCGCGACATCGGGTCGACGACATATTTACTCCTTCGTCCACCCGCCCTGGTAGAGCTTTCCTGCCAGCACGCCGAGGCGCAACGTGAGGTGGTAGTTCTCGCCATCTTCGATCAGTGCGGACCGCACATCGCGGAACAGTTTCTCGATCGGGAATTCGCGGGTGGTGCCGTTGCCGCCGAAGAGCTGGAAGGCCTCGTGCGTGATCTTCATCGCTTCCTCGGTCACGCTGACTTTGGCCTGGGCCGTCGCGTAGGGATGGCTCTTCGGAGACAGGCGCGAGAACGCGAGGCTGCGTCGCGCAATGGCCCGCGCCATCTCCAGCCGACGCAGCATCTCGCCCACGCGCAATTGCGTCATCTGGTGATCGATCAACAACGCCCCGCCCTGCTTACGTTCGTGGCAATACGCCAGTGCGAGTTCGAACGCGGCGCGGGCCACACCCACGAACACCTGGCACATGTGCGTGCCGGCGAACGACCAGGTCGAGGCCAGATTGCCGAGATAATCGTCCTGCAATGCAACGGCGAAACGCTTGGGCACCTTCACGTTGTCGAAGTAGATCTCGCCCTGCGGCAGCGAGCGCTGGCCAATCTTGTCGAGCGGCTTGCCGCGCGAGATACCCGGCAGATCGAGCGGAATGATCATGCCCACGCCGTTGGTGAACATGCCATGTTCGCCGGTACCGTAGAAGCCGTCACCGTAGTCTGCAGCCATATACGCAAGAGCCACCTGCGCGACCGAGCCGTTCGAGATCCACGCCGAACTCTGCCCGTTGATGACGATCTCGTCCGTGCCCACCTTCGCCGTGAGGTTGCCGACCGGCTGCTTGCCGCCCGCGCTGATCTCGTCGCGGTAGAGAATCGCGGCATCGGAGCCGCGGTCGGGCTGGGTGTTCATCCAGCAGCCGATCTTGCCGGTGCACATGTCGATCAGCTCCTGATTGCCAACCGACTGCGCCATCATCAACGGAGCGGGCGCCACGCCGATCGAAACGGCAAGCCCAGCATCACCCCAGCCGAGCTCTTCGCCGATCAGCGATTCGATGCGCACCGCCATGTCTGGGGGAAGCTGCGTGAGAAGCTGCGGATCGAGGCCCAGTTTCGCGCTTTCCATCATGGCGGCCCAGTAAGGTGAACCGGGCGCGATCACTTCCTCCGGCGTCATGCGGTCGAGTTCGCGGCCGACGGGCTTCAGTACATCGCGTGCGAAACGGTGAACCGTGTCCTGGATCGCACGCTCCTCCTCGCTCATCGGCGTTTCGAAACCGGTCAATCCTGCCAGCGGCAACCCTACGGACTTGTGCAGTCGAATCATTTCGGTACTCCTCCTCTCCTGGACGCATGTCGACCGGACTGCCCGACAACCCGGTCATCTCACTTATAGAACACAAATACAAACATAGGTAACGATACAAAACACTAGCCGAAAAAAAAAGACAGGGTATTCCCCTGTCCTCTTTCTACGCTGCCATGGCTGCTGTGGCTGCCGGGGCCAGAACTGGCGTGACCTGCCCTAAGCCGCCTTGGCGTCGACAGTCTTCCCCCACACCATCTCATGCGCGACCTGAAGAAATTTCGCTTCGAACCCTCGCATGTATGCGCGCTTGCTGCGCGTGGTGCCCAGATGGAGTGTCATTCCGTCCACCATTGAAATGAGCAACATGGCGATATGTGCACTCTCGGCCGCCCCACGCTCCGGATTCACGGCGCGAATGAGCTGGGCAAATTCGCTTGTCAAGGTGTCGTACCATTCGTCTCGCATCTGTGCGCACTCGAGGTCTGTAGACGCAAACGAAAAGAAATGCCACCACAGCGGGATGTTCTTCGAGTCCTTCGCGTCCCGCAACGACTGATCGAGAATGGTGTCGATTTTCGCACGTGGCGAGGCATTGTTCTGGAGCGCCTGTTTCAGAACGTCGAGATACGTGTCGATCACCGGCGCCATCACCGCCCGCACGACGTCAGGCCGCGTCGGGAAGTAGTATTGAAGGTTGCTGACACTGATTCCCGCTTTCAGCGCAACGGCACGCAGCGAGAAGTCCATGGGACCATTCTCGAGCAGGAGCTTCCTCGCCACACGAATAATGGCATTGCGCGTACGTATGCCCTGGGCCCGCAGTCCGTCGGGTGCGGTTCCCGTGGAAGGTGCTGCGCTCGACGGGCGCCGCTTACGGGTGCTGGGTTCTTTTGGCACTGTCATCGCTTTCCGTCCTGAGTGAAGTATGACGCCTCGCCGAAGCGAAGCAACGCGGTCACACGAACCGTTCTCTAGGTAAACATGACTATACCTTACACCAGGTTGAACATCCATCCTCATGGCGGGCGCGTGATGCAGCGTTCGTCCTCGCCCAATATCACCTCAATTCGCAGTAGTCAAACATCAAGTGACTCTCCGAATGCCCCAATCGGGGCCTCGAGCGGCATGGTCTCCGAAAGCATTCTGTGGCGCTAATCGCATTACGCCCGCTGCGCTTGCGCGGCACGCGCCTTGCCGTTCACACGGTCGTCGAGCACGTTCACCACGCCCAGCGCCCCATTCATGACGCACCATCGCAACGGCTCGGGCAGTGTCGACGGCGTCTTGTGATCCAGCGCCGAAAGGAGCGGATTTTCGGTGCCGCGAATCCGCCCGGCGATCATGTTTCCCACCATGGACTGGGCGGCCACGCCATGCCCGGAGCACCCAGCGCTGTAGAAAATGTTCTGATGCGCGCCCGTTGCCCCGACGACCGGCAACGCGTCATTGGCAAAGCTGATATAGCCGCTCCAGCATGCCCGCAGCGCGATGCCTTTGAGGGTCGGGAAGCGGTCATGCAGAGCCGTGCGCAGCTCGCGATACGAATCATAGTCGGGTACGTTCGGTGTTCTGGAGCCGTATGGGTAATGGAGACGCTTGGTCGTCACCACGAGCGTGTTGTTGACGGTCAGGCGATGACTTTCCATGGTCCAGTGCGCCGTCACGATGCCTTCGCGTCGCGGCCAGCCCAAAGCCTTGCGCTGGGCATCGGAGAGCGGCTCGGTCTCGATCGCCGAGACCCGTAGCGGCACAACCTTGTCCGCGAGCAGACCGAGTTGCGGCGTATAGGCGTTGGTCGCCAGCATCAGAGCCGGGGCACTCGCACTGCCCCGCGGGGTTTGCACCTTGACGATCGGCCCCTCCGTGTAAGACAGCAGCGGCGTATTCTCGTAGATTTTCACGCCCGAGCGCAGCGCCGCGCGCCTGAGCCCCATCACGTACTTGCCGGGATGGAGCGTACCGCCGCGCGGCACGTAGTTGCCAAACAGAAACGCCGGCGGAATGCCACGAGCACGCATCTCAGCCTGATCGAGAAACTCTGATTGAAAGCCCAACTCGGCGCCGGTTCGCATGTCCTCGCGCACCTTCTCTTCCTGTGCGGGATCAATGCCTGCACGGATAATGCCGGTCTGGTTGTAGTCGCAGTCAATCTCGTACTCTTTGAGCTTGCCCTCCACGAAAGGGACGGCGTCCTCGTAGTAGCGGACGATCTCCTTCCCTTTTTCGTTGCCGATGCTCTTGAGAAAAAGATCGTACTCGAGCGCGAGTGCGCCGGCCAGATAGCCAGCGTTGCGTCCACTTGCACCAAAGCCGGCAAACTCGCGCTCGAGTACGATCACTTTCGCTCCGTGCCTGACCAGTTCCAGCGCAGCCGACAGCCCGGCAAACCCGGCGCCGACGATGATCACATCCGCACTCGCGTCGCCCACGAGTTCCGGCTGCATGTCGCCCGGCCTTTCCACCCAACCGCCAAGCGCGCGGTACTTCTCCATGTCAGCGGTCATTTTGGCCTCCTCCACTGGCCCAGCCGATTCGACGCGCGCGCATTGCGTGGCCGCCACTGCCGGCACCACTACGGCTGCTGCCGCCGCGCCCTTGATGAAGGTGCGGCGGCTCACTCCGGAACGCGAGCCGTCCTGTTGTCCTGCCTGTCCTTCCGTTGTCTCGCTCATGCACGCTCCATCAAGTCTTGCTCAGAATGTGGACGGCAAGCGCCGCCTCTTCGATACCCTGAAATCCGCCACCGTTTTCCTGCATTGCGTGCCGCGCGCCGGATACCTGACGCGCGCCCGCTTCGCCGCGCAGTTGAGTCACCAGTTCGTATAGCTGACCGATTCCCGTCGCACCCAGTGGATGACCCTTCGATTCGAGGCCGCCGGATGTGTTGATGGGAATGCGCCCGCCGAGGGTGAACTCGCCGCGCTCGGCTGCGGGGCCGCCCTGGCCGATCGGGACCAGTTGCAGATTTTCGGCCTGGATGATTTCCCCCATTGCCGACGCGTCGTGCACTTCTGCGACATCTATGTCCTCGGGGCCGAGGCCTGCTTGTTGATAGGCCTGCAGCGCGGCGAGGCGGCCGATGTTCTTTTCCGGCTCGTCGGCGTGTCGATGCGTGAAGCTGCGAAGCACGCTCGCCGCAATCCGGATGCAACGCTTGTGGTCGGCGCCGATGCGCCGTAGTCCCTCTTTGGTGCAGAGGATCGCCGCTGCCGCACCGTCTGTAACCGGCGCGCACATCGGCAGCGTGATCGGATACGTGATCGGCGGTGCCGCAAGCACTTCATCGATCGTGAACGGCTGCCGGAACTGCGAATACGGGTTGTGCACCGAATGCAGATGGTTCTTCGACGACACGGCAGCGATCTGGCGTTGCGTGGTGCCGTAAGTCTTCATGTGATACAGGCACAGCGCGGCGTAGACCGACATGAAGCGGCTATAGGGCCGATCGGACTCCGATCCGGGCGGCGGCTCTAAGCCTTCGCCGAGCTTCATCAGACTGGCGAAGTTTTCGTCGACGCGCGACACGTCCCAGCCCGCCTCGAACAGGGCGAACGATTTCGCCTTGTCCGCGACGTTCATCTTCTCCGCGCCGAGCGCGAGCGCCACGTCGCAGGCGCCCGACCGAAGTGCCTGCGCGGCGAGATGCACCGCGGTGCTGCCCGATGCGCAGGCGTTTTCGACGTTGTAGACCGGAATGCCTTCAATCCCGATCTTGCTGAACACGACCTGCCCCGGAATTGACAACTGGCCCTGCAGCGGCCCGTTGGTGATCCCGGCATAGAAAGCCGCGCCGATCGCCCCGGCATCGCAACCCGCATCCTTCAATGCTCCGCGCAGCGCTTCGCCCGCGAGACCGTCGATGCTGCGCTCGAAGTGCCGGCCGAACACGGTCATCGCAATGCCGGCGATGTAAATGTCGCTCATGGTGTTTTATCTCAACGTTACTGGCTCAGATCCGGCGGGTTTGACCCTGCCAGTACTGCTCGCGCAGATCCTTCTTCAGCACCTTGCCGGCCGTGCTGCGAGGTAGTGCCGCGACGAAGTCCACAGTCTTCGGTGCCTTGATCGAGCCGAGCTTCTCCTTGCACAACGCCACGAGATCTTCGGCATTGACGCTCTGACCCGCGTTGAGCTCCACCACCGCCTTCACGGCCTCCCCCCACTTTTCGTCGGGCACTCCGATCACCGCGCAATCCTGCACCGCAGGGTGCGCCCAGATGACCTGCTCGACTTCGCTCGGGTAGACGTTGAAGCCGCCGCTGATGATCATGTCCTTCTTGCGGTCGGTGATGTGCAGATACCCTTCGGCATCCAGATGACCGACGTCGCCCGTGTGCAGCCAGCCGTCGATGATCGTTTCCCCCGTCTTCTCCGGCGCCTTGTAGTAGCCCTTCATGACGAGGTCGCCGCGCACGCAGATTTCGCCGGTCTCGGCCTGCGGCAGGATCTCGCCGCGATCGTTCATGATTTCGACGCGGATCAGCGGGTTTGGCCTGCCTACCGACGAGAGCCGGCTGTCCGGCGCAGGCTTGCCGTCGACGAAGTGCTCGGCAGGCGTGAGATAGGAGATGGACGCCGGGGCTTCCGTCTGTCCGTAGCCGCCCGCCATAACCGGACCGAACACCACGATCGCGCGCCTGAGCTTCTCCACCGACATCGGCGCGGCGCCATACAGGAAGCACTTGAGCGACGAAAAATCCTGGTCCTCGACGCCGGGGATATCGAGCAGGCGATAGATGACCGTCGGCGGCAGGAAGAACTCCGTGACCCGATGCTTCGCGATCGCCGCGAGAAGAAGCGCCGGCTCCGGCTTGGGCAACACGACCACCGTGCCGCCGCGCGCGGTGCACGGCAGCGAGAGCATTCCCGCAGTATGCGTCATGGGCGCGGCGGCGAGATTCACCGGACGCTCCACGCCATACGGAAACGCCATCATGAACTGCGCGAAGTAGGTTTGAAACGCGCGATGCGTGTTCATCACACCCTTCGGCAAACCCGTCGTTCCACCCGTGGCCGAAAGGGTCACGATGTCGTCCATGTCGTAATCGACGCGCGGCTCTGTCGCAGGTTGCGCCGCGCTCCACTTCTCGAGCGACGGCGCCCACGGCAGATCGGCATCGATACAGACCCAGAGCCTGACCTTGGGCAGGCTGGGACGCAGCGCTTCGATCGCCGGTGCGAACGCCTGGTGGAAAAACAGCGCTTCGCAATCGAACGCGTCGAGGAGGTACTGGTTCTCCTGCGGCGCGTTGCGCCCGTTCACCGGGATCCACACCACACCCGCACGCCACAGCGCCAGCGTGCAGGTCCATGCCGTGACGTCGTTGTCGGCCCAGACCGCTGCCTTCGCTTCCTTTTCGAAGCCGGCAGCGAGCAGGCCGTTAGCGATGCGGCACGACACCGTGCGCACCTCATCGAACGAATAGCTACGCTCGTCCTGGATGTAGGCGATGCCGTTGGGGTTTATGCGCCAACCGCGGTCGAAGAAGTCAATGATTGCCATATCCCGTGTTTCCCTGTCTGTCCTGAATCTGTACCGAAACTGCGCACTCGCGGCGCTTACAGCTGAGCGACGGTCGCGCGCGCGAGCCCACGCTGCTCGAGGAAGCCGAGCAGATAGCGATGCCCGAATGCCTGGGAACCGGAGGCTAAGCCCACCTCCGCGGTCTCGCCGTCGAGCAGCTTGATGGCCGCGGCCGTCTGGATCGCGCCGGTCGCGATGTATGGCGTGATGCCGTGCACGGTCGCGCGAACGGCGGAGAGCTGCCCGCGGCCAATCGCGAAGTCGACAGTGCGATGAAGCGACGTGCGCTCGCGCGGCGGCATGGCAGGCGTGGTCGAATCGACGAGTTGCTTGAGCACCGCATCCTGCTGCTCGCGCGGCAAGTTCGCGTACTCGGCATCCCACTTCTGCCCGAGCGCGTGCACCATCTGCATCGCGTTGTTGTCGTAGAAGCCCACGCAGGAAACGCAGCTGCGCACGCGCGGATCGTGCACGAAGTACACCGGCAGCGAAGTGCCGCCCCACGGCAGCGCGAACACGGGTTGCAGGAAATCGGGAGAGGCGATATTGAACGAAGCGTGCTTTTCATGCGGCACGAGCTTCTTTTCCCACAGATAGCACGCGTCCTGGCGATAGCCCTCGAAGATGGTCGCAGTGGAGCCCACGCTCACACCAGCGCCGGCGCCGCGCGGGCCGCGCGTGAGCGTGGCCGTCTCCAGCGCGTCTATACCGGGAGTTTCGAGCGCCAGTTCGGCGGCGATTTCAGCGAACGTGTACATGTAGGCATTCGAGGGCGACACCAGCAGCCCGGCCTGCCGGAACTGCTCGCCGAACTGTTCGCGAACCTGGCGGATATAGTGCTGTTCGCCAGTCGTGTCGAGGTAATGGCAACCGGCTGTGAGCGCCGCTTCCACAGCGGTGAGGCCGAAGTTGAAGAACGGCCCGACCGTGTTGCACACGACCTTCGCACCGCGAAAGGCATTCACGAGCGAATCCACGTTGTGCTCGGCTTCGATGACTTCGTAGTTCGCCGATTCGAGGCGCACGACACGCTGCGCCATCATGTCCTGCGTGCGCTTCGCGTTACGCGCGACCGCCGTAAAGGGAATGTCCTGGTCGATGAGCCAGTCCATGATCAACATGCCGGTGTAACCGCTTGCGCCATAAACGACGACGGGATGCTTTGCCATGCTTGTCTCCTGAAACGTGATTGGTCAAATGTTACGTCTGTCAAATGCCGGGAATGTCGCCGGCGGCTGACGAACAGCGCCGTCAGTCAGTGTTGCGATGAAGCATGTCACATTAATAGAACACGATACCAAACTTAGTTCATGTTGACAAATTAACGAAACTGGAAAAATACAGGGTATTCCCCTGTCACCCCACTGTTCCTGCCCGTTACGCCATGGCAGCTATCGCGTGCCTGCGGCGCTGCCACCCGGCGTCAGGCTGGCCAGGTAGCTAGCCACCGCCTGGATGTCTTCGCCGGACAGCGTGGCCGCCATCCCGTTCATTGCGCCGCTCGGGTCACGACGTTCGCTCGTCTTGAACGCAGCAAGCTGCTTGGCGAGATAGGCTTCGCCCTGCCCCGCCAGTCGTGGCACCAGGTCGCGGCCCATGAACGACGCCCCGTGGCAGGCCTGACAGCTTTTCGCCGCTACGAGCGCCATCCCGCGCTTTTCGAGCGCCGCCTGGCCGTGCACCGCTTCGCTTTGGGCCGGCGTCTGCCGCGCGAAATAGACAGCCAACGACTTGATCTGCTCGGCCGTAAGCTCCCTCGCAATCGCCCCCATGTAGGGGTTCGGTCGCAGGCCGCCGGCAAACGCGTGCAACTGGGCGACGAGATAAGCTTCTGGCTGTCCGGACAGCGCCGGATACCAGGCGTTGACGGACTGCCCGTGCGCACCGTGGCAGAAGTAGCAGGTCTCCTGCGGTTGCGGCCATGGGCCACCATTGGCCACTGCCGTCTTGTCGATCTCGCTCATCGCCTTTTCGAAATGCATACCGTCGAGGTAATCGCGTCCGTAGAGCGCTCCCACGCCCGCGACGCCTGCCAGCACAACGGCTGCGCTTACGATCCATGCCCGTTTCATTCACGCCACCTCGCCGCGTCGAGTGAAACCGGCCAGCGCCTGCAAGGCAGCGCGGTGGCCCGAACGCACGGCACCGTCCATCGCGCCGGCCCAGATGTCGGCGGTTTCGGTCCCTGACCAGATCAGGCGCCCCACTTCGGGATGCAGATACTTGCCCCACTTGGTCCAGAAGCCCGGCGGCATGGGATTGATGCAATGCAGGGTCCATGGATCGACCCGGCCCCAGTCGTAGTCGTGGAACTGCGTCGGATGCAGCGCGCGGTCGCCGAATGCCTTGGCAAAAGTGGCCGACAGCGTCTTTTCGGCCATCGCGGAATCGTCCGGCAACATCCCCGGCGCGACGAATGCGGCGATCACGCCGAGCGATGCATCGGGAGGCGAGTTGTCGTACGCCATGAAGACCGGGCCACCGACCTGGAAGATCGTTCCGCAATAACCGGCGTCGCGCCAGAACGGTTTGTCGTAGACGTGGACCGTCTTGCGCATGGGGGCGTTCGTGGGCCAGTTCTGCTGGAGTTGCGCCCGCCCACCGGGCAACGGCGGATCGAAAACAACCTGATTGCACAGGGCCGGATTCATCGCGACGATCGCACGACGCGCCTTAACCACGCCCTGATCGGTGTGCACCTCGACAACGTCGCGATCCCAGCCGGTGACCTTGCGCACGGGCGAGGACAGCCTGACCTTGTCGCCGAGTTGCTCGGCCATCTTGATGCTCAGACGCTGCGAACCGCCGACGATGCGCGTTTCCTGCGCGCCGCCCTTGAACGCTTCGAGCTGCGTGTAGTTGCTGCTTGCACTGTTGATCATCGACAAGTAGTGCAGCAGACCCAGCTGCGCCGGCGCACCGCCCGTGGTCAGCTTCGCGGCTAGCGCGAGAAAGTAGCCGTCCTCGTATTTCACGCCCTGCTGCAAGAGCCACTCGCCGTAAGAGAGCTTGTCCAGTTCCGCCAGATGCGGTGCTTTCCACGGCGCGCCGGACGGCACGCCGCGCGACAGTTCGGCAAGCCGGTTGCCGATCGTGTCGTCACCCCCGGTGCCGCCATGAAAATCCTGGGCCACCGTAGCGCCCTGCGCCATCACGACGGTCTTACCCGTGTACCAGCTCGGAAATGTATCGATCTCGAGTTGACGTGCCAGATCGAAGATCGCGGTCTGGCCCGGGCCGATCCACTGCCCTCCGGCTTCGGAAACGACGCCGTGTCCGAGGTCATGGTTATAGGTGCGTCCACCGACGCGGTTGCGTGCCTCGAGCACGACAAACGAATCGCATCCGGCCAGTTTGAGGTCGCGGCCCGCGGTCAATCCAGCGAGACCCGCGCCGATGATCGCGACGTCCAGAATGTCGCCGTTCATGGGCTTCGTTACGGCGGCCTGTGCCAGCGACATGCCGCCGGCCGCGAGTGACGCCGCGCCCATCGCCGTAACGCGTAGCAGCTGGCGCCGGGTCTGTGTATCCGGCTTACGTTTCCGATCCATCTTTCATGCCCAGTTCAGTTTCATTGTTTCTCCCCTTTCGTCTCTGCTCTTACGGAGAACGCTCCAACAAGGTAACGACTGGCGTTTCTCAATGGACCGTCAGCACCCCCTCCTGCGAAAACAACACCGGCTTGCCGGCGCCATCCATCAATGCGGCGGTGAGCGTTGCGCGATCGTCGCGCTGATGAACCTCGAACGACGTGCTGCCCTCGCGTTGCCGGAACACAAGGCCATCGAGCCCGACACCCATCAGTCCGTTTCGAGTCGCTACGAGATCGGTGATCGAACTCTTCGTGCCCGCGTTCAGCGCCGCCCACGTCGCCCCGCCGTCGCTGCTCTGGTACAGGCTGCCCAGCAGCCCGCCCACCACGATCCGCCCGTCGGGCAGCGCCACGCCCGACCAAAGCGTGCCCTTGCCGCCCGTTGCCTGATAGCTCCAGTTCGCGCCACCATCCGTGGACTTCAGCACCATCCCCTGTTCCGAATCGATATAGAGCGAGCCCTGGCGGTCGGCAAAAATGTGGTACAGGTTGCGGTCCGCCTTCGTGCCACCCGGCGGCTTCGGCACAGTCACCTTCGTCCACGTCTTGCCGCCGTCGTGCGTGGCGAGCATCAGCGACCACAGGCCGACCGCAATGCCGTCCTTCTCGCCCGTGAAGAGCACGGAGAAGAGCGGTTGGTCCACCGAGAGGTCCATGCGCTGCTTCTGCCAGGTCTCGCCGCCGTCGCCCGTTGCGAGAATCACGCCCCACTGGCCAACCGCCCAGCCGTGCTGCGCGTCGGTAAAGGTGACGGCCGAGAGCGTCGCCGAAACAGCCGCTCCTTTCGCCTGGCGCCACGTCTTTCCTTCGTCATCCGAAAGGATGATGACGCCATGCTCGCCCACCGCGACGATGCGCGAACCGGCGCGCGCCGCGTCCATCAACATCATGTGCGCCGGCGCGGGCCACGCATGGGCGGGTTTGGCAGCCCAGTCCGCAACGGTTCCGGGCGGCAGGGCCCAGACTGCAGCACTCACGCACAGCGCGGCACAGGCAACAAGCATCTTGATCATGACTGCGTCTCCCATGTTCAATGGCTGAAGAGTCCGGGCGCCCGCGCCGGCTTGCGGCGCGGGAACCAGCGTTCGAGCACCGAGGCCAGTGCCGGCAGTGCCGTCATCGCCATCAGCAGGTTCACCAGGAACATGAACGCCAGCAGCTTGCCCATGTCGGCCTGGAACTTCAGCGCCGAGAAGCTCCACGTCGCCACGCCAATGGCCAGCGTGATGGCCGTAAAGATCGTCGCCACACCCACTTCCAGCATTGCGTGCTGAACCGCCTTCACGATGTTCTGCCCACCCGCCAGATGCACCTGCAGCCGGTTGTAGATATAGAACGCGTAGTCCACGCCAATGCCCACTGCCAGCACCATGACGGGCAACGTGGCCACCGTGAGGCCGATCTGCAGTTCCTTCATGAACCAGTAGCCGATGAAGGTCGCCACCGAGAGCGGCAGGCAGCAGGCCAGCATCGCGCGCCAGTCGCGGTAGGCGAGAAACACCAGTATCAGGATCGCCGCGTAGACATAGAGCATCATCGGCAGCTCGCTCGCGGCCACCTCCTCGTTGGTTGCGGCGAGTACGCCCGCATTGCCCGCCGCGAGACGCACCGTAATGCCCGGGAACGGATGCGTCGCGCGATACGTCTTCACATCGCCCAGAATCCGGCTGATCGTCGTAGCCTTGTGATCGGTGAGGAACAGATGCACGGCCGTCATGCTGCAATCCGCCTTCATGAAGCCCTTCACCCGGCCCACATCCACCGAGACCGCGCCGTAGTTCTCCGGGTCGATCGGCACGACATTCATCTTTGGATAGTCCTCGTTGTAGCCCTGGTTGTAGCGGCGCAGCATCGCGGAGTACGACTCGGCAGACGCCACGCCTGGCTCGGTGCGCATCGCGCTAGTGAGATCGTCCTCGTACAGGCCGACTGCTGGCTTATCGCAGCCCTTTGGCGTCGACTCGATCGCGACCGTGAGCCAGTCGAGGCCGATGTCGTAGCTCGAAGCGATCGACGTGGCATCGCGGTTGAAACGTGCATCTGCGCGCAGTTCGGGCGCGCCTGGCTGCAGCGTGCCGATCACGCGGTCGCGGCTTTGCCAGGCGGCCAGTGCGAACACCACCAGGGTCAACGCCACGGTGACACCCGCGTAGCGCGGCTGCGCGATACGCGCGAGCCCCCGCAGCCACGCCGAGCGTCGCTCGCTGCGCTTGAGCGCGCTGTCCGCATAGCCCTTCGTGAAGTTGAAGCACGAAGCCGCGACCGGCAAGAGCACGAGGTTCGTCACGATCTTGTAGGCCACACCGAGCGAGGCCGTGATGGCAAGCTCCCGCACCATCGGAATCGGAATCAGCAGCAGCGTGATGAACGATACGAATGCGGTGACAAGGGCCAGTACGCCCGGAATCAGCAGACCGCTGAAGCTGTGCCGCGCCGCGTCGAACGAGCTGTTGCCGTGCGCGATCTCGCGCACGATGAAGTTGACCTGCTGCACGCCGTGCGAGACGCCGATCGCAAAGACCAGGAACGGCACCAGCACCGCCAGCGGGTCCAGTCCGAAGCCCAGCAGCTTCAGCGTGCCGAACTGCCAGACGAGCGATGTCAGCGAGCATGCAATCAGCAACACCGTAAAGCGCACCGAATGGCAGTACCAGTAGACCGCGAGCGCCGTGAGCAGCAGTGCAATGCCGCAGAAGCCGAGCACCGCCGTTGCGCCATCGGCGATATCGCCAATCTGCTTGGCAAAGCCAATGATCTGGATTTCATAGCCCGCGTCTTCGAACGGCTTGCGGATCTGCGCTTCGAGCAGGTGGTTGAACGCCACGTAATCGAGCACCTTGCCGTTACGGTCGCGCTCGTTGAGCTCGGCTGTAATCATGGCGCTGTCTTCGTTGTGCGAAACGAGCGTACCGATATAGCCGCCGAGCGTCGTCGCACGGCGGACCTTCGCGACAACGTCGGGCGTGAGCTGGTCGGGCGTGATCGTCCCGGAGATAATCGGCTCTGCGCGAAAGCCCTCATCGGTGATTTCGTTCACGTAGGCGTTCGGCGTCCACAGCGACTGCACGCCAATTCGGTCCACATTCGGCAGGTACGTCACCGCCTGGGTCACCTTGTACAGTCGCGTCAGCCCTTCCTTCGTCCAGATCGGGCCCTTGCGTGCACGCACCACCACGGTGATCCGGTTCGCGCCGAGCAGGTCGGAGCGATACTTCTGGAAGGTCTGGATGTATTCGTGGCCGATCGGCATCTGCTTCTCGAAGCCCGCGTCCATGCGCAGTTGCACCGCGAAAAGGGCCATGACGGCGGTGAACAGACCGATGCTCACGAGCACCGCCGCACGGTGGCCGAAGAAGAACCGTTCCAGCGTTTTTACCAGGCGATTTAACACGGCATTATCCCTTCAGTAATTCAATGACGTACGGCATGGCATCGTCAGAAGTTGCGGGTGACGAACATCCCGACAAAGTTTCGGTCCGCATACGGCTGTCCGACCGTGTTGTGCCCTCCCCAGAACAGCGTGTAGTTGATTCCCGCTTGCCACACCGTTGGGTTCTGGTTGAACAGCACATAGAGGTTCAACGACTTCGCCCCCTGCATGTAGTTCGCGCTCAGTGTCGGGGTATAGCCGTACAGACCATCGGCGAAAGTAATGCCCGGCGTCACCTGCCAGCCATGAATCAGAGAGCCGTCATAGGTCCAGTTGAAGTCCACCGTGGCGCCCACCGAACTCGACGTTCCCTGTCCCATGCCGATGGGATAGCCCAAGCTCGAGTTGTTGTTCAACCATGGGAAATATCCCGCCATCGGCACCTGCGTGACGGTCTGCCCGTTGACCGTGCGCGTGACGCCGTTCGAGCTCAGCCCCGGGTAGTAGATCCACGTGAGTTCCCAGGTCAGCGCCGCAGCGTCCGCGCCGATCAGTTTGAGAAACGGGTATTCGCTGCGTGTGAGCGCGAGGATGCCGTTGATGTCGTACTGGAATCTCTTTTTGTCGGCCCACTGCTGGCAATCGACGCCCGTCACGCCGTTGGTATTCAGGTCGAGCGGCCCACCGGCGCCATAACAGCTGGAGAGCGCCACGGCATCATGAGGCCGGTACGAAAGCTCCGTGCCGATCGCCCAGGGGCCAAGCCCGAAGTTCGCGCTCGCGCCAAAGAGCTGACGGTTTTGGAGATACGACCACTGCAATGTCCCGTTGGCCAGCGACGAAAGAACCGGCGACTTGTCGGTGTAGTTCAGGTAGTAGATCGCGAAGTTCGCATCGAAAGAACGCGGCGAATAGTTGAATTTCACGCCGAACTGGGGCTTGTACTTCGATGGCGCCTCCCAGTTGACAGGAAGGCCAATGACGTTGTTCGGCGGCCCGGCGAAATTGCCGTTGACAAGACCAGTGTAGATACCGTTCAGCGTGTTCTGGTTGCCGCTGGCAGGCCCGGCGATCGTGCCTGCACTCGGGCCGGCCACGTTGAGGTTGTTGGTGCTTACCGTATATGGCTCCGTCCCGCGGCCCAGGCTGTTGGACACTGACCAGTAGGAGCCGACCGGAGGATAGCGGTTGCCGTTCCACCATAACTGATAGTAATCCTCAGTACTAAATCCATGAGAAAGATCCGCGGCAAAGCTGATCATCGGCGCGGGCAAGAGCGCCTGCTTCAGTTGCGAGCCGGGAATCAGCAGCTTCTGGACATCCAGCGAATTGGTAGCGTTCACGCCACCCATTGCGAAGATACTTTCTCCCCAGTTGATCACCTGATTGCCGAGCCGGACATGCGCGGCGTTGCCACCGATCGTAAAATCCTTCTCACCCCACAGATCGAGCAACTGCACGTCATAGACGACCTGTGCCGATGCGGTGCTCGAAAGCGGGGTTCTGTTCGTGTCACCGGCGAGAAAGTCGTACATGCCCGTGCCGCGGATCATGAACTTGAGTCCCTCGCTCGGCATCTTCATCAGCAGTTCGCTCGTCGCGCTGATGTAGGTGCTGAAAGGTTGCCCTTTGCGGTAGTTCAGGTTGCCGTTGTCGCCAACGCCCCACTGGTTCACGTTAGCAGCTGCTCCACAGTCGAACGCGTTCGGGTCACCGGTGAGCGAACAGCTCGGGTTCTTGGTGCGGATGCCCGCGCCGGCCGTGAGGTTGGTCACCCACGAACCCGTGAGATCGTTCAGGCCCGTCGTGAACTCGTAACCGTATGCACTGGTTGCAGCGGAGCCGAACATGGCCAGCGACGCCGCAACGTATTTTCCGATGATCTTCGTTTTCATGGTTCTCCCCTGCCGCAACCCTCATTGCCGGCGCGCGCCACCGACGCGCGCCGGTCCCTGTTCCTTCGCCGGATTTCAGCGCTCGCTCACCGACCTCAGGGATTCCGCCGAATAGAAGTCCGTCTTGAAGCGCGGGTCGTTGACCTGCTGGTACCAGTGGACGTCCTTGCCCTGGCCGATCGAAGATGCGTCGAATACGTAGCGTCCGTTGTTTAGGTCGTACTGCGCCATCGGCTCGTTATCGCACGTGCCCCCCAGCTCCCACACCGGGATCGGGTAGCTCTCGCGCATCTTCCAGAGCTTGCGCTGCGCGTCATAATCCTCGCCCACGAGCGCGAGCCAGCTGTCCTCGTCCAGATAGAAGACCTTTTTCGAAGCGACGTGCCGCGCCGAGGGCTTAAGCGTTGCCTCGACCACCCAGACGCGGTGCACCTCGTAACGACGATGATCGGAGGAAATGCCGTTAGGCGTGGCAACGTCGTGCAGCTTGTCTTTGAAGGTGTACATGCCGAAATCATCGTAGGGGACAATCATTTCCTGCTTGCCCACGAGCTTCCAGTTGAATCGGTCAATGGAGCCATTGAACATGTTGGATTCGTCGATCAGATACTGATTTTCGAAGCCGATCAGCGGCGCATCGTGCGTATAGGCCGGCATGCGTCTCACGCGGCGCTGGCCGGGAAAGTAGTAGTACGTTTCCGAGTCCTTGTCGAAGTACTGGCGTTGCACGAAGGCCTGACCGGCCAGAGCCGCAGGTGAATCGACCGAGAAAAAGGCGCCCAGGTTGAACTGGTCGACGTCCTGCGGTGTGGTCTTGCCCTCCTTGCCCGCCGGGAAATAGAACGCCTGCGGACCGATTGCGTCGATCCAGTCACCACCGCCGGGGCGCGGGGAAATAGACGTGACAACCGGCGACCACTCGATACCTTCGCCGCGATAACGCGTCTCGTAGTTCAGAATCGCTTCGGCGCCGTTTTTCGGCTGCGGGAAGGCCACCCCCGGGAGCACTGCGGCCTGCACCGTCTCGCCGTCCGAAGCGAGTTTCGCCGTCGTGAGATTTGCCTTCGAATTCTGCTCGGCGAAATCCGGCAACTGGCATTCGCGATGCGACGGATAGACGTCCATGCGATAGCCCTTCAGTTGCTTGACGAGCTGGACCTGCCCCGGCGAAAGCTTGTCGGCATATTTGTCGACGTTCGATGCGTCGATCGTGTACAGGGGTTTTTCACTCTTGTACTTCCAGAAGTCACCGCGAACCTTGCCCCATTCCCATCCTGCGGGCGTGGCTTCCCGGCCGGCAAACGCTGGCACGAGCCCGTCCTTGCTGGCCGCGCGCTCGCCGCCGACCGGCGTCAGGTCCTCGGCAACGGCCACTCCGGTCATGAGCAATAATGCGGCCGCGATGGCTGATACGGTTCCGATTGTGTGCTTTCTCATCTTGACTCTCCGTCATATCCCACTTTCATTCACAGTACATATTGATTGATTCAAACCCAACGTCTCCACACCAAACCGCTCAGCCCTCGCCGCACCCTGCCACGGCCACCGCCCGAATCTCGATGCACAACTCCGGAAGCGCCAGTTGTGTTACGCCAACCGCCGTCCACGACGGATAGCGGCTCGGGAAATACTGATCCTTGACGGTCGTGAACGCTTCCAATTCGCCGCGCAGATCGGTGTGGAAGGTCGTCAGTTCAACGACGTCAGCCAGGCTCGCACCGGCAGTCTCGAGCACGGCCTTCAGGGACTCAAAGGCGATGCGGGCTTGCGCCTGCATGCCCTCGCCGGCTTTCATATCCGGGCCGATGCCGACCTGACCGGAGACCCAGATCGTGTGCCCCACGCGGGTCGCGGGCGAAAAGTGATAGGCGTCGTGGAACGCCTGGAACGGCGGGGGAATGATCGATTGCCGCGAAGTGGGCATTGCCATGATGGTGGTCCCTTTGGTCAGACGAGTTGACGGAAACACGGTGCGCGAAACGGATCCCCTTCTTTCAACGTGGCAAGTTCATCGAGGAACAAGACTCCAGCCGCCGTGAATCCTGAGATGCTCGGTTGCGGAAGCGGACTGAAAACCGCGTCGTCACCGAAGAAGCGCAGCACGAGCGTGTGGCGATCCGGAAACGCGAGGTCCACCGCGCCGCCGCCGTGCAGCACGCCGGGATGCAGCAGCAGAACGTCGCCGGGCTCCGTCGCCCACGAAATGATGTTGTAGGCAGCCGGGTTGACCCGGCGCTCAGCTTCGATATTCGGCAGGCGCGGCCAGATATCGCTGCCATGCAGAGGATCAGTCGGATCTTCAGCATTTTGAAAGGTCGTGCCGTCGTGACGCGGGCCTCGATGCGAGCCGCGCACAATCTCGAGCGCATTTTGCTTGGGTACGGCCTCGAAACTGATCCAGGCATTGCCGAAGTGCATCCCCTTCCATGGCAGGTAGGACGTGTCCTGATGCCACGGCGAGCGACCGCTTTTGCCTCCGCTTTTGAGAAACAGTTCCTCCGCGAAATACCAGACGTTATCCGAGCCCCAGAGATCCGCAAACAGTCGGCCGAACGGCAGTCCACCGGCCAGCTCGTCCAGGCGCGCCTTCGCATACGGATTGGCGTTGTCGTTGTGCGTCTTGTGCACTGTGCCGTCGAAGAGGCTGCAGGCCATAGGCCCGGGGTTCTCTATGCCCCAGTCGAAGACCTGTCGACACCGGGCCAACTGTTGCTCGCTGAGAAGACCCTTGACCAGAACGGCGCCGTCCTCCGCGAACGCCTTGCGCGTGGCTTCATCCATGGCTGAACTCCTGAATCGTCAATAGGCGACCTGGTTGCAAACGCTTCCTGCGACGCCTTCGTAGAAAATACTACCAAAGTTAGGTCATGATACAAACCACGAAAAAAGAAAAATAGACAGGGAATTCCCTGTGTTCTGCGGGTCACTGGCAATGGCGAAGTACCAAACGTGGCCCGAGCCCGCCAGTCCAGCGAATAAGCGGTCGAGCCGCAACTGCGCGACGACGTCGCCCGGACGTCTAGCTTTTTCTATACCCTGGCCGAAGATCTGGCAGCGCCGGGCCAGTTACTGCTCGTCAAGAAGATCCATAGCCGGACGGCACGGTCCTTGGCGAATGCCTCGCGCGGATTCATCGATCGTTGAACTTTTAAAACGTCGTTCGGCGCTCCGGCTGCAAACGCTTCCAGAATTTTTCTAGAAAATTATACCTAAATTAGGTCGAGAACAAAACATTGTGCAGGAAGAATAGAGAGGGTACTCCCGGGTCTTCTCAGGCTTACGCACCAGCCTGCCAGCCCCACGGCAACTCGCGGGAAGCGGTTCCGGCACCTGCGAGCAGCTAGAGCGATCGAGACCGCCTTTTCGGGCGCGAAGGCAGTGGCCATGCCGCCAAAGTTTTTCTTGCTTTATTTGGTAAACGTACCTATCTTAGTCACTGTGTACTATCAAAAAAGGTCTTCGGGTATATCTGTAATCCCGTACGCGGGCTGGAGAGTGGTGTCGTGTCGAGAGGTGCTCACTTGCGCAGCTCGACGGTGCGAATACTGCTCGCAAAGATCAATTTCGAATCGCCTTGGAGCGAACTGGAGGCCCTGATGCAGTACGCGGTACGCGGCCTTCCTTTGGTAGCGACGTGCTGCAGTCGATCGAGTTAGCAACCCAGCGCCTTGGCATCGGAGGGTAACGAGAGCGTGGCTTGGAGCGGCTTTTGTCGCCAAACCGGTGCGGCGTCAGTTAGTGGCCAGAAAGAGTGGGAGACGATGATGTCCAGCAATCTCAGCAATTGGATTTATGTGGGCAGCAATGCATACGACGAATACACGTTCGTGCCATGGCTGAACAGGAACGTCTACCGTCGGACGGTAGATTTTAGAAAGGTATGCATACTATAACGTTTCGTTGGCATTGAAGGAGAATTGTGATGGATATCGAAAAGATTGCGAGCGATTCGGGCATGGTAGGTCGAGCGGGATGGACGGATCAGACGCGAAGAATACAAGAATGTGTACAGGTTCATGGCAGCGCTCTAACGCTATGCCAACAGCGTTCCCGAGTTGGTTGCGAGCGGAACGTGCGCAGCTCGCATTAATCGGGCGCTCGAACGGCTGGTTTGACGACTCGGCTGTTGCCGCTGCGGAAGTTGCTGGGCAGATTGATTCATTTCTTAACGACTGAATTGGACAGTACGGGATACTTCGATTTTTTGCCTTATTTTTTTACTTTGTTGTTTTCACCTACTCGTCGTCAGGCCGTTCTAGGGAAGGCACCGCTTGAACCGTTCGTGACCACGTAATATTGAGGAACATAGACCGTGTTCACGAACCTGAGCGAAGATTCAATTGGGTGGTTACACACAGTTGCTCGCCGCCTCCGAGATACTATCCTCTCTGCGATTGTGGTTTTCTGCTCGCTAACGGGGCTGTGTTATGGCGCTGATGCGCCGGTTTGTCCGACGTCGACTGAAACTATCGACGTGCCGCTAGAGGAAGCACCCACAGCAGAGGAAATCGCAACTGTTGTGAGTTCCCGCTTTCATATAGGATTGCACGACGCCTTGGGAATCGGTCACGCGGTGCTAACTGCGGCACGGCGTTGCACAATCTCGCCGTTGTTATTGCTTGCAGTGATCGCGGTCGAATCTAGTTTCGACCGATTTGCGGTAAGTGTGGTTGGCGCCAAGGGACTCATGCAAGTACTTCCGTCTCAACACAGAGACCGTGTCCTTCGCACGTCCGATTTGACAGACCCGCACACGAACGTCCGTATCGGGTCCGCAATTCTGCGAGACTACATAAGGGCGTCAGGTGGAAACCTCGAGGGCGCGTTATATCGCTATAGCGGGGGCGCCAAGGGCTATGCACGACGCGTGGCCGATCGTTTGAGCATGATGAAAACGGCATTTGGTTTGTAGACGCGGCCTTGTTTGGATTCGGTTGTGAAATTCAAGAAGTAGTTCGGATATTGCCGCGCGCCTGGAACGCAAAGGATGGACCACGTGGGCGATATTGGCGTGGCGGCTGTTGCGCCTCGCAAATTTCGGGAGGGGTCGGGATCAGGGGGAATCGACCGCCTCGACTGCACTGAAACCGTTGAACCGCTGGATTTCCCCTGACGGGTTGCGGGCGATCCCCGGTCCTCTATTCCGGCTTCTCTTCTGCGGCGGCAAGCACTGCGTCGCCAATGCGGGGATCGCCGCGCGCGTTGAGGGCTTCGGCTGCACCCCGAATATCCCGAACTTCCTGGTTCTGTCTGAGCGTGCCGCTGCCGACAAGGCGCGTAAACTCGATCTCCTCGCCGACGATAGCCTTGACCATGGCATCGAGGTAGTCCCTGCATCGGCCGTCTTCCAGGGTTGTGGCTGCGAGGCTTCGTGCGCGCGCGTCAAGCGACGCGATGACACTGCCCACGTAACGCTCGTCGTCGATGATCGCGATCCGTCCGTGAGCATGGACAAGCATGTACTTTCAGGTCGGCACCCGCTTGGGCAGTTCATGCTTGCTCGGATACCAGTTCGGCGACATGCAGGCTTCGCCGCACGACGTTCCTCTGTCCATGGCAAGGGACTGTTTCCGCTGCTGCCCATCGCTGCGGGCGAACGGCTCATCGAGTACCGGGGGAAGTGACGACCAGGCGGCGCGCCGCCGCCCGCCAGTAGTCCGGGAATGGGCATACCTTTGTTTTCGGTCTCTCCGGCGGCCGTGTGATTGATGGCGGCCGCCGCGGCAACAGCGCCCGCTTCCTGAATCATGCATGCGCCCCCAACTGCGAGGCGGTCGAGGCCGGCGATCGGGTTTTTATTCATGCAGTCACCGCCATCATGCCTGGTGACGAACTCTTCATTGACTACGGCCTTGTGGTGGACGGTGACGTCACGGAAGACGTTCGGAACGTGTACGCATGTCAATGCGGCGGCTCAGCCTGCCGTCACTCGATGCTGGGGGAGACAGCGACTGACTCGTGAATGGGCAGATGAACCCCTCAGTCCCCCGCGATTGTTCGCCCTGCTATTTCCTCGAAGGGTGACACGTGGTCGGACTGTCAGCACGCGTGGTCTCGACACTGAACCGTGCTTCCACCATGCACAGAAATCGACGCTAACTTCGACCCGATATAGATGGTCCGCTCCCACGGGGCAGTAGCAATCATTCCCGGAAGACTTTTTGACCGGGATCGTGGCAAATCTCCTGCCCGCTTACCGAGATATCCTCAACCGATGAGGTCGGGACCGCTCCATGTTTCCAGAACGGCCTTCGGGCGCGGAAGCCCTCTATGCGCAGTCGATCAGCGAAGGAGCACACGTGGTATCGTGCAACGCGTCACGTAGCGAAAACGCATTTTCAACGTGAACTCATGCATCAATACGGACCACTTTACAAAAGAATGTTCACGCCTTCCTCCGCGACATGCGACCAGCCATCCGGCAATCAGGGGCTGTCGGTACATTTGGCGTCGGGTTTTTCATGCGGCCGGTTGGTGCGATGGTCATTGGCGCTTACGCGGACCGCGTGGGTCGCCGCGCGGCGATGGCGAGGACGAGTTGGCTGATGGCGCTCGGAACCGCGGCGCTCGGCCTGTGCCCGTCGTTTGCCAGCATAGGAGTGATTGCGCCGCTCGTTGTCATCGTCGGTCGATCATTGCAGGGCTTTGCCGTTGGCGGCGACATCGGCGTTGCCGCTGCCTTCGTGCTGGAGGCAGGACCGGTGTCGGGCCGCGGCTTTCTGGTCAGCTGGCAGCTCGCGAGCCAGGGCGCGGCCGCGTTGCTCGGGGCGATTCTGGGCATCCTGATCACCAGCACGCTGTCACCGGCTGCTCTCGCCTCATGGGGCTGGCGAATTCCATTTCTGATCGGTCTGCTGATCGCGCCAGTCGGCCTCTACGTTCGTCTCCGGATTCGCGATGATTCGATGCTCGCCAACACCACCAGACATGCCGGCACACCGCTCACCGAACTGTGGCGCGAACATCGCACGACAATCCTGCTGGCGATGCTGATGATGATGGGGCAAACCATACCGGTCTACGCGATCGTCTACTTCATGCCGAGCTATGCGGCTCGCGTGATGCACATGCCCGCCGTCACCGGATTTCAGGCTTCCGCGTTGCCTGCTCTGCTTCTGGTCGTCATTCCGACGCTGGCCGGACCTCTCATGGACCGTCTGCGTCGTCGCAAGCCATTGGCCCTTCTGACCTCAGGATGTTCTGCGCTGCTGGTCTATCCGGTCTTTCTGACGATCGCCCGTGCAACGAGTGTACTGCCTATCCTGTGCGGCGTCGCGGTCTACAGCATCATGGTGGCGTTCGGCGCCGTCGCGGTCACCCTGCTTGTGCTCGAAGCGCTGCCCGCACGGGTGCGCGCGAGCGGCATGGCTGTTTCGCATGCGTTGAACGTCGCGTTGTTCGGCAGCACCGCTCAGTTCATCGTGACCGGTTTGATCAAATGGACTGGCGATCACCTTTCTGCGGCCTGGTATGTTGCGCCCATGTGTGGAGTGAGCTTCTGCGCGCTGATCCTTTTCAAGGAGCGGCGCGCAGAAGCCTGAGCTCGAAGCGCACGCATCGACGTTTCGCTCACGGCGTCTGGACTATCTTGCTGCTCACCAGCGCCCCAAGTCCTGTGGCGCCATGTCGTAGGCTCGCCGGCACGCGCGCGTGAAATCTCCTCGAAGCGTGACATCAGACTGTCAGCGGAACGATTGATGTCGGCGCTGAACCGCGCTTCCTGCATGCGCAAAAAACGACGCTAACTTCCAGCGTGCAACGGTCGCTTGCCTCGGCATCCCGGAACGGCAAGTTGTCGGCCTTATGGAAAGCTTTGCATAAGGCCGAAACGCTGCAGTGAGCCCAGTGTCGGCCAATAGCCGCTGGCCATCGCCGTTCAGAGGCCAATGCCGCAGTCACCCGTACGAACGCGGTGGGACCGCACGCGGCGAGTTTCACAGTGTGAACCGTGACGCGTGCCTCGCCTCGCCCGGTCCAGTCCCAATCACCAAGCCGCAGCACTGCCATCCCCCACTGTCTACCTCGGCATCGCAATCAGTCACATCGCCGCGCGTCCTGCGCGAAACCCTGCCCGGTCAACCCGAGGCACGGCATGCATCCGACTCCCAGCTCCCCGCCCTTGACCCGCGACCGTAGCCGATAGCGGCCAAGCATCAAGGGGCGCGGGACCGTGTTGCCCGCACCCCTCCCTCGCCTTTTTCCTTGACGCGTGCCCGCTATCGGCTCCTCGAGTCGTACGGGCGGGAACCAGGGAGCCCGGCGGCAGCAAAGCCAACCCCGAGTTCCACCGGAACGTGTCCAGCCGCAACGGTAACGCACACTTCCTCGCCCGGTTCAGGTCCTCAACCTTGACTGTGGGGACTGCCATGCAACTCGCTTCCTCTTTCCATTACGGCGCCCCGATGCTGCGCGCTGACTCGCCGCTCTCAGACAATCAGATCCGGCGCGTCGCCCCGTCCATCTTCGCGGAAGGCAAGCACGAAAGCCGTTCGGAACGCTACAGCTATATCCCCCATCGACGTGCTGTGCGGCTTGCGCAATGAAGGGTTTCAGCCGTTCATGATCTGCCAGACCCGCGTGCGAGATCAGGGCAAACGCGAGTTCACCAAACACATGTTGCGGCTTCGCCATTAACCGCAAGCTTGCGGTTAGTGGCGTAACGGCAAGGAGGCCGTAATGCAGAGGAAACGGCTGGCAGGTGCGATGATCGGCATTTCGAATGTGTTCCTGCTTCGCATTACCAGGCGGTTATAGGGAGTCAAGCCAATCCAGGAGATTCGGATTACGTCGCCACCGCGGCGGACTGCGAGGCCGGGTTGACTGGTCCATTTGTTCAAGAGCGCGCCGCTTGGTCTCGATGTTCGCGCGTGCGTAATGATTTGTCGTGTTGAGACTCACGTGTCCGAACCAGCTTCTTATCACGGTGACATCAACTCCGGACGCCACCAGTTGGACCCCGACCGTGTGGCGAAACGTGTGCGGATGCACGCGTTTCCCTCGTAAAGACGGTGCCTCGTTCGTCGCCGTCCGCACGTACTGCGCGAGCTTGTATCGCACGCCGGCGGCACTGAGAGGGAAACCATAACGATTAACGAACAACGGTTCGTTCTCCGGTCTCGGGTTTCGCTCGAGCAACGCAGCCAGCAATGCCGCGGTTTCCGGCCAGATCGGACAGATCCGCATCTTGTTGCCCTTACCACAAAGCTTCACCTGCTCCGGCGCTGCCAGACGGATATTGCACGGACAGAGACTCAATGCTTCCTGGATGCGCGCGCCAGTGTTATACAGGAAGGCAAGAAGCGCGTAATCGCGTTGTCCCTCTGGTGTCGAGCGGTCTGGCTGGCGCAGAATCGCCTCGACCTCCTCGATGTCGAGGTACGCGGGTTCGGTAATTGGCCCTCTCTTGGCAGGAATGCGCAATACGGCAGCGCATTGCATGGCCGCTAACGGCTCCCGGTCCGCAATGAACCGGTAAAAAGAATGGAGTGCCGCCAACCGGCAGTTGCGTGTGCCTATCGATGTATGCCGCTCTGATTCGATGTGCTTGAGGAACGCGAGCACTTCGTCGGCGGTCAATTCGTCAAGCTTGATTGAGCTTACCGGGCAGTGTCGCCGTGCAGCGACGAACCGCAAGTAAAGTCGCCAGGTGTCGCGATAGGACAGAATTGTGTGTCGCGAACAATTGCGCTGCTCAGCGAGCCACTCGTGGAAGAACGCGTGGAGCCAGTACGCGAGGGGTGCCATTTTCATGACGCTTCTCCCGGCAAACGCAGCACGCGTGCATTGTGACGCCGATAGCGTTCACTAGCCTGACGGAGCAGTTCTGGAGAGACGTGCAGGTATGCGAGTGTCGACCGGATATCCTTGTGACCAAGGTACGCCGCCAGATGCGGTAAGCGATCTTGAGGATTGATGCCAGCTCGATACCATTGCACCATCCGATGCCCAACGAATGTGTGCCTAATATCATGAACCCGTGGCCCTTGATGACCATGCGCGGGTTTAAGCCCTGCGCGACGAATTACCTCGGTCAACATCCATTCAATTAGCCTTTTGCAGTATCCCGATCGACGCAGCGGCGACCACCACAAGGGGGCTCTCGATGTGATCGGTGCACCGAATGCCGCGCGTGCTTCCAGATAGGCGCGTAGGACGTCGAGCGCGCTTGGCGACAGGGCCAAGCGGCGCGACTTAAAAAACTTCGTCTCGCGGACCTCGAGTAGCCCGCGGGCAAGATCCAGATCGCCGACGGTTAACGATGCGATTTCGCCGAGCCGCAAACCGGCACAGTATGCCAACGTCATCATTGCGTGCAGAGCGACTGGCCGTAGAGGTGCCTTCGGTGAAGGGAATGTGCGAGCCGCATCGAGCAGCATACGAATCTCAGCCTCGGTAAAGAGATATGGGCACCGCTCCTGCTGGATCAGTCGGCCATATAATCCTGGTTCGATCGGCAGAGTTGGGACCTCAGGGGCCTTTCGGCGTAACGCTTTTGACAGCGTGGCTCCACATTGCTGAGCCAGGTACTGATGCCGCAAGCCGGGGCTTTCGTTACGCCATGCATCGAACTGCTGTCGAAGCGGGACAGTTGCCAGTGCAGGGTGACGCTGTAGGAATCGGTCGAAGCGCAGCAGATCACTCGCGCGCGTATCGTACCGGTAGCCCAGTGACTTCATCCGCACAACGTGTTCCTGCATCGCAGGGCCAAGTACGCTGCCCCAAACGGGAAGTGGAATCAGCCGTCGCAGGGCGCTTCCGTTGTCATCTTCGAGCAAGGCCCGAACAACCGGACCGATCAGTCGTCCGTAATGTGCGTACAGTTCTAGAACGGGATGCGAACCACCTCCGGCGTTCGTGCGCCATTGCAGGTAGCGGACGACTACGCGTGCCCGGTTTTCCACGCAACTCACTGGCGATTTTTGGACTTCCTGTCGCAACCACGTCCGCAGGACTTCAATCGCGCTTTCTTCGTCTGGAAGCGCTTTGTCGGACATGAAGGTCTCAAACTTCCGCAAGGCACGGGCGTAATCGCTACGCGTCTCAGGTCCTATCGACAGCGTGTCGACGAACCGGAGAACAAGGTCGTTGCTAGTCATGTCGTCACCTCTTGCGGAAGATCAAGTGCGACTGACCGTAAATCGTCAGTTGCCAGCTTGAGATACATTGCTGTACCTCGCACACTGTAATGTCCCAGGATATCTCCGATCACCTTGATCGATACGCCACTACCCAGCAAAGACTCGGCCCGGCTATGCCTCAAGACATGAACCCCGCGCTTTCCTGTCAGCGACACTCCTGCGGCCTGAATGGCGTGGTTCAGCACCCGATGAAGACCGGCACGCAGCGGCCCATAAGGCGCTACCGCCTGCACAAACACTTCTCGCGTTGACGTCGCGGGACGACCGCACTTGAGATAGTCGAATAGCGCGTCGGCGGGATCACGTAACAATGGCAGCTCCGAGCACGCACCTGTCTTTGTATGTCTGATGTGAATCCGTTCATGCCGCCAGTCGATATCTGACAGGCGCAAACCACGGATCTCTCCACTGCGCAGGCCATAGGTCGACAGAAGCATCAGCATCGCGTAGTTACGGATACCTAATGGTGAGCGATCGCGTCGGGCAATTTCCAGCACCCGATCGATGTCCTTTCGAGGGATTGTCGTCGGAATAGCCTCGTGCTTATAGATGATAGGTCCATCAATGGCGTTTGCCAGATCCGTTGCGATTTGATTGCTATCGAACAGGTAGCGCAGTACACCACGTAACGTGCTTATTACATGTGCCTTTGAGCGGCGCTTCATCACGACAACCCGCGATGCAATATAGGCGTCGAGGTCCGGAAGGCATAACGTTTCAATGCTCGTTCCATGATCGTGCAGCCACCTCAGAAGAGAATACATTTCGAAGCGTCTATGTCTGCGCGTGTTAGGAGATAGCCCGCGCATCTCCACCATCCACGTTTCATAGCTGCGCACCAAATCGAACACGACGATATCGTGATCCGTTGTCGGCGCGAACTCTGGCGGCCACTTGCCGTTGTGGACCAGTCGCAGCAGCATCTTGATAGAGGCACAATCTTTCCTTCTGCTGGCGACGGGTAGCGGATGCTGGTCATGTAGCCGCTTCAGGTTCGCGAGATACATGTCGACGTCTGACCGAGATACAGACTCGATAGTTTTTCCTCGACGCTCCAGATCGAGAAGGAAGCATCGCGCAGCAAAGTCATATTGCTTCGCGATCCTGCGACAGTAGCCTGCGTCCTGGAGACGATGCCTCAATAGATCAAGCCACGGACTTGAACAAGGTACCGATCGATACATGATGACCTCCTTTCCTGGCGGGAAGCGCGAGCGTCATAACTGGCGGTTTGGGCGGCTATCAAATAATGAAAAGTTGAACAGCCGTAACCTACGCCCAGCGCCGAGGTACACGATACCCCTTCGCATTACGGCTTCCTTGCCGTTACGCCATGCCGAGCAGATCATCGGCGAGGAAGCCGACGAAATCGTGTTGCTGAACTCGCACGACGGCACCAGCAGCTATCAGATGCTCGCGGGTACGTTCCGGTTCGTCTGCCAGAACGGCATGGTCGCGGGCGAGAACATCGCCGATATCCGGGTGCCGCACAAAGGCAACGTCATCCAGAACGTGATCAACGGTGCGTTCGATGTGCTCGACGGTTTCGACCTGATCCATGAGCAGAAGGACGGTATGCGCGCTGTGACGCTCGATCGCGACGAGCAGCACGCGTTCGCCCGCTCCGCGATCGCGCTGCGCTATGACCCGACCGACGCCGAAGCGGTCGCACCCATCAGCGGGAACCAACTGCTTGCCACGCGTCGCTTCGAGGATCGCCGCGACGATCTTTGGACCGTCTTTAACCGCGTGCAGGAGAACCTCACCAAAGGCGGCCTGCATGGCCGCTCACGCTCGGGCCGCTCGATGTCCACGCGCCCCATCACCGGCATCGACCAGAACGTGAAACTCAATCGCGCGCTGTGGATGCTCGCGGACGCGATGCGCCAGACGAAGGAGTAACGCCACAGGGGCGGTGCAATCGCGCCGCCCTCGGGCTCTGCGTCTTTGCACCATAACGCCCGTCGGGTGGCTGGTCGAGCGTGATCGTGTCCTCGCGCAGCGGCCGTATCGCTGCCACCTGCTTACCTCAACCGGAGAACACACCATGACCAGTCGTATCCGCAGGACCGTCCTTGCCATCAATGCCAAAGGCTTATCCGGCCTCTACCCCACCTTTGTCGAGGCCACGGATCTGCAATTCGACGAAGGCCACCACTGCGGCGTCGCCATGTGCATGGATCGCGACAATGACGAAGTGTGACCCGCACGGGCAGACTGCGAACCGTCGGCCCGCATCAGATGATTCGCAGTCCACCAGCCGGCCATTGCGGCCGCCCCTGCCGCAAGCAGCATCACAACCAGTCCGCCAGCCACCAATGCATAGCATGCCCGCACCAACCGCCGCATGATGGCCTGTTCAAATGACGCCACCGCTGCGTCGAGCCGTTGCCGCTGTTCACCTGCCGCGATGGCTATCACGCCAACGAGCCGGTTCCCGGCCGTGCGCGCAATTCGCCTGGCCGACCGCTCCGCCAGCATGGCCAACGCCTCGTGGTTCAATTCCGCGAGCGCGGCCCGGTAGCGCGCTTCGTGTTCGCTGATCAGCTGCTCGGCCAGTTCGATCGTCGCCTTGCAACGGGCAAGCGCGTCGCGATGCTGCGCCATCAACATCTCGGTCGCCGCGCGGGCTTCAGCGCGCACCGTGTCGAGACTGCCTGCGCGCGCCTGCCGGATGCGCTCGGGCACCGCTTCGTAGAGCCGCGCGTAGTATTCGAGCGCCGCCAGCACCGACCACAGTGCATCGTTGTCGCGCAGGTTCAATGCACTTGCAATCCGACGCATGCGCAAAAGACTGGCATCGCCCGGTAACTCGCCAGTGACATCGAGGAACAACCGCGCCAGCGAATCCGGGGAGTTCCGCTCCCTGCTACGCATCGGCCATCATCCCCGCAAACATCGTGCTGCACAGCGCGCGCCAGCGCAGCAGTTCCGCCCGCTCACCGATATGCATCGCTTCCGCCGCCTTGCGGATCGACAGGCGCTTGCTGCGCAGTTCATCCGCGACACGATCCGCGAGATCTGGAAAGTCCATCGACTGTCCCTGAGCCTCGATGGCCTTGCGCAGTTGCGACTCCCGGTACAGGGCGAATTTCTCCGGCGGCCCGAAGTAGCCGTTGCGCACAACGTGCGTGACTGCATCAGGGACGTCGCACCAAACTTTAGGAGCAGTTCAAGGCTGTCGCGCTGCCGGTTGATGACCCATAGCACAACAAGACGCCGTCCCAGTTCGCCCAGCGTGTTGGCCAGCGTCCCGCCGTACTGGGCGACGCCGGCCTGGCTGCGTCCTGCCGTATTGAGGACAACGGTCGCGTCCCGGTGCATATCGCAGAAGTTGACGAAGTCGATCCAGCCGCTCACGTCGTCCAGATCACACGATCCACATTCGATTTCATCGTGAACAGCTTTCATCACATCGGGGTTGGACGTATCTGTCTCAACCAGCACGACATTGACATCCGTCCGTCGAAGGTAATCGAGCAGCGCCAGCGTAACGAAGCTCTTGCCAACACCGCCCTTGCTGCCACCGATCATATAGATGGGGGGATTGTTCGTCGCCATGCCGTACCTCTACAAGTTCTCAGTATCCGGGCTGATCGGAAATCCGAGGAAGCCCTGTACCTGTTGCCCCGACGTGGTTGTTCCCTTATCCTCCTTCCGCTTTGATCCGGTGCGCAGCGCGTTATCCTGCCCGGAACTGGCCTGCACCGATGTCTTGTTCTGCGTGGGCGCCACGGATCGACTTCGCATCGCTTCCTTGCGATCCTGCCGCACTCGCCCCTTCTGTTCTGCCCGGCGCATCGCATATCTCAGCGAGTTGACACTCACATCGATACCTTCCTGCGTCGCCTGTTCAATCAGTTCGTTCAGCGTGTAACCTTTCTCACGCGCTGCACTGATCTGCGTTCGTATGGTCCTGACGCCATCCCCAACCTTGAGCGATTGATCGTCTTTTGCCTTCTCTGGCAGTGCATCCAGCCTGCGTCCAAGTGCCTCCCACTGCCTTCGCCTGTAACTCCTGACAACCGGCATGACCTGCTCCAACGCAACGCCTTGAATGCATCTTGCGCAGACGTTTTCGTGCCGTCAACACCCTGTACACGCTGCTATCACTGCTGACGGAACACTCTGGAATGCAGAGGACCATCGTGGATTAGAAAATATTTTTCTATTCTATTGGCCAAATTCCCTGCGATGCATACGGATTCGCCGGTGCTCACCATTCACGCACACAGGCAACCACAGCACGAAGCATCTCGTGAACGTCGATTCGCATTGAAAGGCATCGTGAACGCATCAAAATTCAATTGCGCGAGAAATCGATGCGTGGCCGGCTTATCCCACCATTTCCGTACTGTCATCATGCGCGGTCTCCCGACCTGCACAAGCACTTACGACATCCAGCAGCAGCTCGAACCTATAAACATCACCTGCCCTACACGAGGTGATCATCGGACGCACCGCGAGTCATCTCGCGTTAACAGTCTTTGCATATGCCGCGGCATCTGACATGCCCGGAATCATTCTTTCAGGTGCACGTCGGTCACCTATTCGTACCACTTCGCTAACTTCACAACGCGACGCGACTTCACTGGCATGCATTTTCCGTTTCGCATGCCGTGCACATTGCGTGCACAGAAGTCACACTCGACACGGAAAACAACATGAAAATTGAGTGATGGCAGGATAGGCTCTTGCCGGTTTTGGGCGCCATCGCCGCGCCATGAACATCTGCCGATGCGCACTCGTCTTTCTCTGGTGACCGCGAGTCTTTCCCCGTGCGGTTATCTTGTAGGCGCCGCGGCCCCAATAGGAATAACCTCCGCTCCGACCTTGAGCCGGTCCAGATAGTCGGCCCACGTCTGCATCATCGCGCGGCGCTCCTTGATGAACTTCGTCCGGTTATACGCCGTGCCAAGGTTGTCAGGTACTGTATGCGCAAGCTGATGCTCAATCACTTCCGGCTTCTGCTCAAGTTCCTCATGCAATATTGTGCGCGCCATCGCCCGGAATCCGTGGCCAGTAATCTCGGTACGGGTGTCATAGCCAAGCCGTCGCAGCGCCGCATTTATTGCGGCGTCGCTCATGGGGCGGTGCCGGTCGCGCGCGCCAGGAAACACGTAAGGGTAGTCGCCGGTTAGAGCTTGCAACTCACGCAGGATTGCCACTGCCTGAGTCGCAAGCGGCACGAGGTGCTCTGTCCTTGTCTTGGTGACGAGATAGCGCCACTCCCTTTTGTCGGCTCTTTTAAAAGCGCAGTGGGTAATGCGGCTCACGAGGCATGCGGATTGAGTGCTGAGAAGTCGAGTTTGCCCGCGATGAGAAACAGCACGGTGCGCATGGTCTTGAAGCTGGCGTATCCCCGTGCCTTGCGCTTGGCGGCCTGAAACAGGCCGTTGATCGCCTCAATGAATCCATTGGTCTGGCGTGTCTGCGCCCACGCGATGATGCCGTCGAAATGACGACGGATCATGCGCGCGACGTCCTTCATGGGCTCGACCTTGGAACGCATGACGTTGCCGCACCACCGGCGCAGCATTTTGGAGACGACGTGGATCTGTTTGCGATCGAGAATCTCGCGCAGTTGCTCGCGGTACATCCACGCTCGGGCCGTGCGGTTGGTGGCGTACTGGCTGATCAGCGCCTCGAGATCGGTCAGTTGCGCGAGATCGAGTTTCTCGGCATCCTTGAGCAGCGACCAGCGCATGCCCTTCAGCGAGGGATCGGTTTTCTGCTGCGCGCGGCGCACACCATCAAGCGCTTTGGACGCATGCGCCACGACATGAAACTTGTCGAAGGTCACACGCGCGTCGGGCAGGTGTTCGTCCACGCCCTTGATGAAGGCAGCCGACATGTCGATGCTGACCGATTCGATCTGTGCAGGCGTGGCATTATGTTCCTCCAGGTGCCGGGCAAAGCGTTCGACAACGCCGGCATCCTTGCCTGGCGTGACGAAGACCACGCGCCTTGCGTCCATGTCGGCGACCAGCGAGATATAGTCCTGCCCACGTCGGGCCGACGTTTCGTCAATGGCCACCGCGGTAACTTCGGACAGGTCGGTCGCGGCCACGGCCAGGTCCACGTAACGGTCACAGATGGCCTTCACCCGATGCCACGACAGGTTCACCACGCGGGCCACCGCGGCAAATGTCATCTCCCGGCACAGCGTCAGCACGAGCGCTTCAAACAGCAGCGTGAAGCCGTCCAGCTTGCCTATCCAGTCGGGTTCGACCAGGCGCACCGAGCCGTCCGGCAGACGCACCCGCGGCACCCGAACCTCCAGATAGCACTCGTGCTGAAAGAAGTTGAGGTGGCGCAGCCGCTTGATCTGGGTGTCGTGAGCCGGATGCTCGCCCGCGACGCCGGGATAGGGAAAGCGCGTACCCGCGACAAAGTCCACGGCAATGGTCAGTTCACGCCGCGCGGCATCGAAATCGACGCCTTGCACGTACCACGGGGCCTTGATTCCCAAGGCGGCTTCAAACAGTTGGGTCTGGTTCATCGGTTCACGTTGTCTTGCAGGGCTGGTTGCCGCATTCTGCCGCAACCAGCCCTGTCCCAGCTTACTTCTTCAACGCGCGTCAAGTATTCGCTTCGCCGGGCTGACGCCCGTACTTGACCCGCCAAACCAGCCACTCGGAATTTGAAATAGGCCTTTTGTCCAGGTCAAATTGCGACCACTTGGCCTGTCGCAGTTCGCCGGGCCGCACAAAAAGCATCGGGGCCAACTTCAGCGCGCAAAGGACCGAAAAGGTGCCTGAGAAGCCATCGAATGCCCGAAGCATTTCCCCAACCTTCATTGGCTCGGTAATGGCGGAAAAGTGCGTGGTTTGGGTTGGCGGAATCGCATCCAGAAGGTCGCGTGCCGGGTCAGACTTGCAGTACCCCTCCTTGATGGCATAGCGAAATATGCGACTGATCTCGCTGCGCACGCGATGCGCCGTGAAGCGCGCGCCCCGACCGTCGATGCGTTTCAGGACTGGCAGAATTTCGGGCGCGTCAATTTCAGCGATGGGACGCCTGCCGAGCCATGGAAACACATCGCTCTTGAACCGTGCCAGGGTCTTTTCATACTGGCCAATTTCCACATAGGTCTTGCGCTCGTTCATCCAACCATGCGCAACGACCTCGAACGAGTTCGCCGCGGCAACACGCATTGCACGTTTTTCCAGCCGCTTCGCTTCGCCAGGGTCGATCCCAGCCGCCAGCTTCTCACGCACACCGTCGCGTTTCTTCCGCGCAGCCGCCAGTGACACATCAGGGTACACGCCGAGCGCAAGCGTCTTGTCCTTCCCCGCGAAGCGGTAGTTCATGCGCCAGTATTTCGAGCCCGACTTATCGATCTGCAGATACATACGTCCGCTGTCGGACAATCGGTTACCTGCACCGTCTGGATTGAATCGAGCGTTCCTGACTTGTTTGTCGGTAAGCGGCATGGTGGTATCTCCCGATCGAGACGGCAGGAATTCGGCCACATACCACCATAAATACCACCATTTATCACCGGCTGCACCGCGATAATCCCGGAACATGCAGGTACAAAAAAAGCCGCAGAGCCTTATGGCACGGTGACTTTACGGATTTCAGCGGAATTTGTTGGAATAATTCTTGGTGCCGGGGACCGGACTCGAACCGGCAAGCTGTTAAGCGGCGGATTTTCGTCACACCACGTCTTTCGACGCCTGTCACACCGTGCGGCATGACCGTTCGTGCGCTGGACTATGCCTTCGCCATCGCGGCGCGCTGAGCGTTTGCCAGCACGCACCGCCTTAGGCGCCCCCCGTCTAGTCTCTACACCTTCCGTGTCATCGCGAACTGGAAGCTTGCGACGTCAGGCTTGGCTCGGCGTTGCCTCGGCAGCGCGTGGCGCACACCAGGGGTTTCACCGAGTTTGAGGGGTTCTGCGCCGGCCGTTTCCGGTCGGGCACTCAATGTTTTAAGTCCGCTATGTTTACCAATTTCATCACCCCGGCAGGGGCGGACGCGATTCTACCATCGCGCCGCAGTCGCACCAAACGCCGCGCCGCAACGTCATCGCGCAGTCACAAAGCTTCCAGATAATTCGCCCCACGAAAACGTTTACAACACGGGGCAAAACGGATGGTTCCCACGATCAAGGATGTCGCGGCGCACGCGGGGTTTTCGATTGCGACGGTCTCGCGCGCGATCAACGCGCCGCACACCGTCAATCCGGTCACGCTCGACAAGGTGCGCCAGTCGATCGATGCGCTGCAGTTCCGCCCCAACCCGCTCGGCCGGCAGTTGCGAGGCGAACGCACGCGCCTCATCGGCGTCGTGCTGCCGACGCTCGCCAACCCCGTCTTCGCCGAATGTCTGCAGGGCATCGACGAACTGGCGTCGGCGCAAGGCTACCGCCTGATGCTGATGACCACGCAATACGACGCCGACCGCGAACGCCACGCGATCGAAACGCTGCGTGCGCAGCGCGTCGAAGGGCTGATCCTGACGGTGGCCGACGCCGACACGCACCCGCTCCTCGATGAACTCGACCGCGACGGCCCGTTGTATGTGCTGATGCACAACGACACGGTGCGCCGGCCGTCGGTGTCGGTCGACAACCGCCTCGCGGCCTACGACGGCGTGCGCATGCTGATCGCCCACGGCCATCGCCGCATCCTGATGCTGGCCGGCACGCTCGCCGCGTCGGATCGCGCGCGGCTGCGTCATCTGGGCTATGCGCAGGCGATGCAGCAGGCCGGACTCGAGGCCGCGCCCGCGCTCGAAATCGATTTCAATGCCGACGAACTGGCGCCCTCGGTGCTCGCGCATCTCACGAACGGCCCGTCGCGGCCCACAGCCCTCTTCTGCAGCAACGACCTGCTCGCGATGGTCGTGATGCGCGGCCTGCGGCGCGCGCGCCTTAACGTGCCCGCCGATATGGCGATTCTCGGCTTCGACGGTCTTGCTGTCAGCGAACTGCTGTCGCCGCCGCTGGCGAGCATCTGTGCGCCGAATCGCGAGATCGGCTGTGCTGCCTGGCGCCGGCTGATCAGCCGCATCGACGGCACGTACCAGACCGACACGTCGCTCGCGCTGACACTGCCGCACACGCTGCGCGAAGGCGCGACGATCGCCGCCATCACGAATGCCAGCGACGCGCCGCGCGCAAGAACAGCCCGCCCCGTCGTCTGACGCTGCCACGCGCCACCGCCATAGGGTGGCGCGCTGGAAAACCGATGCCTTACCCATGCGCTTTCACTCTTTCCGCCCAAGGAGACCCGCTGTGATCCGCCGTCCCTCCTGTATCGATTCGTTCCTGCGCCGACTGGCCGGCAGCCGCGCGAGCCGCATCGCACTCGTTGCGTCCGCCGCCATCGTTGGAGCCGCCGCGTTCGCAGGCGCCCCGTCCGCATCCGCCGAAGAAACCGCGATCTGCTACAACTGCCCGCCTGAATGGGCCGACTGGGCCAGCCAGATCAAGGCCATCCAGCAAAAGACGGGCATCCGCGTGCCGTTCGACAACAAGAACTCTGGCCAGTCGATCGCGCAGTTGATGGCCGAACAGAAGAGCCCGGTCGCGGACGTCGTCTATCTGGGCGTGTCCTCGGCATTCCAGGCCAAAGACAAAGGCGTGATCCAGCCGTACAGACCCGCGCACTGGGACGACGTCCCCGCAAACCTGAAGGACCCGCAGGGCTACTGGTTCGCGATCCACTCGGGCACGCTCGGCTTCTTCGTCAACAAGGACGCGCTCGAAGGCAAGCCGGTGCCGCAATCATGGGCCGATCTGCTCAAGCCTGAATACAAGGGGATGGTCGGCTATCTCGATCCGTCGAGCGCGTTCGTCGGCTATGCCGGCGCGGTCGCGGTGAATCAGGCGCTCGGCGGCACGCTCGATAACTTCGAACCAGGTCTCGACTGGTTCCGTCATCTGAAGGCGAACGCGCCGATCGTGCCGAAGCAGACCGCTTACGCGCGCGTGCTGTCCGGCGAAATCCCGATCCTGCTCGATTACGACTTCGACGCCTATCGCGCGAAGTACAAGGATCACGCGAACGTCGAATTTGTGATTCCGAAGGAAGGCACGATCTCGGTGCCATACGTGATGAGTCTCGTGAAGGGCGCGCCGCATGACGCGAACGGCAAAAAGGTGCTCGACTTCGTGCTGTCCGACGAAGGCCAGAAGCTGTGGGCGAACGCGTATCTGCGCCCGGTCCGCGCGAACGCGATGAGTGCCGATGCCGCCTCGAAGTTCCTGCCGGCGAGCGACTACGCACGCGCCCAGCCCGTCGACTTCGCGAAGATGGCCGAAAAGCAGCAAGCCTTCGGCGAGCGCTATCTGCAGATCATGCATTGAGCGCTCAGTGGCCCGTGCTGCGGCATTGCGCACGGGTCACGTCACAGCGGCATCTCCACGCCTGACTCGCTAAACCGGCCCCCGTCATGCACGACATCACCTTCCCGCTGCGCTGGCGCATCGCACTCATCGCGCCCGCGCTCGCCATCTTCATCGCGTTCTGGCTGCTGCCGATCGTGGCGCTCCTGCAGGTCAGCGCGGACGGCCACGCGTTCGCCACCTACCGGGCTCTCCTCAGCAACGCGCGCTACGTGACGAGCCTCGGCGCGACCGTGCTGCTCTCGGCCGCCGTCACGGCGACGACGCTCGTGCTGTCGGTCATCTCGGGTCTGCTGCTTGCGCGCCGCGAATTTCCCGGCAAGCGCACGCTGCTCGCGTTGCTGACGTTTCCGCTGGCGTTTCCGGGCGTCGTCGTCGGCTTCATGGTGATCATGCTCGCCGGACGGCAGGGCCTCATCGGCGCGCTGTCGCTGAAACTGACGGGCGACCGTCTCGTGTTCGCCTATTCGATGACGGGCCTCTTTCTCGGCTACCTGTATTTTTCGATTCCGCGCGTGATCGTCACCGTGATGGCCTCGGCGACGAAGCTCGATGCGTCGCTTGAAGAAGCGGCGCGCTCGCTCGGCGCATCGCCGTGGCAGATCATGCGCGACGTCGTGCTGCCGGCCTTGTCGCCTGGCCTGATCGCAGCCGGCGCGGTGTGCTTTGCGACCGCGATGGGGGCATTCGGCACGGCGTTCACGCTTGCCACCGACATCGACGTGCTGCCGATGACGATCTACACCGAGTTCACACTGAACGCGAACATGGCGACTGCAGCGGGCCTGTCGATCGTACTCGGCGTGGTCACCTGGCTCGTGCTGGCGCTCGCGCGCAGTGCAACCGGCTCGGCTGTTGCCGCAACCGCATGACGGCCGATGAAGGAGCCCACATGAACTCACTCAGCCAGACTGCCACTCCGCAGGCCGCGCCGCCTTCGATGCGACGCCGCGCCTTCCGGCTTCCTGCCGCGCGCACGTGGCTCGCCGCCGGACAGTGGCTCGTCACGCTGCTGCTGTGCGCGTTCCTGATCGTGCCAGTGGTGATGTCGATCGTCGCGGGACTGACGGTCAACTATTTTCAGGGTGTCGCGAGCGGGCTGACGCTGCGCTGGCTCATCGAAGTCTGGATGCAGTATCACGCGTCGGTTTTCCTGTCGCTCGAAGTCGCCGCAGCAACGCTCGCTGTCACCTTGCTGACCGGTGTCCCCGCGGGCTATGCACTCGCGCGCAGCAAGACACGTGTCTCGCGCGTCATCGAAGAATTCCTCGTGCTGCCGGTTGCGCTGCCGGGACTCGCATCGGCGCTCGCGCTGCTGGTCGTCTACGGCGGCTGGACGATGTTCCGGATGAGCGTCGCGTTCATCGTCGTCGGTCACGTGGTATTCACGCTGCCGTTCATGGTGCGCGCCGTCGCTGCCGTCTGCGCCGGCTCCGATCTGCGCACGCTCGAAGAAGGCGCCGCCAGTCTCGGCGCCAGCTTCTTGCAGCGCTTCGTGACGATCGTGCTGCCCAATGCGAAGCCCGGCATCGTCGCGGGTGCGCTCGCGGTGCTGACGCTGTCGATCGGCGAATTCAATCTCACCTGGATGCTGCACACCCCCGATACGAAGACGCTCCCGGTCGGCCTCGCGGATACCTACGCGTCGCTGCGCATCGAGATCGGCAGTGCCTACACGATCCTGTTCTTTCTGATGACGATGCCGTTGCTCGTCGCGATGCAGTGGCTCGGCGTCGACGCCACCGGCCAGCGCCGCGCGGCATCGAAGCGGCGTGCAAAACGCAACGCTATGTCACCTGAACCGACCCGCCCGGACGACACGCCATGAAACTCGCCTCCGTTCCCATCACCCTGACCCAATGCGCGAAGACGTTTCGCGGCACACGTGTACTGGAGCCGCTCGACCTGCAGATCGACGCTGGCGAAACGCTGGTCCTACTGGGGCCGTCGGGCTGCGGCAAGACCACCACGCTGCGGATGATCGCCGGCCTTGAAACGCCCGACGCCGGCGGCCGTGTCGCATTCGCCGATGAAGACGTCACCGCCCTGCCGATCGAGCGGCGTCAGATCGGCATGGTGTTTCAGAGCTACGCGCTGTTTCCGAACCTGACGGTGCGCGGCAACATCGGCTACGGGCTGAAGATTCGGCGCGTTGCCGCGGTGACCCTGCGCGAGCGAGTCGACGAACTGCTCGCCATGATGCGCCTCACCGACCACGCCGACAAACCCATCGACCAGCTCTCTGGCGGCCAGCGTCAGCGCGTGGCACTGGCCCGCGCGCTCGCACTGCAGCCGCGCGTGCTGCTGCTCGACGAACCGCTCACCGCACTCGATGCGCGTCTGCGTGACGCGCTGCGCAGCGAGATGAACGCGCTGCTGCGCAGCCTCGGCGTCACGACGGTCTACGTCACGCACGATCAGGCGGAGGCGATGGAACTCGGCGACCGCATCGTCGTGATGGGCGCGGGGCGCATTGAGCAGATCGGCACCCCCCGCGACATCTACTACCGGCCGGCAAACCGGACAGTTGCGCAGTTCGTCGGCACCATCAATCGTCTTGCGGGAGAATGGCGCGATGGCATGCTGATGACGACTGGCGGTGCCGTTCCCGCTCTTCGTGCACAGGGCGCGAGGGCGGACTCCGCAGCCGGATCCGCCACGCGCGAGCTGTTTTTCCGGCCCGAGGACGCTTATCTGGCGGACCCGGCGCATGCGCACCTGCGCGGAACGATTGAAGCCACGTCGTTCCTCGGCGAACGCACGCGGCTTACGATCGGAGGCGCGGCGCCGGACGCGCTGCTCGTCGACGTCGCCGGGCGGATCGAACTCGCACGCGGCACGCCAGTCGGGCTGTCGATCGCGCAGGATGCGCTGATCGCGCTGGCGTGAGGCCACTGCCGCACAATCGAACCATCGAACGATTGAACCATCGCACGACCACGTAAGGACTATTCATGATCCTCGCCCAGATCAGCGACCTGCACATCAAGAATCCAGGCGCCCTCGCTTACCGTCGCGTCGACACGGCCGCTGCGCTCACGCGCTGTACCGCGCGGCTCAACGCACTGGATCCACGCCCCGATGCCGTGCTGATGACCGGCGACCTCGTCGACCAGGGGACGCCCGAGCAGTATCGCCATCTGAAGTCGCTGCTCGCCGGACTCGAGATTCCGTACTACCTGCTGGTCGGCAATCACGACGAACGCGCCGCACTGCGCGCAGCGTTCCCGGAGCGCCCGGAGTTGTCGTCAGGCGGTGAATTCGTCCAGTACACCGTCGACATCGGCCCGCTGCGGGTGATCGCGCTCGATTCGCTGCAGCCTGGCGAGAGCGCGGGGCAGCTGTGCGATGCGCGCCTCGCGTGGCTCGCCGCGCAACTCGACGCGGCGCGCGAGCGGCCGGTTGTCGTCGCGCTGCATCATCCGCCGTTCATGTGCGGCATCGGTCATATGGACGATTTACGGCTCGATCCGGCCGCAGCCTCGCAGATGGCGGCGCTCGTCGCACGATACCCGAACGTCGAGCGCGTGATCTGCGGCCATGTGCACCGGCCGATGTTCGTGCGCTTCGGCGGCACGATCGCGTCGGCGGTGCCATCGCCTGCTCACCAAGTTGCGCTCGATCTGCGCGACGATGCGCCGTCGGCGTTCATGATGGAACCGCCGGCTTTTGCCCTGCATCATTACGACGCCGCAACTGGCATCGTCACGCATCACGCCTACATCGATGACGCCGACGGTCCTTATCCGTTCTACGAACCCGAAGGCGTACTGATCGACTGAGCGCGCCTGATCGCGCGTTGATTGTGCCTGGGCCGTGCCGACAGCGCCCGCTGGGCGCGGTCAGCACGATCGGGCGGGCTCCGGTATGATCGGCTCGCCCGCATTCCGTGCGTTGCCCGGCCACCCAAAAGCCCGCTGCTTATGTCGACATCCGATTCCCAAGCCTCCGACCACGCTTCCGCCCCCTCCCCCGCCTCGCTGCGCGGCCTGCTCTTTCTGCTCGCGACGATCGCCGGTGTGTCGGTGGCGAACATCTACTACAACCAGCCGCTGCTCGCCGATTTCCGTCAGTCGTTTCCGCATAGCGCGTCGTGGATCGGCGCGGTGCCGGCTGTCACGCAGCTGGGCTACGCTATCGGCATGCTGCTGCTCGCGCCACTCGGCGACCGCTTTGACCGGCGCCGGCTGATCCTGCTGCAGACGGCCGGTCTCAGCGTCGCGTTGCTGGTCGCGGCGGCCGCCCCTGACCTGTCCGTGCTGATCCTTGCGAGTCTCGCCATCGGCGTGCTTGCGACGATCGCCCAGCAAGCCGTGCCGTTCGCCGCGGAACTCGCGCCACCTTCGCAGCGCGGCCACGCGGTCGGCACGGTGATGAGCGGGCTTCTGCTCGGCATCCTGCTGGCGCGGACCGCAGCGGGCTTCATCGCCGAATACCTGGGCTGGCGTGCAGTGTTCTGCGCATCGGTCGTCGCGCTGCTTGCGCTCGCCGTCGTGACGGTGATGCGCCTGCCGCAGAGCAAGCCGACTTCGACCCTCGGCTACGGCAAACTGCTGGCTTCGATGTGGCATCTGAGCGTCGAGCATCGCGGCCTGCGCGAAGCCTCGCTGACCGGAGCTGCGCTCTTCGCGGCGTTCAGCATCTTCTGGTCGGTGCTAACCCTGCTGCTCGCGGGCCCGCCCTTTCATCTCGGACCGCAGGCGGCTGGCCTCTTCGGCATCGTCGGCGCGGCGGGCGCGCTGGCCGCGCCGCTCGCCGGCAAGTTCTCCGACCGGCGTGGGCCACGCGCGATCATCTCGCTCGCCATTGGGCTCGTTGCGGTGTCGTTCGTGATCTTCGGCTTGTCGGGAACGAGTATTGCCGGGCTGGTGGTCGGCGTGATCGTGCTCGACGTCGGTGTGCAGGCCGCGCAGATTTCCAACCAGTCGCGCATCTACGCACTCAAGCCCGACGCACGCAGCCGGGTAAATACCGTCTATATGGTGTGCTATTTCATCGGCGGCGCAGCAGGATCGGCGGTTGGCGCGATCGCCTGGCGTGCGTTCGGGTGGGTCGGTGTATCGATGGCCGGTTTTCTGTTCGCGGCGCTGGCCGCCTGGACTCATTCGCGCGGCCGTCAACGGGCGCCGGTGGCGACGCCATGATTTCCTGATCGTGCGATGGCCTGGCGCCGAGCCGGGCCGCATCGAATACGCCGGCAGCGCTTGGTTCGTCAGCACGGCGGCAGAGGTGGTGCTGATGATCTCTTCGCCGTCGACGCTTACGCGAGCCCGCGTCGCCGGTAGTCGAACCAGAACGACAGCCCGACGCTCGCCAGAATCACGGCGGTCGCGATCACGGTCGAGCGCGTCACAGATTCGCCTAGCAGCAGCGCGCCAAGCGCCACCGCGACCACCGGGTTCACGTACATGCAACTGCTCGCGATGATGGGGCTCGTGTGCCGGATCAGATAGCCGTACGCCACGTAGGCCGCCATGGTGCCGACGAGCATCAGATACAGGAACGCTACGATCGGCGGGAAGTGCAAATCGAGCATGCGCTCGCCCGACGCCCACGCGACGATCGTCGACATCGCACCGCCAAGGCCGATCTGCAGTGAGGTCGACAGAAACAGGTCGGACGGCAGCTTCAGGCGTCCGGCCAGATGCGCGCCGCCTGCCCAGAAGAGCGCACCGCACAGAATGGCGAGACTCCCATCGGCCGAGTTGGCCGACGCGTCGCCGTGACTGAGAATCCCGATCCCGACAAGGCCAAGCCCGACGGCAATCCACTCGCCCCTGCCGATCCGGCGGCCTGCGACAGCGGCGATCACCGTCGCGAAGAGCGGCACGGTGGCGACCATCACGGCGGCCGTGCCGGTGCCTACGGTCCGCATGCCGTAGGCGAGCATGCCGCTCGACAGCCCGACGAGCATGGTGCCTACAAGCCCGGCGTTTCGTACTTCTTCGGCGGTGGGCCAGGCCGGCCGCCGCCGCGTCGCGAAAACGAACAGGCCAATGCCGGCAAACAGATTGCGCAGCCCGGACAGCATGAGCGGCGGAAACGAGCCCAACGCGACGTGCACCGCCAGATAGGTCGAGCCCCAGACGATATAAACGACGGTCAGCGCGAGCGCGACCCGGCCTTGTCGGGACTGCGGCAGACGGAACGGGAAAGAATCGGGAAACCTAGACAGCATGCGTGCGACCCGCCAGCGACCGGTGGGATGCCGCACACGAACCCGCACCTGAACCCGCATATGAACCATAAGGGACAACGGGCAAGAGCGTGCGCCGCATGATCGGTGCGGCTGGGCGGGCGAGACAGAACGGCATGGTGGTCGAACGGCGAGGAACAAGGGAGAACGTTTGCGGGCGCAAATCCGGCAATGGATGCCACGGTCTGGCTGCGCACCGGCAGCATTATGCAATAAGGCAGACCCGCGGCAGTGAAAGCAAGCGTAAATATTCGCAACGCATACGAAAAAAGCCGGGGCCATGCCCCGGCTTTCCCGACCCGCTCAAGCAGCGCCGTTAGTTGCCCATCGCGCCCGACGCCTCGTGCTTCATGCCCATTGCGTCATTGCCCTTTTTCATCTTGTCTTTCTTCATGCTGTCTTTTTTCATGCTGTCTTTCGACATCGAATCCTTGGACATCGTGTCATGCGACATGGCGCCGTTCGACATTGCGCCGCTTGCTTCCTGCGCGAACGCCGAGGTGCCGCCTGCAAGGAATACGACGGCCAGTGCTGCGATTGCGAGTTGTTTCATGAGATCACTCCGTGTGTTGTCGATCGATAAAACCGGCCTGTGCCGGGTGCTTCCAAAGCTTCTGCCGCCCGGGGTCATGCCCGACCCGCGTGCGTCAGGAGCCTCCGAACCAGTTGTAGCCCTGGTCGACCCAATAGCCGCCCGGGTACGTGTTGGTGACAAAAATCTCCATGATGTGCTTCGGATTCTTGTAGCCGAGCTTGGTCGGCATCCGCAGCTTCATCGGGAAGCCGTATTTCGCCGGCAGGCGCTCGCCGTCGTACTCGAATGTGAGCAGCGTCTGCGGATGCAGCGCGGTCGGCATATCGATGCTTTCGTAGTAGTCGTCGGCGCATTTGAAGCCGACGTACTTCGCCGACGTGTCCGCGCCCACGCGCCGTAGAAAGTCGCTGAACGGCGTGCCGCCCCAGCGACCGATCGCGCTCCATCCTTCCACGCAGATGTGTCGCGTGATCTGTTCCGCGTGAGGCAGCGCGTACAGCTCGGGCAGCGTCCACATGCGCTGACCTGTGACGAGACCACCCACCTGCAGCTTGTAGTCAGACGCATCCACCTCGGGCACTTCGTCGACTCCATAGAACGCGTTGAACGGGAACGGCCGCGTGATCTGCGCTTCGCTGTAAGTAGGCGCCAGTTGCTTCGGATCGAAAATGAAAGCCTGCGCGCGGTCGTTCAGACGCGAGACGGCGGCGAGGAAGGTGTTCACCGAGTCGTTGTCGGTCAGCGAGCAGCCCGTGAGCATCGTGAGACCACCGAGCGTCAGGAGGCGTTTGCCGAACAGACGTCGTGACGGCATCGCGAGTTCGCGGCGGGCGTCGATCAGGATCGATTCGCGGTCGAGCTGCATGGGGGGCTTCGTGCCTTTCCGGTTGAGGGTCATGATGGATCTCCTAGCGTCCCCGTAGCATCGCCACGAGCGAACGCGGCACCAGCGCGACCATCACCAGATGCACGGCGATGAAGGCCGCCAGAAACGACATCGCGACGAAGTGCACGACGCGCGCGTTGTCGTAGCCGCCCATCAGCTCGCGCAGCAGCGGAAACTGCACCGATTTCCAGATGGCGAGTCCCGACAGCACCAGCACGATCAGGTCGCAGACGATGAAGAGGTAAGCGAATTTCTGCACCGCGTTGTACTGCCGCAGATCGGCGTGCGACAGCTTGCCGGTCAGCGCGGCGACGAAATCCTTCAGGATCGCGCGCGGCGACAGCGGCAGGAATTTGCGAAAGAAACGGCCGCTGACGAGATTGAGCGCGAGATACACGAGGCCGTTGAACACCAGCAGCCACATCGCGGCGAAGTGCCACTGCAGCGCGCCGCCGAGCCAGCCGCCGAGCGTGATCGAAGGCGGGAACATGAAGTTCCTGAAAATCGGCGACGCGTCGTAGATGCGCCAGCCCGACAGCATCATCGCGATGGCCGCGAGCGCGTTCAGCCAGTGCGTCACGCGCACCCAGACAGGATGGATCACGCCGGCAGGCGCCGCGGGCCGCGGCGCCGTATCGACATGCATACGGGATGTGTTCATCGAATTCTCCACATACAAGGAGGCGGTTAACGGCAGGCGGCCAGGTCGGCCACCTGCAGCACATCGCCGGTCGAGGCGCTCTCCACGAACGCGACGACGCCGAACCGGCTGACCGGCGTGTTGCCGTTCGCGATTGCTTTGTCATCCTCACTGCTCACGGCGACGTCCTGATGAATCCGCGCACTGCCCGCGACGAGCGGCACGGGGCCGATCCATTGCCGCACCACGCGGTCATGGTGCAGCGTTGTTCCACTGTTCTCGCCGGCGCGCACCTGCGAGGTCAGATCGTTTTCGTAGACGGCGACGTAGGCGTTCAGCGTGTCCCTGGCCGTGGCATGCGCGGTGAACCGCGCGTCGACATCCAGCCCGCTTGCCGTGCCCTGGGCACGCGGTGCGAGTTCGATCGCGACGTCGGCCTGAGCCCGCTCCGACATCACGTTCTGCACACGCGTTTCGAAGCTGTGGGGCCGCGCCCAGCTGCGCAGCTCACGCCCCGACACGAACACTTCCGGGGTGTAGATCACGTGACCACCAGCGCGGTCGGTGAGGCTCTGTTGACGCTCGGTGAAACGGCGCTGCGAGAATCGGTCGGTCCAGCCAAGGCTGTTCCAGTAGTCGACGTGCAACTCCAACGGCACGACGCCCTTCGACGTGCTGCCATCCTTCCACTGGCCGAGCCAACTGTCGGCCGGCGGACAGCTGCTGCAACCCTCGCTGCTGTACAGCTCGACAAGCGCGACACGGTGCGCGGGACTATGCGCCGTGCACATCGACGTTGCCGCCTGTCCGATGCCGCTCGTTGCGAGTGCGGTCATCAGCGCAAGACCTCGAATGGCGCGCGAAGGGCGCCCGTCGCGAGGCGCGCAGGACCGGCTGGTGGGGGTTCGCATGGCAGGCTCCGTTGGGAAATCTGCACGTTTGTCGCGTGGTATCGGGTCTTATGACAGCCGCCCCAAAAAAATTTTCGGGCAGACCGCGCTAGAGGGAATCGCGCCCAGGCGCGAATACTGCGAGCACCGCGGATGCGCATGACTTTCGCGAGTTCCCGATCCGCCTGACTCCCGCACAGTACGGACGATCCTGCACAACGCAGCTTCCGCAGCGCACAATAAGTGGCCGGAACGAACGCCGTAGAAGACGGCTGATGCACCTGAGGCCTCTGCGGGAAGCGCATCGGGTCGAGTCGTGTGGCGCGGCGTGGCACGATGCGACGCGACGGACCGCGCGATCTTGAGCGGATCTGTTCTTCCATGCTAGTGCATGGTGAGAAGCGTCGATTGCATGGCCGAATCTTTATTACGGAAGGTTTACCCGGTGAGTCGCATCTCTCGCCGATCGCGCGCGTCGGGCCGTGCGCGGCCGCTGTCCGGAGGCAGCCGGACTGGCGGATATCGCGTGCTATGATCGTCTCGTCGATTTGCCCATTTCACCTCTCCAGATACCGACGCCCCGTTCCCATGTGTCAGTCCTGCCACGCCCTGATTCGCCCGCGCCCTGATGGCGGGGTCGATTGCGCGCGTGCCGGGCGGTCGGTCCGATCTGCGCATTCCCTCTTCGCCCCGCTTTCCAACGCCCGGCGCCTGGCCTGAACGAAGCCTCCTCACCGGAGCCACGTCGGCCAGGCCCCGGGCCGATCTCAGCCGCCTGTCTTAATCGCGCAGATCGAAACTGGAGAACCCTCATGAAACAGAAAACCTGCTACCTCACCGAGCTGGATGTCGTGCGCCTTGAAAAGCACGCGGCAATGCCTGGCGCCGAGGCGAAATATCAAACCATGCTGGACGACCTGCTCGTGCGCGCGGTCATCGTTGCGCCACGCGATATCGCCGCGAATGTCGTCACGATGAATTCGCAGGTCACGCTCACCGACGAGCAGACGGGCGAAGAAATGACCTGGACCGTCGTCTATCCGCCGGGCGCGGACTTCAGCAATGGTCGGTTGAATGTTTTCTCGCCGGCGGGCCTCGCGCTGCTCGGCGCGAAGCGCGGCGAGCGCATCCGCTTCATGCCGCCGGGCGGCGACGAGAAAGTGCTGAAGGTCCTGCAGATCCTGTTTCAGCCCGAAGCGGCCGACGGTTTCACGCTCTGACATGTCAGTGGCGCATGAGCGCCTGATGGTCAGGATGGGTTGCAATGCCCCCCTCGGCAGGTGTATTGTGTGCGCTGCTAACGCGGGGGTCCTGCGTGGTGCATCGAACAACGGTGTGCTTCGCGGGTGAGAAATACCCTTTGAACCTGATCTGGATAATGCCAGCGCAGGGAAGCGTACGGAATTCGCGGCTTCACCACGGCAACACCCCACAGCGAATCCGACCACTTCCTTCTCGATCTCCTGCTTAGCGGCAACACAGCTGCCCCACATCAGGAGAAACGCATGAACGCCAACCCGAAGTTCCTTTCCGCCGACGCACACGTCGATGCCGCCGCCGTCGCTCCGCTGCCGAATTCCCGCAAGGTCTACGTAGCCGGTTCGCAACCCGATATCCGCGTGCCAATGCGCGAAATCACGCAGTCGGATACACCGGACAGCTTCGGTGGCGAAAAGAACCCGCCCGTCTATGTCTACGACACGTCGGGCCCGTACACGGATCCAGATGCGCAGATCGACATCCGCGCCGGCCTGCCGGCGCTGCGTCAGCGCTGGATCGAGGCACGCGGCGACACGGAAGCGCTCGATGGCCTCACGAGCGATTACGGCCGCGAGCGCGCCGCCGATGCCGCGACCGCCGAACTGCGTTTCCCCGGCCTGCATCGCACGCCGCGCCGGGCGAAGGCCGGCGCGAATGTGTCGCAGATGCATTACGCGCGTCAGGGCATCATCACGCCGGAAATGGAATACATCGCGATTCGCGAGAACCAGCGCCGTGCCGAGTATCTGGAAACCCTGCGCAAGAGCGGACCGAACGGCAACAAGCTCGCAGACATGATGGGCCGCCAGCATCCGGGCCAGGCGTTCGGCGCCAGCGCGTTCGGCCCTGACGCGCTGAAGGAAATCACGCCAGAGTTCGTGCGCGAAGAAGTCGCGCGCGGCCGCGCGATCATCCCGAACAACATCAATCACCCGGAAAGCGAGCCGATGATCATCGGCCGCAACTTCCTCGTCAAGGTCAACGCGAATATCGGCAACTCGGCCGTGACGTCGTCGATTGGCGAAGAAGTCGACAAGATGACGTGGGCGATCCGCTGGGGCGGCGATACGGTGATGGATCTGTCGACCGGCAAGCACATTCATGAAACGCGTGAGTGGATCATCCGCAACAGCCCGGTGCCGATCGGCACGGTGCCGATCTATCAGGCGCTCGAAAAGGTCAACGGCAAGGCCGAAGACCTCACGTGGGAAATCTTCCGCGACACACTGATCGAACAGGCCGAGCAAGGCGTCGACTACTTCACGATCCACGCGGGCGTGCGTCTGCAATACGTGCCGCTGACGGCAAAGCGCATGACGGGTATCGTGTCGCGCGGCGGCTCGATCATGGCCAAGTGGTGTCTCGCGCACCACAAGGAAAGCTTCCTGTACGAGCATTTCGAAGACATCTGCGAAATCATGAAGGCGTACGACGTGAGCTTCTCGCTCGGCGATGGCCTGCGTCCCGGCTCGATCTACGATGCCAATGACGAAGCGCAGCTCGGCGAACTGAAGACCCTCGGCGAACTTACGCAGATCGCCTGGAAGCACGACGTGCAGACAATGATCGAAGGTCCGGGCCATGTGCCGATGCAGCTTATCAAGGAGAACATGGATCTCCAGCTGCAATGGTGCGACGAAGCGCCCTTCTACACCCTCGGACCGCTCACCACCGACATCGCGCCTGGGTACGACCACATCACGTCGGGCATCGGCGCAGCGATGATCGGCTGGTTCGGCACGGCGATGCTCTGCTACGTCACGCCCAAGGAGCACCTTGGGCTGCCGAACAAGGACGATGTGAAGACCGGCATCATCACGTACAAGCTTGCCGCGCACGCAGCCGATCTGGCGAAGGGCCATCCGGGCGCGCAGGTGCGTGACAACGCGCTGTCGAAAGCACGCTTCGAATTCCGCTGGGAAGACCAGTTCAACCTCGGCCTGGATCCGGACAAGGCGCGCGAGTTCCACGACGAAACACTGCCGAAGGATTCGGCGAAGGTCGCGCACTTCTGTTCTATGTGCGGCCCGCACTTCTGCTCGATGAAGATCACGCAGGACGTGCGTGAATTCGCTGCGCAGCAAGGCGTATCCGACGACGAGGCCTTGAAGAAAGGGATGGAAGTGAAGGCCGTCGAGTTCATGAAGAAAGGCGCCGAGATTTATCAGCGGCAATAACTGCCGGATGTGCGCCCTGGCGTTTCTCCAGGCAGTAGGGAAGCCCGCTTCGGCGGGCTTTTTTTGCGTCCTTTTCAGGGTGCGAACTGCCTTCGTCCCACGACTTGTGAAGCATTGAAACAATTGATTACGAAACCAACAGCTCCCTGACAAGCGCACACAAACGGACACGGCTTCACACGATATCCTCAGTGAAATCAGGCACGCGGAATGCGTCCCCATTCATCATCATCCAAGAGGAGTCGGTACCATGAAGACAGTTCAACGAATCGGAGCGATTGCGGCGCTGGTAGCGGCCGTTGCGAGTCTTGCGGCATGTGATGACATGACGAGGCGTCAGCGCGATACGGCTATCGGTGCGGGTGTCGGCGGCGCGGCCGGTGCGGTGATCGGCGGCAGTGCGCTTTCGACCCTCGGTGGCGCGGCAGTCGGCGGCGTGATCGGCAATCAGGTTGGCAAGTAAGGTGGCAAATAAGGTGGCCAATGCGTTGCCAGGCAGTTGATATGTAAGCGGCGCAGCGATGCCGCGTGTACCCGGCGCGCAGGTCGCCACCGCCACCTCTAGCGGATATCGGGCAAACCATGCGATTGCATGTGGCGGCATCGACAGAAGCGGTGCTTACGGTCTGCCGGAACGCGCCGTTTTTTGGGCGCCTCGTTGCCAACGTCTGGTTTTTCTCCGTTCATCTCCCATGCGAGGAGGAGCGCAAGAGACGGCAAGGGCAATCCAGTGAAATATGCCGTTACGGGTTTGCAAGCCGGGTCTGACGGCGTCAGCGTAAGCTCATAGAAGACGCTGCGTCCGAACCCGGCGTCGCGATGAACCTGGAGCGCGTCATGAATCCCGTCTCTGCGGCTGCCCCTCTCGCCGGCGCGCTCGCTATGCTGTCGCTGACCGGCTGTTACTACCCGTACGGCTATTATCCGTACGGTTACTATCCGGGTGGCGCCTATTACGCCACTGTCCCTGAATCCGCCGCCCAGCACGCAGTCCCGGTCGCGCCTGCCGACACAGCCATGAGGCCTTCCACGTCCGCCCAGCAGTACGCGCAGGGGTATACGCAGCCCGCTCTGGTCGCAGAGGCTCCGCCACCGGTTTATACCGTACCTGCCTACCCTGCCTATCCGTATTACCAACCCTATCCCGTCTACGCGCCTTATCCGGCTTATCCCGCTTACTATGGCTGGCCCGCGCTATCGATCGGCTTTGGCTACTACTGGGGCGGCCACGGTGGATTTCACGGGCACCACCACTGATCAAGGTCAACGGTCAGCCGCGCGCCTCGTCTACAGCCCATCGCGCAATACCGAACCCGGACAATTGCGCGGAATGGAGGCTCTCCCGTAGTTTCCCGTCTTGACGGCGTCGTTGTGGCCTCTATGCTGGCGGTTGCTTCACGAACTATCTGTTTAATTACGGGATCCGGCAACCTGCCTGCGCAGGTTGCCTCCGCCATCCGTCCTGCCCAACCGACGCGTGATCCGACGAACAGTCTCCGCGCCGGTTCGTACAACAAAGAAGGAGACGTGATGTTCCACCAGCTACTGACCCCCGTCGGCAACGCGCTGTTGCCGTCATTTCTCATTGCCGCCCTGCCCATCGTCGTCGTGCTCGTACTCCTCGGCTGGGCGCGGCGGCCCGCCTGGCAGGCGTCACTGGCCGGACTGATCGTCGGCCTCGTCGTGGCAATTCTCGTCTGGCAGTTCCCGGTCGGACTCGCCTTCAATTCGGTCGCCGCCGGCGCGGTATTCGCGTGCTGGCCCGTCATGTGGATCGTCTTCACCGCGATCCTGCTGTACAACATCGCGCTCAAGTCCGGCCGCTTCGCCGCGTTCCGCATGTGGATGATCGACAACCTGCCCAACGACCGGCGCATCGTGCTCGTCGTGATCGGCTTTTCATTCGGCGCGTTGCTCGAAGGGATCTCCGGATTCGGCACACCGATCGCAATCACCAGTTCGCTGCTGATTCTGCTCGGCTTCCCGACGCTCGAGGCGCTGACGTTCACGTTGATCTTCAACACCGCGCCGGTCGCGTTCGGTGCGCTCGGCGTGCCGATCACGGTGCTCGGCGCAGTCACACACCTGCCCACCGACGCCCTCGCCAAAATGGTCGGCCGCCAGTTGCCGTTTTTCGCGTTGCTGCTGCCGTTCTATGTGATCGCCATTTATGCAGGCTTTCGCAACATGATGCGCATCTGGCCGGTACTGCTCGTGTCGGGCGCAAGTTTCGCGCTGACGCAGTTCGTCACCTCCAACTTCATCAGCTACAGCCTGACCGACGTGCTGGCGTCGCTGGTCTCGCTGATTCTCACGATCGCGTTTCTGCGCGTGTGGAAGCCCGCTGTCGATCCGAAGTTCGCCGTCAACGTGGATCGCGTCAACGAGGTACGCGGCAAGGTCAGTGGCGCGGAGGGCTGGTATCCGTGGCTGATCGTGGCGGCGGTCGTGATCGTCTGGACGATTGCCAAGGTGTTCCAGATCGGCGACATCAAGGTACCGTGGCCCGGTCTTGACAAGGCGGTTTTCATCACGCTCTATAACGTGCCGTATGCAGCCGTGTGGGACTTCCAGCCGCTTGCGACCGGCACCGCGATCCTCGTCGCGGCGATCATCACCGCGTTCGTCGTGCGCCTGTCCGCGCGGGAATTCGGCAACGCGATCGCCGATACGTGGGTGCAGACGCGCATCGCGATTCTGACCGTCGCAACGATCGTCGGTCTTGCGTACCTGATGAACTATTCGGGGATTAACTACACGCTGGGGCTGGGCGTGGCGTCCGTGGGCGCGTTCTTCCCGCTGGTGTCGGCCTTCCTTGGCTGGGTGGCCGTGTTCCTGTCGGGCAGCGATACCTCCGGTAATGCCCTGTTCGGCAACCTGCAGGTCGTGGCCGCGAAGCAGCTGAACCTGAACCCGGTGCTGATGGCGGCGACCAATTCGTCCGGCGGCGTGATGGGCAAGATGATCTCGCCGCAGAACATCGCGACCGGCGTCGCCACAACCGAGCTCAAGGGCAAGGAAGGTGTCGTGTTCGCGAAAACCTTCAAGCACTCGATCTTTCTGACAATCCTGCTCGGCATCCTGGTCTGGTTGCAGCAGAACGTGCTGACCTGGATGATTCCGCATTTTTGACGTCACTTTCTGAGCGGATGGCAGGCGCGATTTCCAGCGCCTGCCCCCGTCTGCGTGGTAACAGGAGACGCTTCACCTCCCGTTTCTTGCTATTTCATCCAAGCCTGAAACGTCACGCCAAAGCGCAGTGCTAACATGCCTGCGAGTCGCGACCCAACTGCGCGCGACATCTCTTCGATGACACTCAAAAATCTCATACAACTGCTCATCCTCGCGGCCCTCTGGGGCGCGTCGTTTCTGTTCATCCGTGTTGGTGTGACCGACTTTGGCGTGGCACCGCTGATGGCGCTTCGTGTCGGCATCGGCGCGCTGTTCCTCTTCGTCGTGCTGCTCGCGCGACGGCCTGCACGCGAAGCGTTCAGCACGATCTGCACACGTGCCTGGCCGCTGCTGGTGGTCGGCGTGCTGAATTCCGCTGCACCGTTCTGTCTGTTCGCCTATGCGGAATTGACGCTGTCAGCTGGCGTCACGTCGGTCATCAACGCGACCACGCCGCTGTGGGGCGCGCTGGTTGCATTCCTCTGGCTGAAGGACCGGCTGACCGCACTGCGCAGCCTCGGCATGGTGGTCGGCTTTCTCGGCGTGCTGATGCTCGTGTGGGACCAGATCGCCACGCCGCAAGGCTCGAGCGCAACACCCGCAACCACGGTACTCGCCGCCGCGGCAGCACTTGGCGCAACCTTGCTTTATGGCATCGCGGCAAGCTACACGAAGCGACATCTGACGGGCGTCGACTCGCTTACCGTCGCGACTGGCACGATGACGGGCGCCACCATCCTGCTCGTGCCGATTGCGATTGCGACGTGGCCCACTGCGCCGATCTCGCTGCATGCGTGGGGCGCTGTGATCGCGCTCGGCATAGGCTGCACCGGCGTGGCGTACATGCTGTTCTTCCATCTGATCGCGGTCGCCGGACCTGCGCGCGCCATCACCGTCACGTTCGTGATTCCGATTTTCGGGATCCTGTGGGGCGCGCTCTTTCTGGGTGAACAGGTGTCGCTCGGCATGGCCGAGGGGTGCGCGGTGATTCTGGTCGGAACGGCGCTCGCTACGGGTGTGATCAGGCGGATTCCGGGGTTTGGGGCGCAGGAAGCAGGTTGAGGGTGTTTCGCCTCGACCCGGGCGTAAAAAAACCCGCCTGACGTCTAACCAGACGGGTTTATGTCAGCGCAAGCGCAACTTTAATGCAGCTGATCCACCATCAGCGCCATGATCTGCTTTGCCGGGCCCGACGAATCGACCTGGCCTTTGTCGTCGATGATGGCCACGCGTGTCTGGTTCTGCGTGACGGCCCGAACGTTGACGCGGTACTGCTTCGCCACCTTCTCCTTCTTGCCGTGGAACACCTGACTCCAGAAGCCCTGTTCCGCGGAACTCATGTCCTTCGGATCGACGTAACGCACGAAATACAGGCCGCGCGTCCGGTCGCGATCGTCAACGGTGAAGTTGCTGCGATCCAGCGCAAGACCTACGCGCAGCCAGGCGCGGTCATAGGGCTCGTCAAGCGTCAACTCGGTCGCCGAGTATTGTCCACCCGACTCGTTGGTATCCGAGGGCGGCGGCACCTGTGCGGCCAGCGCGACATTCTGCGCTGCGGTCGCAGCGGTAGCTGACTTCGCGCTCGATGCGCCCGCGGCGGCGGCCGGAGCCGTCTGTGCGCCCGCCGGAGAAAGCGTGGCACTCTGCGTGTCGCCGGCCTTGCCATGTGAATCAGCCAGCGCCAACGACGCCATCAGGCGCTTCAGATATTCGGTTTCGAGCCCTGGGTCATTCGGCTTCGGCTGCCATTCGCTGGAGTCGTTGTTCGGACCGGTCAGCGCTTCGCGCATACCCTTCTGACTCACGAACACGAAGGTTCCACCGCTCGGCGCCACTTCCAGGCGCGTACGGTACTTGTTGCGCTCCGACGTGACGTAGGAATTGCCCATCGTCTTCGACAGCGTATTGCGAATGAGGCCCTGGTTGATCTGCGCGTGGGTTTCGTTCCAGTCGGTCTCCATCACGCCCTTGTCGCGCTGCTCGACAACCAGCAGGAAGCCCTGTTCCTGCCAGAAACGGCGGATCTGCGGCCAGACCTGATCCGGCGCCTTATTGTCGATCACCAGCCAGGTTTCGGAACCGTCGCGCTGGAGGTGCATATCGGGGACGGGCGGCACCGCCGTGTCCACGTTTGGCGCGGCGGCCTGCACCTGCTTGAGGGTCGACAGCGAGCTTTCGCCGCCCTGCGGAGGCAGGGAACGCTGGTCGGCCGTCTCGTCGATCAGGTTTGGCGGCACAGCGAGTGACACTTCCTTCGATTTCGAGTCGCTCTTGTAATCGACCTGAGTCGGCGACGATGTACCACAACCGGCGACGAGACCGCCTGCCATCAGCAATATTGCGAACCGCGAGGTAAGACGAAGATCAGTCATGTTCGGAGAATCCTTCCGCTACGCCACGGCAAGTTTCCGTGGATCAACCCAACATTTTACCGGTCCCGCGCCGTGATGTGCAAAAAGCGGGCTTTCGGACAAACACCGAGGGCGTTCCGGTGCCGGGAACAGGGGGCGGATCACCAGACGTAAAGCGCGCGGCAGCGCGGTCGGCGACTGTTTTTCCGTATGCGGCGATACACTTGTCCCGGCACGATTCCACGAGGTGAAACGGGCGATTCTCCAGCGCGATCAATGGCCGGCCAGCCGGTGTCGCGACGGCGCCGGCTTCCCGCACTTCCGCATCCGTCGATATCTCAAACACAAGATCAAGGCGGTACGCGTACTTTTCGCAGCCGATGGAGATTTAACATTTGATCAACATTTCCACCCTGAAGGTGGTTGTGCCCAGCGCAGATCGAAGTTCTTGTTTTACAAGAAGTTTTCGCCTTACCGCCCGCCAAAATTCTGAGATGATCGCCATTGGCCGCCCACATGGCATCTCATTATTCAGGAAACCCAGGTGATATCGTGAAATAGAAATCTCAAAAAATTCACGATTTTCCGGGGATGAACCCAATGATCCACGCCACCTTTCGCCGCATCGCCGGCGCGTCGATAGCGTTGTGTGCAACGGCAATGCTTCAGGTCGCTCACGCCGAACTGGGTGGTACGGCAGCGTTGACGCAACCTGCGAACAAGACAATCCAGCCCGTCGAGCAAACCGGTCTTTTCCGCGTCCGGTCGACAATAGACGATGGCGGCACGACGATCAACGAATACGCGTCGACCAGCGGCGAGGTGTTCGCGTACACGTGGCAAGGCCCTACCATGCCGGACCTGCAGACCCTGCTGGGCAAGTACTACGATTCGTATCGCGTCGGCGCCACACCCGATGCGACAACCCCACGCAATTTGCATGCGTCGCGGATCACGCGACCCGACGTCATCGTCGAGTCCGGCGGGCAGATGCGCAGCTACGCGGGACGAGCCTGGCTGCCAGGCGCGCTACCGGCCGGTGTGTTCCCCGACGATCTGCGCTAACGGAGGGCTGTCATGCCAAAGAAGTTCCTCGGCGCGCTAATCCTGTGCACCGCACTCGCCGGTTGCGGAGGGGGAGGCAGTGGCAACAGTCCGACAGCGTCTGTTACTCCGCCCTCCTCCCCCGGTGGTGCCGGCGCGCCAGCGAACACGCCTACGACAACACCGGCAGACACAACGGTCCAGCAGTCGACGATTCCGAACGTTCAGTCGGTCACGGTCGGCACGACGCCGACGCTGACACGCAATATGCTGATGACCAGCGTCACCGTTTGCGAGCCTGGCACTGACCACTGCGCGACCATCGACAGCGTGCAGGTTGACACGGGGTCGCAGGGGCTGCGGATCCTGTCGTCGGCATTGCCTGCGGACGTGACATTGCCGGCTGTGCCATCCGGTACCGGCACGACCGGGCAATGTGCGGTTTTCGGGACGGGCTACGTCTGGGGTGCAGTACGCAACGCGGATGTCCGTATGGCCGGCGAACTTGCATCGACACTCCCGATCCATGTCATTGCCGATCCTTCCGTCCCGACCGTGCCGACAGATTGCAGCCGATCGGGACTGCCGATGATGACCTCCAGCGCACTGCGAGCCAACGGTATCCTGGGCGTCGGCATGTTCACGACGGACTGCGGCAGCGCATGCGCGGACAGTGCGCTACCGCGTTGGTACTATGACTGCGTATCTGGCGGCACCTGCACTGCAAGCACTCAACCGGTTGCTCAGCAAGTGACCAACCCAGTCAGCCAGTTTGCGTTCGACAACAACGGCGTCGTTATCGATCTGCCTGCCGTTTCGGACACTGGCACTCAGTCCGTATCTGGCTCTCTGATCTTCGGCATCGGAACACAGACAGACAATGTACTCGGCGGCGCTGACGTGCTCAAGGCTAGCAGCGCGACCGGGTACATTACGACCAGCTTCAACGGCGGCAATACCCAAAGCTTCCTCGACAGCGGCTCCAACGGTCTGTTCTTCTCCAACTCGACTTTGCCGTCCTGCGGGTCCTGGTTCTGCCCGCCGTCGCCCCAGGCGTTCAACGCCACGCTTCAAGGCACTAGCGGGGCGACCAACACGCTGTCGTTTTCGGTCGGCAACGCAAACACACTCTTCGCCACGTCGAACTACGCGTTCGACAATCTTGCCGGTACGGCTGGCGGCATCTTCGACTGGGGTTTGCCACTCTTTTTCGGACGCCGGATCTTCACCGCGATCGACGCACGCGCCACACCTGCCGGTCCAGGGCCCTACTACGCGTTTTGAGCAACACGCGCCGATGCAGTTCCTTAGCTTGAGGCGAAGCCCTGTGCCGGCGCATGCCGGGCCTACTGCGTTGACACCGGCTTCTGCCCCACGAACCGGATATCAACCCGTCGGTCCGGCGCGAGGCATTCGATCAGTGCCGGGCGGTCAAGCATGGTGCAAGACGTGCCCGGATGCGCGTTGCCGTAGCCCTGAGCATCGACGGGAATCGTCACGCCACGGCTTTTCAGATACCGCGCCACCGAATCTGCTCGCTGTCGCGATAGACGCAGATTGTGTGCCGTGCTGCCGAGCCGGTCCGTGTACCCCGACACCACAATTCTCTGGGTGAGATCGACACCTTGCAGCCGAGTCGCAATGTCATCGAGCTTCTGACGACCCTCCGCTTTAATCGCCGCGATATCACCTCGATCGAACTCGAATAGCGCGTCTGCCGAAAGCGAAACCGTCGTCGAAAGCGGTTGTTTTGATTGCGCAGGAATAGTGCAAACTGCCAGGGCCTGCTCGCCGGCACGCAACTGTCCCTGCAGATTATCAATACGCTTTTTCGCCTTATCGAATGCACGCATCCAAGCTTCATGGCCGGCATACATTAATTCGACTTCAGAACACGCCACCAGCTTGCGTGCCTGCGGACAATACACAAAACGTGGATCGGCTCGTAACCTCGTCAGCTGTTCCCAAAGATCTGGACGAAGTTTTGCGACCGTACGAAGTGGAGAATTTTCGGGTAATGTGCTATCGCCAGTATCGAGAGCCACCGTCAAGCGGGCGGCCTCGCCGATGGCTTCTTCCACGAACCCCCAATCGTCGTGTTCGGCGAGCGCTTCCTTGCCAGCGTTGATCCAGCATTGCGCTTTTGCACCCACGTAGCGGTCCTTCTTTGGCCCGAAAGCATCGAGCTTTCCCTGAAGCGTCGTCAGCACGTCGCCGCGATGTTTGATCTGCGTGTAGACATCGGTCCACTGCTTTACTGCGGCTCCGGAAGCCGCGTCCTGTTGCGCACCGAACCCCCGTTGCAAGACCGTCGTGTCCTGGATGTTCAGTTGATCGCGAGTCGCGGTACTTGCGCAACCCGCCAGCGCAGTGGCCAGTGCCGTCGCTAGAATTGAATATTTCATGTCTTTCCTTCGGAAGAGACGCCGCCGCTGTCGCTGTAGCACGCCCCTTCCTTCAAACAATGCCGAAAGCCCTGATTGGATCAGTCGCCGAGAACAATGCCGATACCGGCGCGCACAATCGTGCTGTTGCTCCCTGAGGAAGCCACACCGGCGTTGAAATTGATCGTGCCTTTTTCGTTCCAGCGCGACACGCCGAGACCCAGTGCTGCCTGACCGCGGTATGCCGCGACGCCCGCATTGAGCGTTGTGCGGCCGGGGAGATAAGGTGTCACGATCTGCAACGCAGAAGCCGCAGCGATCCCCTTGCGCGTACTCGTATCGAGATCGTGGATCGACTGGTTGGTCTGCGCGACGGCCGAGTTGAGCTGGTTCAGGTTGACGGCATCCGTACCGAGCGTACCCGGCGCTACATTGGTGATCTGCCGCTCGGCACCGACGCTGCCGACCGAAACCGAGTTTGCGCGATCAGCGACTGAACCCGCACCCAGCGCGACTGACCCATCGGCCGTTGCAGCGCTGCCCCATCCCAGCGCGGTCGTGTTTGGCGCGCTCGCGATCGAGTTGGATCCTACTGCCGTGGTGCCGTTTCCGCTTGCAGCCGCGTTCGCTCCAAAGGCCATCGCGTCGGTGCCGTTCGCAACGGCGTTCGCGCCCAGTGCCGCAGCGTGCGTACCGGACGCCGCAGATGCTTCCGTACTGGCGTCGCCGTTGACGCTCAGGAACGGGCTCGTGCCGCCGGCGAGGTTGTTTGTGATCTGCCCAAGGGCTTCATTCAGTTGGCCAACATTAACCGCATCGGAATCGAGCGTACCGGCACCGACGTTATGCAGAACCGTGCCACCGGCGACACCGTTGCCAAGCGTGACGTTTCCGTAATCCGGTGCGCCGTCCTTGCTGTCGTATGTCACTGCTGCACGGGTGTTGCCGTTTTCGTCGATTACACCGCTCTGCTTCAGTTGTGCGACGTTCACTGCATCGGTATCTGCCGTACCAGCTGCGACGTTCGTAATCTGCCGCTCATGTCCTGCCGAGCCGACCGACAACGAATTCGCGCGGTCGGTCGACGAGTTCGCGCCCAGTGCGATCGAGTTGTCGAACGCCGCCTGTGCATTGCCGCCGATTGCGACACTGTCCGCCCCCGTCGCGAGCGAGTCGTCAAGCGCGGAGTTGACATGCACGTACTTGATACCACCACCAGTATTCGTGATCTCATTGAGTATCTGATTGATATTGGTAATTGAATTCGTGTTGTTGGTCACGCGCCCATCGATATTTGTCACAACGTCGCCGATGTTGTGATATGTCTTGCCACCGATGTTGTAGACGGGTTGCTGGAGGGTGCCATCCGGATTGACCGACGAACCGCCGCCCAGTGCGTCGGCCACGCTGCTCGCCAGGTTGTACATCTCACCGCCATTGATGGCGTCGGTGCTTCCCGATGCGATCATCCCCGGCGCGACGTTGCCGAGGCGGACCGGCACATTGGAACCGATGCCTCCCAACCTGACGCTTTCATGATTAGCGTCGTCATACATGACGGCATCCGCGACGCTGCCTTCAACCACCGATTTGAGCTGGCTGACATTGACCGCATCCGTGTCAGCGGCGCCGGCGGCTACGTTCGTCACGCGGCGCTCCATGCCAGCTGACCCCACCGACACCTCGCCGAACGGTGTCGCTCCAGCGACAGCACCACTGCCGGCACGGTATGCAGAGGCTGTGAGATCCGCGGTCGTCGTCGAGTTCGCGCCGAGCGCCACCGAGTTGTCCGCCGTCGCCTGCGCATTTCCGCCGATCGCCACGGCCTCGCTCCCGGTAGCCGCGGCTTCGTCCTGCGTTGAATTCGCCTGGAAATACTTGATGCCGGCGCCGTTCTGGATACTATTGACCACGTTCATCACGTTGGTGACGTCGCCGTCGATATGTGTGATCGCATCGCCGACGTTGTGGTACGTGTCGCCGGCCACGTTGTAGACAGGGGACGACACCGCCCCGTCGGACCCGACGGATGAACCGCCGCCCAGCGCATTGGCAACACTGTCCGCCAGGCTGTAAAGCTGTCCGCCATTCGTCGCATCCAGACTGCCTGGCGCGACTGAACCGGGCTTCACGTTCGAGATGGCCACCGGTACGCTCGCGCCTGTCCCGCCCAGCGTGATCTGGGTTTTCGACGTATCGTCGTACGTCACGAAGGGAGTCGTGACATTGCCGCTGCTGTCGGTGTTGATGCCCGCCTCACGCAATTGCCGAAGGTTGACTGCGTCGGTGTCGGCGCTGCCCGCCGCAACGTTGATCAGCTGACGCTCCTGGCCGGCAGAGCCAACGGAGACCGAATTCGCCCGGTCTGCCAGCGAGTTCGCACCGAGCGCCACCGAATGATCGGCTGTAGCCTGCGCGCCACCGCCGATTGCGACACTTTCGACTCCATTCGCCGACGAATCGTCCAGTGTCGAGTTCACATGCACGTACTTGATACCTGCACCATTCTCGATGCCGTTCACAATATTCGTCACATTGGTGACCGCACCGTCCACATGCGTGATCGCATCGCCGACGTTGTTGTACGTATTTCCTGCGACGTAGTAGGTTGGGCCCGCTACCGAGCCATCCGGATCCAATGCGGCACCGCCACCGATCGCGGTGACGATTCCCTTCAACTGACTGACGTTGACCACGTCGTTGTCCTCGATACCAGCCGCCACGTTGACGATCTGGCGCGTCTGGTCCGCACTCCCGACAGAAATGGTATGTGCCCGGTCTGCGACGGAATTCGTGCCGAACGCGAAGGCGTCCTCAACCATGGCCTTGGCGCCAGAGCCGAAAGCCATGGAGCCGGTTGCGCCCTGCGCCGTGAACGCTCTGGAACCGAAGGCCACAGAATCGTCGCCGTTTGCCACGGTGAACTGGCCAAGCGCGATCGCGTTCGCGCCCTCCGCGCTGGCTGTGTAGCCGATCGAGACGCCGTTCGTCGCGTAAATGCCCGTCGTGGCATTCATTCCCACAGCCGTGGCGTTCAATGCAAGCGCACCCGAGCCAACGCCCACTGCGGTCGTGCCCTCAGTCGCGGCGGCGGAGGTTGCGCCGATAGCCGTGGCATTCTTACCAAGCGCAGCCGCCATCGGTCCGATGGCCATCGCATTCAGGTCGTCACTGGCAGTCGTAGCCCCTCCTTGCGTCACGATCGAGCTAATGGCCATGAATGTGGTGAGATCGATCTCCGGCGTGCCCGCTGCTTCAGCGACCGGGACAGATGCCATCGCGCCGAGGCCAAGGATCGCCGCCGCAACATCAGCCCGGCGAGACAGTCCCCCTCGCCTTGCCACGGCAAGTTCCGACGCTGCAACCCACGAATTCGTGGTGTCGCTCCACACTACGCGATGCGATTTATTCATTTGAGACCTTAAAACGAGTAAATGACCGACCGGCCAGAACCGGATCTGCTACGCCTTCATCGCAACAATCTCGATGAAGCCCCCGTAACGCTCGAAACTCAGGTTCGCAGTCCGAAATACATGCATCACACGTGACGTAGCCAGAAGGTTCCCGGCCTGGTCAGGCGATCCATGTATTCCGCAGCTTTCCGGCGAACCTGCAGCGCGCCTCTAACGCGGCATTCCTACCCAACCGGCAGGATTGCCCTACAAATATGAAAGGCAAATCCTACAAATACGGTCACTCCGGCAACACAAGAAAACTCTCAAATTCCCGGTGCGTTCGCATACGTCACCGGCGTCCCTACGATCATTCCGCAACTCCACACGTGTTTCTTCACCTGGCCGCCCATCGTGTTTCGTTGCGATCCGCTTGCATCCCGCTTGCGTCCCGCAAAGACGCAGCACGGCGCAGGCCGTTCCTCAAGGGAAAGCCTGTCGAGCGCTTTTTTGAATGAAGGCCGGCGTCAACCGGCGAGCGGATGTCTCAGCGCCGGCAAGAGAAGAGCCCGCGCTGCCGGCAGGAAAAGAAGGAAAAGATCGCCACCGGAGAGAGGCGAATGAAGCGCCATCCCGCGCAGCGGGCAGTCCGCGAGGCGGGACGTCGCGCGGCAGCCGCGCGACGCGCTATGATCCGCGCGCCAGCAGATGTTCGAGCGCCATCGATCGCGCGGCTTCCTCGGCCTCTTCTGCGGTGTCGAAGGTACTGCCTGAGACATGCACCTGATGCCATTCGGGCTGATCGGCGGCGTCGCGAAAAATCCGGTACCGGGCACAGAAACCGTGTGGTTTTGCGGGAACGACGTCTATGTCGACAGAGGCGCCTTCGATCTGATGCGTGACAAAGCCGTCCATTACGAGCCCTCCTTCGTCAGCCATCCAGGAATCGTAGCACGTGCGCAGCCAGACGCCCATCGGTTCGGGAAGGCCCGTCTGAACAGCGCCGCGCAAGCCAGATCGAGCCGCCAACGCACTCATGCTGACGCTGGCGACCGCGCCTGCAAGACGCTCATTCAGTGTTTCACTCAGCCGCTTCGCCAGACGTGTCAGCGGGATGCGCGAGCTCGGCGGGCGCCAGCCAGTGGAACGCGGTGAGGTTCAGTCCGTTGAAGGTGCACTCGGCGGCGGCGCCCCTGACCACCTTCTTTTTCTTTCCAGCCGGTTTTGCCGCGGCACCGGAAGCCGCGGAAGCGGAAACCGCGGCGGCCGCCGAGGCAGCAGCCTCCTTCACCTCTTCGGGGCTTGCTCCCGCCGCCACGGCAGAAGCCGCCGCAGCTTCTGAGGCAAGCGAGGCGGCACTCGGTTCAAACTGCCCTTCGACCACCACACGCGTGCCATTGATCCCCACCCCGGTGTGCGAAATGGCGAGCTTCTGGTCGGACGTTTCGGCGAATTTCCCCCGCATCGTCTGTGCGCATGCGTCCGAGTTCTTGTACGCGGCCGTGCATCCGGCCACCAGGACGGCGCCGATCGTCGCACATGCGATAGATAGAGTCCGAGTCTTCATTGATTATCCGTTGTTCAGGCCGTCGGCAATTGTAGCGTACGGTCGCGATACCCACCCTCAATGCTGACGGGCTGCCAGCCTGACACGGACGAAGGGCGCGCTGGACCGGCAGCGCCTGCGGGCCGCCGAGTTCCAGGACCAGATCGACCCGTGGCGCGAGGAATGCCGGCTTCCTGAAGAAGGCTACCCAGAGCGGCGCGCCGAAACTCAGGATCGCATGAACCCGACATCCTGTACGCACCAGGCCTCGTCAACTCACCTGTCACCATCCAGGTGCCACCAGCGCGGCAACAACTGCTGCACATCGGCACGCCGGTAGCGGTCGTCGATCAGATGCACCACGCCCGCGTCGTGTTCCGTGCGAATCACACGCCCCGCCGCCTGCACAACCTTCTGCAAGCCTGGATAGAGATACGTGTAGTCGTAGCCGTTGCCGAACTTCGCGTCCATCGTGCGCCGCATCTGTTCGTTGACGGCGTTCATCTGCGGCAAGCCGAGGGTCGCGATGAAGGCGCCGATCAGCCGTTCGCCGACAAGATCGATTCCCTCCGCAAAAGCGCCACCCAATACGGCGAACCCGACGCCCTGCCCCGACGTCGTAAAGCGTGCGAGAAACGCCTCGCGACCGGCTTCGTCCATGCCCGGCTCCTGTGCCCACACGGGCAGATCGGGATGCCGCTCACTCATCAACGCGACGACGCGCTGCAGATAGTCGAAGCTGCTCAGAAAGCCGAGATAGTTGCCGGGCTTCACGGCATACTGCGCGGCGATCAGGTCCGCGATCGGGATCAGCGAACGCTCGCGGTCACGCCAGCGCGTCGACACGTTGCGCGCCACGCGCACGGTCAGTTGCTCAGCCCGGAACGGACCGTCGACGTCGAGCCACCCGGTATCCTCCGGCAGACCCAGCGTGTCGCGATAGAACCGGTGCGGGCTCAGCGTGCCCGAGAACATGACGGTCGCGTGCGCAGCAGCGTAGCGTGGGGCCAGAAACGACGCGGGGATCACGTTGCGCACGCACAGCACGGAGCCCGTCGTTGTGCGGCCCGCGTGACGTTCAGCGGGGAGCGTCACGTCGAAGATCGAATGCGTGCCGAACTGCTCGGCGAGCGCCACGAAATGCATCGCGTCGAAATGGAGGCGCAAGAGCGTTGCATTGCCATCGAGGGTGGCGGGCGCTTCGGCCAACTGCTCTGTCACCGTGCTGATCAGATTCTGCAGCGCCGATTGCAGGCGCGCGGGAACTTCAGGGTGGACGGCGTAGCCGTCCGTCTGCGCGCGGTTCAACGCATTCCATTCGCGCGACAGCCGTGCGAGCGGTTTGCGCAACATGGCCGGCGCCGTCTTGCGTACGATGCTGAGCGACGTCTGGTCGAGCGCCGCCGTGTACATCCTGCGCGCGCGGTCGAGCAGGTTGTGCGCCTCGTCGACCAGCACCGCGACGCGCCACTGATTCATCTGTGTGAGTGCGTAGAGCAGCGCGCTGCTGTCGAAGTAGTAGTTGTAGTCGCCAACGATCACGTCGCTCCAGCGCGCGAGTTCCTGCGCGAGGTAGTACGGACAGACATCATGCGCGAGCGCCGCGGTACGGACCGCCGCGCGATCCAGTCGACCCGACGCCAGCGCGGCGCTGCGCGCATCGGCGAGCCGGTCGTAGAAACCGCGCGCGAGCGGACACGACTCACCGCGGCACGCCTTGTCCGGATGCTCGCAGGCCTTGTCGCGCGCGACCAGTTCAAGCACCCGCAGCGGCAGTTCGCCGCCGCCCGCGCTGGCGCGTAGCGTTGCGACGGCATCGAGTGCCAGCGCCCGGCCTGGCGTTTTGGCCGTGAGGAAGAAGACCCGGTCCAGCTGGTCGCCCGCGCACGCCTTGAGCAACGGAAAAATCGTCCCAAGCGTCTTGCCGATACCGGTGGGCGCCTGCGCCATCAGGCACCTGCCATCGCGCGCGGCACGGTACACCGACACCGCCAGTTCACGCTGACCGCTGCGAAACGCGCTGTAGGGAAACGGCAGCGCGGCCAGCGCGGCATTGCGCGCGTTGCGATGCGATTCTTCGCGCATGGCCCAGTCGCTGAAACGCTCGCACTGGTCGACGAAGAATGCTTCGAGCGAGGCCGCCGTATGCGTCTCGGTCAAGAGCGTTTCCTTCTGACTCACGATATCGAAGTAGACGAGTGCGACGAACAGTTCCGCGAGCCCGCGCTGCTGGCACAGCAGGTGGCCATACACGCGCGCCTGCGCCCAGTGCAGCGCGCGATGATTGGCCGGCATGCTGTCCAGCTCGCCACGATAGGTCTTGATCTCCTCCAGCCGGTTGAGCGCGGGATCATAGCCGTCCGCACGGCCGCGCACGGTCAGCCCGCGATGCACGCCAGTCAGCGTGATTTCGGCTTCGTAGCCGCTCGCGCGCCGGCCGCTCACCGTCGCATGGCCGGCGATGCCTTCCTGCCCCGTCGGTGCGGGCGTGAAGCGCAAATCGAGATCGCCCCGCTTCGCCGCGAATTCGCACAACGCACGCACGGCGACGATGTACGTCACGCCAAAGCCCCCACCGGAGCGGCGGCGCGTGCGTCGTCGGCCCAGCGCACGTCGAGCACGCGCACCGGCATACCGTGCTCGACGCAGTATTCCAGCCAGCGGATCTGGTTGTCCTGAAGACGGTCGCCAGGACCTTTCACCTCGATCAGTTCGTACCGTCGCTCGGCAGGCCAGAACTGGATGAGATCCGGCAGGCCCGAACGGTTGCTTCTGATGTCCATGAGCAGCCGTTCAAACCAGCGCTTCAGATGCGCGGCAGGCAGACAGTCGAGCGCGAGCGTCAGCAGCTCCGGCGTGAGCAGCCCCCAGAAGACGAACGGCGACTGCAGACCAGCCTTGGATTCGTAGTGACGCAGGATAGTGTCGCGATATTGCGTACTGTCGAGCTGGGCGAGGCAGGCGGCGAATTGCGCGGCGCGGCGCGCGTGGAAGTCGGGCGCGTGCAGATCCGCCGGACCGCGCTGGAATGGGTGAAAAAAGGCGCCGGGGATCGCCGCAAAAACCGGCTCCCAGCACAGCAGACCGAACAGCGAATTGATCAGCGCGTTTTCGACGTAGTGAACCGGCGCCTCGACGCACCCCAGATAATCGCGCGCCACCGCTTCGACGTTGACGGGTTCCGAGGGGCGAGGAAGCGTGAGCACGCTGCGCGCAATAGCGCGCGCCCCGGCCGGACGCGGAACCGCCTGCCCGACCCTCCGTTGCAGCCGTGGCAGCATGCGCGCCACGCGCTGGCTTTCCTCATCGCTCTCGGGCGCATCAACAGCCTGCCCCGCAAGCGCGAACGCCTGCTCGAAGTGGCCGCCGCGCTCGAGCACCCGTATGCGCCGGTGACGGGCTCCCGGCCACAGGCACCGTTCGTAGACCGTCAGCGCAGTCGCCCAGTCCTGCAGACGCTCGCAATGCTGGCCGATGCGGAACAGCAGCCTGGCGCGGCGCGTCTCGAGCCAGATGTTCGCGCTGGAACAGGCATCGACGGACGACAGCAGCGCATCCAGCGGTTCGTCATCCGGCCAGCCATCGAGCGCTTCACGGCATGCGTGCAGCGCAAGATAGACATCGATATCCGCGCGCTGCTGAAACGCCCGCGACGACGGCGCGAATGCCACCGTTTCGTACTGGAACACACCGAGATCCGCAAGCACGAACTCCGACCAGTCCTGATGCAGGTTGCCGAAAAACATCAGCCGCAAGCGGTCGCACAACGGCGTGACGGCCACCCGAAGCACACGGTCGGACGATTGCGTGCACCAGAGCGCGAAACGTCTCGCGTCGCCGTGCCGTTCGCGCAACTGCGCGAGCAGATCCGCCTTGCGGATGCTGGATCGGGCGGCGACGCCGGAAAACATGCTGGACAGTTCGGGCCGGGTGCAGACGCTGAACAGTTCGTCGAGCGTGAGGAGCGGGTCCGGATCGACGAAGCCGCGCGCGACGAGCGGCTGCGCAGCCTCCAGCGGGCAACCTATTTCGCTGTAGACAAGCCTGCTTGCGCGAAAGAGCGACCCCTTGCGCATCAGCATCCGCACGAGGAGCGCCTGCGAGGCCAGCGGCAAGCTGTCAAACGCATGCATGAAAGCGTGTTCGGCCGGATCGAGCAGGTCGTCGTAGCGCTCGTCGACCCACGCCAGCGCGCGCTGGAAATTGCGCAGGTAGTAGTGAGGATCGGGAGAATCCGTCAGCACGGGCATTCAAATAACAGCTGTATATATGTACAGCGATCATAGCAGGTCAACGGCAGGGTTTTGACAAGCAGAAGCTGTCCGGGCGCCCAATTCCCACCCAATTCCCGCCGCCTTCACGCCGCGCATCGACGACAACCGTGCCAGGCTTCGCGCAGAATGACGTCGCTCGATGGATTGAAATCATGGCTTCTTTCACATCGCGAGTCGCTTCATATATGCGTCCCCGCAATGTCGAAAACAGATGTTGCGGAAGCGGTGGAAAATCGCATGATGACCACTTGCCGACAGGGCTGGCCATCTCGCATGTGAGTATGCAGTCAAAGCTGCATCGGTTGTTGGGGCGAATCAGCTTTTCGAGGCACCAGGGGGCATGCCCCCCTCCGGCAGAGGCATATCGGGTTCGCCGCCTGACGTGCGCTCGGACGAAGACACCATGCCGTTCTCCATCGCGTAGCGCAGCAGATCGACGTCCCGGTCAATGCCGAGCTTTTCCATCGCCTTCGACTTTTGCGAGCTGATCGTCTTCTTGCTACGACACAGCCGGTCTGCAATCTCATTGACAGTCAAACCAGATGTAAACAGGCGCACAACTTCAGATTCACGCTGGCTGAGAACGTCCGTCGAGCCGCGGCCACGACGATTCCAGTCGATCGACTGAACGATCTCATCGACTCTCGGTGAGTAGTATCTGCCACCGCTATAGGCGGTATGTACAGCAGGAATAAGGTGGCTGACAGCATCGGATTTGCTGACGATGCACAATATGCCTTGCCTCACGAGCGCGCGAAGCACCGCCGGATTGTCCAGCATGGTAAGCACTACGAGCTTGACAGACGGATAGCGCCGCTGGATCAGGGAAAAAAGCGCGATGCCGTCGCCGTACTCGCCCGCCGGCATCGCGTAGTCGGACACGACAACGTCGCACGGTTTTGCATCGAGCAGGGCGATCAATTCCGTCGAACTGTGCGCAGAGCCCATCAACTGGATCGTGCTGATCACCGACAACTCGTGTTCGACACCGCTGAGCATGGCCGGGTGATCGTCTGCGAGTAGAACACGGATCGTGAGAGAAGCCATACGACGTCCTCTATGCCGCGTGAGGCATGTGAAGGGGTTACCCGGCGCTGGGGCGGCCAATCACTTTACTAATTATTTACACGCTGGCACAAACCAGCAAAACTGCCCAACCAATAAGGCCCGGCAAACGACGCGCGGGCACTCTCCGCATCGGCGCGCCGATAAGCAGATATTTCATACTACATGATAGTGACAGGCAGGGGCATCCGCCAATGTCAGTTTGCCACGGGTAGTCGATAGGCTGCGATATGCGACGGATAGCGAATGGTTGCTTTGTCCCGGCAGACGTTCAGCAGCGAACCCAGGCGTGCCGGCCAGAAGACGGCAATCCGTCCCGGCATATGACCCGTAACGGCCGCCACATCCGTGTCAGTCACTTCTCTGCAGGTAATACTCCTCCCACTCATGCAGCATCTGTTTTCTGCGCTGCGGAGACGCATACATGAAGTCGTTCATATTCGACAGAAATCTCATCTGCTCGCGTTTTGACAACGCCCCGAATTTGATCAACAGTTCGCGTATTCTCGTAATGTCATCCGTATTCATGGCTAGTCCTTAGCGCAATCTTTTTACCACCGACCTGACAAACGCAAAATGCCCTGATGAAACTGCTGGGGGGCAATCTTGTCTCCCTCCACCACCGTTAAATTATTTGGGGATATGGTGGACGACACCAGTCCGCTCTCGATCCCGTAACGCACCAGATCGGCGTCCCGCGCGATACCCAGTTTGACCATTGCTGTTGTCTTTTGCGCGCTGATCGTCTTTTTGCTGCGATGCAGTAGCGCTGCAATTTCCGTAACCGACATTCCAGACACAAAAAAACGCACCACTTCAAGTTCCCGCTTTGTTAGCGGGGAGCCAGCCGCGCTGCCCCGGACGCCAGGTTTGATCGATGCGGCGATTGTCGCCATCCGCGGTGACAAATAACGGCCATTCGAGTACGCGGTATGAACGGCCGTCGTCAGGTGTTCGACCGAATCGGCTTTGCTCAGAATGCAATGAATCCCCATATCCAGTAGCGAGCGCACGACCGCTGGACTCTCCAACATGCTCAACACTACGATTTTGAGATTCGGGTAACGCTGGCTAATCAGAGAGAAAAGCGCCAGACCGTCACCATAGTCGCCCCCGGGCATCACATAGTCTGACACCAGCACGTCGCAGGGATGATGGTCCAGAGTTGCAATAAGCGCTGTCGAGTTTTTTACAGCGTCGATCACGGAGATCGTGCAGCTCTTCTCCAGGCCATGACGCACGCCCTCGAGGATCACAGGATGATCGTCAGCGAGAACTACGCGGATCGTGAATGAGTTCATGGTTGATTTCCATAGAAGGATGCAGCTGGATAGGATGCGGGCTGGAATCATTCGGATAGCCCAATGAATCAACAGCGGGCCACGCCAGCCATCAAGCCAACGACATCGCAAGCCATCGGCTCATGCGAAGCGAGCGCATGCTTCAATCCGCACTGGGCGGCATGTACGTGAAACCATGATCGAGATCCATCACGGAAATGCCCGCCTTGGCCGCGCCTCACAGCTCGTGGGATGCGTAGCCAACATCGAGTTAGAACGACGCCTTGTCGTATCGCTTTCCCAATGTCATCTCTCTTGTCTCGATGACACCACAGAGACTTTATTCATGCGGCATCCCACCGATAATAGGCGCAGTCCTATAAAATCTTAAGAAATTGTCAAATACGCCTAGTCCAATATTTCTCAGTCAGAAATTCCGCTGATTTTCATATTTCTCTTAATGAAAGTAGACCAGGTCCCATTTTTAGGAATGGTTTGCATTCGAGTGAAAGCCGACGAAAAATCGTCCAGGAAAAGCAGGCCTGACCGCATTGCCGCGCTGACTACACGTCTTCGACCAACCGGCGATGGTCCGCAAGTACCGCAGTCACGTGTCAATCTGCGCATCGGTCGCCCGCCTTGCGAGCGCTATCCAGGCAAGCGGCTCGAAGCGGGCCAGCGCCTCACTCAGCCCGGCGGGGTCGTTGCTTCTGGCGAGCTGCTCCATCTGCTCGCAGGCGCTCGCCATCTCCGTCTCGTGAATCATGGCGAATGAGCCACGCACCGAGTGAAGGTGATCAAGCATCGTTTTCATGTCGCCCGAATTGAGGGCCTCGTGTAGCGTCGCCAGCGATTCCCCGAGCGAGCGTGTCAGCGCAACATACACCCGCTCGGGCAACGGACCCTGTGCAATGTCCTGTCTCGTCGACACGCTGCTAACGGGACGCCTGCCAGCCTCGTTGACCAGCCGACGCAGGGTCTGATCGATCGTGTCGAGCAGAGCCGGCTTGACCAGGACCGCGTCGATTCCAGCGCTCTCACATCGCGCGCGCTCCTCCGCTGCGGCATGGGCCGTAATCGCGATGATCGGCGCAATCGCCTTCTGGGCCCGCAGGCATTGCGCCAGGGTGTAGCCGTCCATCCCCGGCATGTTGAGATCCGTCATGACCGCGTCATAGTGCCGCTCGTTAAAGCACCGCAGCGCTGCGCTTCCGCTGTCAGCCACATTTGCTTCGTATCCAAGCGTCGCGAGTTGCGCCGCGAGCAGTTCGCGGTTCGAAGTCTGGTCGTCGACGATCAGGACGCGAACCGCTTGTGCGTCGTTCAGCACAGACTCCGGCCCGACAGGTTCTTCGCCGGCATGATCAGCCGGCGCGCCTGTATCAGTCCGGATTGGCAGCGTCACGACGAAGGTGCTTCCCACATCGGGCTCGCTTCTGACCAGAATCGTGCCGCCCATCAGCTCCGTTAGACGCCGGCACAGCGCAAGTCCAAGGCCGGTTCCGCCATAGCGCCGGTTGATCGTCGAATCCGCCTGCGTGAACGCATGAAACAGCTTCTCCTGCTGGGCAGGCGTCATCCCGATACCCGTGTCGATCACGCCGATAATGACCGGCGAGTCATCGACAGTATCGTCCTTGAGGTATACCTCGAGCAGCACTTCGCCAGTGCTGGTGAACTTGATAGCGTTGCTGACCAGGTTGACCGCTATCTGCCTGATTTTCGTCGGGTCGCCAAGGTAGTGCGGCGCGAGCGAGTCGTCAATGAAGCACTCGAATTCGAGTCCCTTCTCACGCGCCATCGGAGCGAAAATCGCAGCGACCTGACGGATCGTGTCGCCGAGATCAAAGCGGATTGTCTCGAGGGTCATCTGGCCAGACTCGACCTTCGAGAAGTCGAGAATGTCGTTAATGATGCCAAGCAGCGCGGTAGACGAAGACGTGATGACCTGCAACCGCTCGCTCTGCGACGCCGACAACGGCGAACGGCCAAGCAGTTCGAGATTACCCAGAATCGCATTGAGCGGCGTGCGTATTTCGTGGCTCATCATGGCCAGGAAAGCCGACTTCGCCTGATTGGCCGCATCGGCTGCTGCACGCGCTTCATTGAGCTTTCGTTCGGTGTTCTTGAGGGAAGTGATGTCGGAGAAGCTGCATAGCAGCACGTCATGCCCCTGGTATTTCGTTCGAACCAGACTGACCAACAGGTCGTCGACGCGATCGTCCTTCAGTCTGAGGGACATCTCGAGATCGGACTGCCACGCGGGTGCCTCTTTGGCGGGGTCGAAGAGGCCATGCAACTGGATATGCAATGGCGGCTCGTCCGGGTGTGTGTTCGACTCGCAGGTTCGCATCAAATCGTTCTGCAGCAGCACGTCGCCGCGCTCGAACGATAGCAGTGCAAATCCGGACGGCGCCGCGGCGACCATGGTGCGGTTCAGGTTCTCGCTTTCGAAAACCCGCTGCGAGCGCACATAGCCCGGGGTGAATATCCGGTGATCGAGCAGCAGCAGGAGTGTCCACAAGAAAGCTGTCACGAGCAGCATCGCCGCCGTGTAGCCCACGAGGCCCGGCCAAAGTTCGACCAGAATCGTGCGCCACGTAAAGCCGTAGACGAGCCTCCAGCCCGCGCTCGTCACTGGACCACTGGCAATGAAGAGACCCCTCAGATACTGGCGAGTCACTCTCGTGGATTGCGTGGCCTGCAGTTCCGCACTGAGAATCCGGTCTGTTAGCCCGCGGGCGCCGCCCGTCGGGCCAGTGTCAAGGAGGATCACCTTGCCTGCGGAGTCGATGATCATTGAGGCTTCGTCATGGCGTGCCGTGGCAAGGTCTTCGCGCAGCAAACTCACGGGAAAGTTGCGAACTACGACGAGAAATGGCCCTCCCTTCGCAAACGCGGACATCACCACTCTGAACGCGGGTTCCCCGCCAAACGGATCCGCAGCCGGCGGGAACCACACTGGATCACGGTTGGCAAACAATCTGGCCTCAACTGCCGGGTCGGCCAGATCGCCAATGTCGGGCGCGATGCGGCGGACGAGCTCATCGACACTCTCCACACCATTCCATTTGAGCGGGTCGCCGACCTCTGGGGCCGGAAAGATGCCAATGAGCCGATGATCAGGCGTATACGCATATCCTGAAGCACCAACGGGCTGTACCTTGGCGAAGGCGCCAAGGCGGTAGTTCAGCTCGCGCGCAAGCGCCAGATACCGGGCAACTTCCGGGTCAGGCGGCTGCTGGTTAATATCGCCCAATACCATCACCGCGCCGAACCTCGGGCTCTGTTGCACCATCAAACGTCCATGTTGTGCGGCAAACCTGTCGAGAAGCCAGTCTGGCGCGGCGAGTTCAGCAACCCAGATCTCTTCCGAGTGCAGAACATAAGCCCGTATCAGGGTTTCGCGTTCGAGGAACTCCTGTTGCAGGCGCGTCCTCCGGACGGCGAAGTCGGTGTAGCGGTGCTCGATGTAGTCGTTGACCATCGAATACAGCAAAACGCCGGTAAGCAGCGCGATGATCAACGAAATCGCAATGCCAGCGCTGTAGAAAAACGTGCGCTGATAGCGACTCAGAACACTGGGCTCGTGATCTCCCGGCTCGCCTTCGGGCGCCCGAAGCGCACCGTCTTGCTCATTGGATTTCCTGATCTGCGATGGCATGATTGCCTTGCATCCAGAGGAAAAAGGGAAGGGCTTTCAGCATAATAGGGCTATTCTCATCGTTCTGTCGCGGTACGCGTTTCGGCTGTCGCGGCCTTGTATTGAGACGAACGGCATCTTCCACCCTGTCCCTGCGGCCAGGCCTGCCGCAGGCCAGTTGCAAGCGCTCGCGTGGCGCGCGGCTACCTCGCTCGCGAGATGCCTTCGATCAGGCCGGTGATGCCGGCAATCTGCCCCGAGCGCTGGATGCAAAACCAGGATTCATTTACACGAAACATGACCGCCTTCTCCACACCCATGCTCCGCGCGATGCAGTCCACGATCGCAGCCCTTTGCACAGCGGTTCTGCTCGCAGCCTGCGCCTCGCCCATGCCAGACACCAACGCGCTGGCCGCTGCGGTGGCGAACCCCCAACGCACCGACAAGGCGAGCGCGCGCGACGTCTACCGCCATCCACGGGAGACGCTCCAGTTTTTCGCAGTCGAGCCTTCGCAAACCGTGCTCGAAATCGCGCCGGGCGGCGGCTGGTATACGGACATCCTCGCGCCCTACCTGCATGACCACGGCACGCTGTACGAAGCGCAATATCAAAGCCCGTCGCCGGCGGCCGCACAAGAAGAAAAGGCCGATCGCGAGGCGTTCAAACGCAAGCTCGCGGCAACGCCAGCGATCTTCGGTAACGTGGTTGACGGCACGCTGCATGCCGGTCAATTCAGCGGCTTTCCGTCGAATGGCAACATCGACCGCGTGCTCACGTTCCGCAACATCCACAACTGGATCGAGGACGGCCAGCTCGACGCCAACCTGCGCGCCTTCTACGCGGCGCTCAAGCCGGGTGGTGTGCTGGGTGTCGAGGAGCATCGCGCGCCGCCGGGCACGCCGGTGCAAAAGATGATCGAGACCGGCTACGTCACCGAGGCCTACGTGATCGAACGCGTACAGGCCGCCGGCTTCGTGCTCGCCGGACGCAGCGAAGTGAACAGCAATCCACGCGACAGCAAGGATTACCCGAACGGCGTCTGGTCGCTACCGCCAACGTACCGCGGTGGCGACGTGGACCGCTCACGTTATGCCGCGATCGGCGAGTCCGACCGGATGACGCTGAAGTTCGTGAAGCCGTTGAATTAAGCATCGCGGCCTGCGTCAGTCCGCTCGCAAACGAGACGCTGGCATGTCAGCGTTCGTGCAGCCCCGAGCGCCCCGCGACGACGAACCGTGCATGCAGGCACGCTCCGCGCATCGTGTCCGGCTAATCCTCCCAGTCGTCCGGCAGCGTTTGCGTGAGCGTCGAAACGAAGGTGGCCGTCTCGGGCCGCTTCGGACGGGTGAAAATATTGCGCGCCGAACCGGCCTCCACCACCGCGCCGTTGTTCAGGAACACCACGTCGCGCGCAATCGATGCCGCCAGCCGCAGATCATGCGTGGCCATTAGCATGGTCATGCCTTCCTTCGCGAGTTGCCGCAGTACATCGACCACTTCCGCCGCGAGTCCCGGATCGAGCGCCGAAGTGGGCTCGTCGCACAACAGCACCTCCGGTGAGGGCGCCAGCGCCCGCGCGATCGCCACGCGCTGCTGCTGGCCACCGGAGAGCGTCGAAGGCCAGGCATCTGCCTTGTGCGCAATGCCGACCTTGGTCAGCAACTCATGCGCCCGCTGACGGGCCCGCTCCCGGTCCCACTTCAGGACAGTAATCAGACCTTCCATCACGTTCTCGATCACCGTGCGATGCGGAAACAGCTGGAAATTCTGGAACACCATCCCGGTGCGGCGCCGGATGGCTAGCACGGCATCGCGCGAGGGCTTTACAGAGCGAGTGAATTCGATCCGTTGGTCGCCGAGTTCGAGTGCGCCCGCCTCGGGAATTTCAAGCAGATTCACACAGCGCAGCAGCGTACTCTTGCCGCTGCCCGACGGACCGATCAACGCGGTGACATTGCCCGGCGCGAGCGACAGATCGATCGAATCGAGCACACGATGATCGCCGAAGTACTTTTCGATTTTCTGTAGCTTGATCATCAGGTTCCGCCCGTGAAAAGTGCGTGGCGGCCAAAGCGTTTCTCGAGCCGCACCTGCGCCGACGACAGCACCGAACTGAACACCAGATAGATCAACGCGGCTTCGGTATACAGGATCAACGGCTCGTAGGTCACCGAGGCGATGCGCTGCGCCGCCTGGAAGATTTCCGGCACGGTCAGCACGGCCGCGAGCGACGTGTCCTTCACCAGCGCGATGAACGAATTCGCGAGCGGTGGCAACGCCACGCGCGCCGCCTGCGGCAGGATCGCGCGACGCAACGCCTGGCCGCGCGTCATCCCCATCGAATAGGCGGCTTCCCACTGGCCTTTCGGGATCGATTCGATCACGCCGCGGATCACCTCGGAATTGTAGGCGCCGACGTTCAGCGAAAAGCCGATGATGGCCGCCGTCAACGGGTCGAGCACGATCCCGACGCTCGGCAAGCCATAGAAGATCACGAACAGCTGCACAAGCAGCGGCGAGCCGCGAATCAGCCAGACATAGAAGCGCACGATCGCCACGGACCACGCGGGCCCGAACAGCCGGATCAACGCGACGACGAACGCCAGCGCGAGACCCAGCACGAATGAAACGATAGTGAGCGGGACGGTGAAAACCAGCCCCGCGTACAGCAGGGGCCCCAGCGACTCAACCATCAAATGCAGCCAGGCCGGCATGATTCAGGCTCGCTCCTTTTTGTTGTTTTACTGCGAAACGTCTTTACCGAAGTACTTGTTCGAGATCTTGTCATAGGTGCCGTCGGCCTTCATGTCGGCGAGCGCCTTGTTGATGGCAGCCTGCAACTCCGGATTGCCCTTGCGAATGAGCACCGCCGACCTGTCGCTGTCGCTGGAGGTGTCAAGCGCGACGATCTTCACTTTCGCATCAGGCTTGTGCTTCTTGAAATCGAGGAACGACAGCGAATCGTTGACCGTCGCATCGACGCGGCCCGAGGTCAGCAAATCGATCGATTCGTTGAAGCCCTGCACCGGCACGACTTCCGCGCCATGCGCCGTGGCAATCTTGCCGAAGTTGCTCGTCAGCGTGTTGGCCGATTTCTTGCCCTTCAGGTCGTCGAAGCCCTTGATCGTGTTGTTGTCCGAACGCACGATCAAGGCCGCGTGCGACGTGATGTACGGATCCGAGAAATCGTACTTGGCCTTGCGCGCGTCGGTGACCGCCACTTCGTTGATCACGGCATCGTAGCGGTTCGAGTCGAGGCCGGCAATCAGGCCGTCCCACTTGCCTTCGATGAAGTCGGCCTTCACGCCGAGACGCTTCGCGATTTCGCGGCCGATCTCGACGTCGAAGCCGGTCAGCTGGTTCGATGCATCGTGAAACGTGAACGGCGCGTACGTGCCTTCCGTGCCGATCTTGAAGGCCCCGGCGGCCTTGATCTGCGCGAGGCCATCGGCGGCGAATGCCGAGGTTACGAAGGCAGCCTGCAGCAGGCCAATCAACAGCATGGATCGAATCGATTTCATCTGGTGCTCCCAGTTGTGGTGTTTGGTATGGCGTCCGGCCCCCGCAATGCTACCGGTCCGAACGGTGCAGCGGACTGTAGCAAAGGCCCTATATTTCTACAAAGCATTTCGATGATGATGAATATTTCTCGAGGTAATAAAGAGCCTCATACATAAGTATCTGGCCAGGACAGCCGTCGTCTCCTCGAGCGACCGACGGCGGAACCGCGAACCGCGATGAACATGCCATGATTCTGCAGGCGCTCGAAGCACGCGACGAAGAGCGGGCCGAACGGATTGCCCGGGCGCACGTCGCGAAACTGATGTCGAGGATATTGCAGGAAACTGACGGCTGGTGTCAGACCAGAACCCCGGAACCTTGCCGCCGGCGCACAGGCTAACGGCAAAGGTGGGACAATCACGACCCGTGCTCGCGCTCGACGCCGCCCCTCCGGCCGCTCACGCGAGCGTCGTCGAAATGACCATGCAGGATGTACAGGTATGTTCCAGGGAACTGTCTCCACCGAGTTGCCCAAACGCGACTTCTACGACGAACTGGCCGCTCAGGCGCACGCGCTGCTCGCCGGCGAGACCAATCTCGTCGCCAATGCCGCGAATCTCTCGGCGTTGCTGTATCACACGATGCCGGATCTGAACTGGGCTGGATTCTATTTCCTCGTCGACGGCGAACTCGTGGTCGGCCCGTTTCAAGGCAAGCCCGCCTGCGTGCGCATCGCAATGGGCCGCGGCGTGTGCGGCCTGGCCGCGCAGACGCGCCGCAGCCAGCTCGTGCCCGACGTTCACGCGTTTGCCGATCACATCGCGTGCGATGCTGCGTCCCGCTCGGAACTGGTCGTGCCGCTGCTGATGCCTGATGGCACCCTGCTTGGCGTACTCGACCTCGACAGCCCGCTGCCCGCGCGCTTCACCGAAGAAGACTGCGACGGTGTTGAAGCGATCGCGTCCGTGTTTATCGCGACGCTCGCTTCTTCCGATACCGTTTCGTAATCGCCGCCGCTGGCTGCCGCTTCTCACGGTAGCCAGCGCCGCGCGATCGTACCGCGTGCGCCTGCCGTGTTTCATGCAATCCGCGCACGCTCAACGCGCGACGGGTTCCACCGACTTCAACCGGTTGGCCACACGCACGGCTTCGAAATAAGCGGGATTGGGCGGCCGCTTCAGATAGCGGCCCGCGCCGCGCTGCGCGCGCAGATCGCCATTGACCCACGCAAGCTGCCCCCGCGACAGCGTGTGGGTTGCGACGCCCTGCACCGTCATCCCTTCGAACACGTTGAAGTCGACATTCTGATGATGCGTCTTCACGGAGATCGTGCGCGACGCCTGCGGATCCCACACCACCAGATCCGCATCCGCGCCCACTTCGACCGCACCCTTGCGCGGATACAGGTTGAAAATCTGCGCGGCATTGGTCGATGTGACGCGGACGAACTCGTTCGGCGTCAGCCTTCCTGTGTTCACACCGTGATGCCACAGGATCGACATCCGGTCCTCCACACCGCCGCAGCCGTTGGGGATCTTCGTGAAGTCTTCGCGGCCCATCGCTTTCTGCGATGCGCAGAACACGCAGTGATCGGTGGCCGTCGTATGCAGATGGCCGCCCTGCAAGCCGCGCCAGAGCGCATCTCGGTGTTCCTTCGTGCGGAACGGCGGGCTCATCACATGCGCCGCTGCGCGGCCCCAGTCGGTATCGCGATACACCGATTCATCGATCACCAGGTGCCCCGCCAGCACTTCGGCGAACACACGCTGGCCTTCGCCATGCGCGCGGATCACGGCGTCGAGTGCGTCCTTCGCCGACACGTGCACGATATAGACAGGCACGCCGAGCACCTGGGCAATACGGATCGCCCGATTCGCCGCTTCCCCTTCCACTTCCGGCGGCCGCGACAAGGGATGCGCCTCCGGCCCCGTGAAGCCGCGCGCCAGCAGCTGACGCTGCAACTGAAACACCAGTTCGCCGTTTTCCGCGTGGACGGTCGGCAACGCACCCAGTTCGAGCGCGCGCGAAAAGCTGTTCACGAGGATCTCGTCGTCGGCCATGATCGCGTTCTTGTACGCCATAAAGTGCTTGAAGCTCGACACCCCGTGTTCATGGACCAGCGTGCCCATGTCGCGATGCACCGTCTCGTCCCACCACGTCACCGCGACATGGAAACCGTAATCCGCCGCGGCCTTTTCCGCCCAGCCGCGCCATTCGTTGAACGCACCCATCAACGGCTGGCGCGGCGATGGAATCACGAAGTCGATGATGCTCGTCGTGCCCCCCGCGAGGCCGGCCGCGGTGCCGCTATAAAAGTCGTCGCTCGCGGTCGTTCCCATGAACGGCAGTTCCATGTGCGTGTGCGGATCGATGCCGCCCGGCATCACGTATTGCCCGCCTGCATCGATCACCGTTGCGCCAACCGGTGGTTCGAGGTCCATGCCGATCTGCGCAATCGTGCCGCCTGCCGCGCTGTCATGACACAACACGTCGGCACGCCGGGTCTGGTTGGCGTCGACCACCGTACCGCCACGAATCAGGGTTGCCATGCTGCCTCCTTCTGTTGAATCTTAATGTCAGCGCAAATGCGAATGAAACGCCGTCCGATGACCGCTGTCGCTGTCGTTCCCACTGTGGTTCAGGCACGCGCGATACGCGGACTCGTGCTCTTGCCGAGCTTCATCCACACGCCGTACACAACCGCCGCAAGTGCGAGGCCGACAAACCACGCATAGGTGTACAAGGTCTTGAACAGGTCGGGCACATTCGGAAAAGCCGCCGGAAACGCCGTATTCAGAAAGCCCGGCAGATTCGGCAGCACGCCGATTGCGAGCGCGACCACCGCGGCGATATTCCAGCCCCCCGTGTACGCGTACTCGCCGTTCTCGTCGAACAGTTCACGATGATCGAGGCGCGTGCCGCGAATCAGGAAGTAATCAACCATCATGATGCCCGCTACCGGCCCGAGCAAAGCCGAATAGCCGACGAGCCACGTAAAGATATAACCGTGCGTGGTCGCGAGAATTTTCCACGGCATCATCACGATCGCGATGGTCGCGGTGATCATGCCGCCTGCCTTGTATGAGATGCCCTTCGGCCAGAGGCTCGAAAAGTCGTATGCCGGTCCGACGAGGTTCGCCGCGAGATTGCAGCACATCGTGTCGAGCGTCAGGATGATGAGCGCAATGCCCACGCCGATGCCCGTCATGCGGCTCGTCAGATCGATCGGATCCCAGATCGCCTGGCCGTAGATCACCACGGTCGCCGAAGTCACCACCACCGAGATCACCGAAAGCAGCGCCATCGGCACCGGCAGGCCGACCGCCTGGCCGACCATCTGGTCGCGCTGGGTCCGGGCGAAGCGCGTGAAGTCGGGGATGTTCAGCGCGAGCGTTGCCCAGAAGCCCACCATCGCCGTGAGGCTCGGCCAGAACGTGACCCAGAAGAGTCCTTCCCGCTTGCCGCCGGCGGCGAACTGCGACGGCGTCGACAGCATGCTTCCGACACCCCCTGCCTTCGACGTCGCCCACCAGACCAGCACGATGCACATCAGTACCTTGATCGGCGCGGACCAGCTTTCGAGCCAGCGGATCGAATCCGTTCCGTTGACGATGAAGTAGATCTGCAGCGCCCAGAACGCGAGAAAGCACGCGGCCTGACCCATCGAAATATCGATGAACGGCAGCGGGGTGCCTTGCAGCGCGTTGCCCGTCAGAATATTGAGCAGCGTATAGATGGCGCTGCCGCCAAGCCATGTCTGAATGCCGTACCAGCCGCACGCGACGATCGCCCGCAACAGCGCCGGCAGCTTGGCCCCCTGCGTGCCGAACGACGAGCGCACCAGTACCGCGTACGGAATGCCATGTTTGGCGCCAGCGTGGCCGATCAGCAGCATCGGCACGAGCACGATCAGGTTGCCCAGCAGCACCGTTGTCACCGCCTGCCACGGCGACATGCCCTGCTCAGTCAATCCGGCAGCCAGCATGTACGACGCAATGTTCATCACCATGCCGACCCACAACGCCGCGAAGTGATACCACTTCCACGTGCGTTGAGACTTGCCGGTCGGCGCGAGATCGTCGTTGTAGAGCGCGCTGCCTTGTACCGCCGGTTGCAGTAGCGAATCGCTGGTTCCCGCAGACTGATTCATCGAAGATTCTCCCATGGTCGAAAAACTGGCGCGTCGTCAACGCAACGCGTCCAGTGCCAGATGCGCATCCGTCACGCGGCGCGTGCGGGTGTGTCGGTTTCCGCGGCCGCTGTTGCTGCGGCAGTTGCTGCTGAGGGTGCTGCCGTGGCTGAGGTTGCCGTGGTTGCCGCTGCGGCCATCGGATTGTTGGGGTGCGTCGTCCAGTTCGAATAGGCGCCTGCATCGACGCGCTCCATCGTGATGCATTGATCGACCGGACACACGTGCATGCATAAATTGCACCCGACGCAGCTCTCGTCGATCACTTCGAAATGCCGCACGCCGTTCTTCTCGCGCGTAATCGCCTGGTGCGACGTGTCTTCGCACACGATGTGGCACAGGCCGCACTGGATGCACTTATCCTGATCGATGCGCGCCTTGATGTCGTAGCTGAGGTTCAGGAATTTCCAGTCGGTGACGTTCGGCACGGCACGGCCACGGATATCGTCGAGCGTCGCGTAGCGTTTTTCGTCCATCCAGTTCGACAGGCCATCCGCCATGTCGGACACGATGCGAAAGCCGTAATGCATCGCCGCGGTACACACCTGCACGCTGCCCGCGCCCAGCACGATGAACTCCGCGGCGTCGCGCCACGACGTGATGCCGCCGATCCCGGAGATCGGCAGGCCAGGTGTTTCCACATCGCGGGCAATTTCCGCGACCATGTTGAGCGCAATCGGCTTGACCGCCGGGCCGCAGTAGCCGCCGTGCGTGCCCTTGCCATCGACGGTGGGCATGGGCGCCATATCGTCGAGATCGACCGCGACGATGGAGTTGATCGTGTTGATGAGCGACACGCCGTCCGCACCGCCCTTGCAAGCGGCGCGCGAACCGAGCCGGATGTCGGTGATGTTGGGTGTGAGCTTGACGAGGCAAGGCAGGCGCGAGCCTTCCTTGACCCAGCGGGTGACCATCTCGATGTACTCCGGCACCTGGCCGATGGCCGACCCCATGCCCCGCTCGCTCATGCCGTGCGGACAACCGAAGTTGAGTTCGACCGCATCCGCGCCGGTGTCTTCGACGAGCGGCAGGATCCATTTCCAGTCACGCTCGTTGCACGGCACCATCAGCGACACGATCATCGCGCGGTCCGGCCAGTCGCGCTTGACCTGGGCGATCTCGCGCAGATTGACGTCGAGCGGGCGGTCGGTGATGAGTTCGATGTTGTTCAGACCCGCCATCCGCTGTCCGTTCCACTGCACCGCGCCATAGCGGGAGCTCACGTTGACGACGTGCGGATCGAGCCCGAGCGTCTTCCAGACGACGCCGCCCCAGCCTGCTTCAAATGCGCGGTTGACGTTGTAGGCCTTGTCGGTAGGCGGCGCCGACGCCAGCCAGAAAGGATTCGGCGACGTGATGCCGGCGATTGTGCAACGAAGATCGGCCATGTTCAGCTCCGTGGGGATGTCGCTCTTTTATCTCTGTGTGCCGCTCCTGGGCGGTACGCTTCCTGAATGAGGCTGTACTGTGGCGCGCCATAACGCGCCAGGCGGTACCTGGCCGCACTACGCGGCACGCACCGCCGTACGCGCGAAAACCCGATCGATCGACGCCGCCGCAAGCTTGCCGTCCTCCACCGCCTGCACAGTCAGGTCGAGGCCGGTCGCCGCGCAGTCGCCGCCTGCCCAGACGCCTTTCAACGAGGTCCGGCGCTCGTCGTCGACCTCGATGCGCGAACCATCCGTCGTCAGGATGTCGGCATCGAGCCCTGTCGCGACGAGTGTCTGGCCGATTGCCTTGAGCACCATGTCGGCTTCCAAGGTGAAGCGCTCGCCAGTGCCGACAAGACGTCCTGCCTCCTCTTTCGTGCGCTCGAACTCGACGCCCGTGACGCACGTACCATCGCGATTGAGCTTGAGCGGTTGCGCGTAGAGCACGATCGAAACGCCCTGCGTTTGCGCAAATTCGCGCTCCGCCCACGTCGCGCTCATCGCATCGACGCCGCGTCGGTAGACCATCGTCACGCTTTGCGCGCCGAGCTTGCTGCTTTGCACGGCGGCATCGATCGCGGTGTTGCCGCCGCCGATCACCACCACGCGGCGCCCGACAGGCAGCGTCGAAAGATCGTCCGCCGCGCGCAGGCGCGCAATAAAATCGACCGCGTTGTGCACGTTCCCGAGCGCTTCACCTTCGATCTGCAATGCCTTCACGCCGGCCAGTCCAATCGCGAGAAACACCGCATCGTGTTGCTGACGCAGTTCGTCGAGGCTCACATCGCGCCCGAGCATGACGCCTGTCTTCAACGCGATGCCGCCCACGGAGAGCAGCCAGTCCACTTCGCGCTGTGCGAAATCGTCGACGGTCTTGTAGGCGGCGATACCGTATTCGTTGAGGCCGCCAGCCTTGGGATGCGCGTCGAAAAGCGTCACGCGATGCCCCATCAGCGCAAGACGATGCGCACACGCGAGCCCCGCCGGCCCCGCGCCGACGACGGCCACATGACACCCCGAATCCGCCGCGCGCCTGAACAAGGTCTCGCCGCGCGCCATCGCCCAATCCGTCGCATGACGCTGCAATGCGCCGATCGCAACGGGCTTCTCATCCTGATGGTTGCGCACGCATGCGCCTTCACAAAGAATTTCGGTCGGACAGACGCGTGCACACATGCCGCCCAGCGGATTCGCCGAGAGAATGTCGTGTGCCGCGCCTTTCAGATTGCCGTTGCCGATCTTGCGGATGAAGCCCGGAATATCGATCCGCGTCGGGCACGCGTTGACGCAGGGCGCGTCATAGCAGTAGTGGCAGCGGCTCGCCGCCACCGCCGCCGCGCCCGGATCGAGCAACGGCGCGACGTCGGCAAACTGACACGCGAGCTGATCGGCCGTCAGTCGGCCTGCGGCGACATCGCCGGTTTCTTTCGTAGCCATGCGCGTTCCTTCACGAGAAGAGAGACAGCACGAATCCAGCCGGCATCGCCTGTCGCGAAGCCGGAGCAGCGGGTCCAACAAAGCTTGCAGAAGAGCGTTTAACGCAGAATGCCGGGGCTATGAAGCAGGCTCGCACGCTCGCTCGAGCATCGCGTGCAGCAAGACATTAGCGCCCGCCTCGATCCATTCGATCGTGGCATCCTCGATTTCGTTATGACTGATCCCGTCGACGCATGGCACGAATACCATCGACGTCGGCGCGACCTGCGACAGATAACAGGCGTCGTGACCTGCGCCCGACACGATGTCGCGGCTCGGGTAGCCGAAGCGCACAGCCGCCGCACGGACCGACTCGACGCAGGCCGTGTCAAACGCGACCGGTGCGTAATAAAAGATCTGCTCGAGCTGCGTTTCAAGACCGATTTCGCCGGCAATGCACGCGACGCCCTCCCGCAACTCCGCATCCATTTCCTTCAGCACGGCATCGTCCGGATGACGGAAGTCGACTGTGAAGAACACGCGCCCCGGAATCACGTTGCGTGAGTTCGGATGCACCTGCATCATGCCGACGGTCGCGCAGCCGAACGGCGCGTGATTCAGGCCGATGCGGTTGACGAGATCGACCACACGCGATGCGCCGAGCAACGCATCGCGCCGACGCGGCATGGGTGTCGGCCCTGCATGCGCCTCCTGTCCCGTCAACACGATTTCATACCAGCGCTGACCCTGCGCATCGGTCACAACCCCGATCGTCTTGTGCTCCGCTTCGAGAATCGGCCCCTGTTCGATGTGCAGTTCGAACGCCGCGTGAATCGGTCGTCCACCGCATGGAACATCGCCCGCGTAGCCGATACGCCTGAGCTCCTCGCCGATCGTCTTGCCGTCGACGTCCTTTCGCGACAGACCATATTCCAGGGTAAACACACCTGCGAACACACCGGAGGCGACCATCGCCGGAGCAAAACGTGAGCCCTCCTCGTTGGTCCAGATCACAACTTCCACCGGGTGCTCGGTTTCAATCCCGTGATCATTCAGGCTGCGGATCACTTCGAGCCCGCCCAGCACGCCGTAGATGCCGTCGAACCGGCCACCCGTGGGCTGGGAATCGGCGTGCGAGCCGGTCATCACCGGTAACGCCGCCGCATTGCGGCCTGCGCGGCGCATGAACACATTGCCCATCTGATCGATGCTGACCGTGCACCCTGCTTCCTTCGCCCAGCTCACGATCAGGTCACGCCCTTCCCGGTCGAGATCGGTCAAGGCAAGCCGGCACACACCACCCTTCGGCGTCGCGCCGATCTTCGCCATCGTCATCAGGCTGTCCCACAGACGTTGACCGTTCACCTTGATCGACACGTCGAGTCCTTTGTCCGTCACTGCGTTCATCAGTCTCTCTCCTCACGCGAATCGGGCTATCCATACACACACGCAGGACAACGTGGCGCAGATGCGGTGCACGGACGACATGTTTTGGGGCGTGGCGCCCGTGGCCGGTGCATACCACTTACGCCGGCGCCCGGTCGTCGATACGGTTCGATTGCCTGCTTCACCAATCCTGTCCGATTGGACAGGTTGTAGACGATTAATAAAGATATTTCAATGACTTCCGTATGAGCGAAAAGCGTGCCATTGCACCGCAACATGCGTGCGGTACGCCGCATTCGGTGGATGAGACAGGCCGTGCGTCGCGTGCCGCAATACGACTACAATGAGGCGCGACGCGGCGACTGAGGGCTCCTGAGCCAGGCGAGGCCGATGATGAAAGACGACGATACGCCGGTCATAGCCGGCGCAAACGAAGAAACGACGAAGCCAATGCGGCGGCGCAAGGCCCACATTCGCAACACGAACGAGGCGCATCTGCTGGCGTGCGCCGAGGCGGTATTCGCGGAACGCGGGCTCGAAGGCACCAGCACTGCGATGATCGCGGAACGCGCAGGCTTACCGAAAGCCAACCTGCATTACTACTTCCCGACCAAGCTCGATCTTTACCGGCGCGTGCTCGACGATATCTTCGAGGAGTGGTATCGCGCCGCTGATACGTTCGACTGCAGCGACGATCCCGTCGCAGCGATTGGCGGCTATGTACGCGCAAAGATGGAGTTGTCGCGCCGGCGTCCGCTCGGCTCGAAGGTATGGGCGAACGAGATCATTCACGGCGCAACGCACATGCAGGACATCCTGGCGGGACGCGTGAAGCCGTGGATGGAAACGCGTGTCGTCGTGATCAACGACTGGATTGCGCGAGGCCTGCTCGCCCCGCTCGACGCCCGCACTTTTCTCTTCATGATCTGGGCACTGACCCAGCACTACGCGGACTTCGACGCGCAGATCGAAGCGCTCGCGGGCAAGCGCGCGCTGTCGAAAAAGGCCTTCGACGTCGCGACCGAAGAAGTCGTCGCGCTCGTGATTCGCGCGTGCGGAGCGAAGACGGCGAGCGCGTAAGCAGAACGCGCAGCGCCCACACCACCCACCGATCGATTGATACGATTCGATGCGCGGTTCAGGCTGCGACCGTGTCCACGCACATCGTTCGCTTGCGTCGATGCGCGAGCACCGCCTGCACGACATGATCGGCATCGCGCGCAATGCCGGAAAAGCGCCCCGATCCCCAGGTATGCAGCCACGGCAGCCCGACAAAATATAGACCGCCGAGCGGTGTCACTCCGCGCACGTGCGCCGGATAGCCCCGCCCGTTGAAGACCGGCGCATCGATCCAGCTGAAGTCCGGCGTAAAACCGATACACCAGATGATCGCAGCGATGCCGCTTGTGGCCATATCGAGCGTCGTGCGCTCGGCTGCGGGCCGCCACATCGCTTCATACGCGCTACCCGCCGGCGCATCGATACCGCTGCGGTTGATGAATGCGTCGATACTGGCGTTGATGCTGTTGTACGTGCGGTCTGCATCGTCGAGATTGATTGCGAGGTTCGGTGCGAAATGCAGCACGCCCCGCTGCAGGTCTTCAAGGCGACCATACAGTTCCATGCCTTCGGAAGCGAATTTGCGCAGATCGATATCGCGTCCGCCGTCGCGTCCGGTGACATAGTGATTGGTATTGTCACGCACACCTTCGCGTAGTGGATGTTTTTCCACCGGCATGTCGTAGTACTGCATGTCCGCGAGCCAGTCGACCACATCGCGTCCTCGATAAAAGCGCGCACAGCGCGGCGCTTCGCCAACGGCGAGCACCACCTTGCGTCCCGCGAGGTGCAGGTCCTCGGCGATCTGCGCACCGGACTGGCCGGAGCCGACCACCAGCACCACCCCATCGGGCAATGTCTCGGGATTGCGATATTCGGACGACTGCATCTGCACGATATGCGACGGCAGGCGCTCGGCCATACGCGGCACGATCGGCGTGTGATAGCCGCCCGAAGCCACCACCACCTGATCGGCGATGAAGTCGCCCTGTGTCGTCGAGACGCCATAGCGGCCGTCTTCCAGACGCCTCACGCGTTTGACTTCGGTGTTCTCGATCACGGGCGCGTTCACCATTGCGATGAAGCCATCGAGATACGCGATGATTTCATCCTTCTTCATGAATCCATGTGGATCGTCGCCGCGGTACGGATGGCCTGGCAACGCGCATTGCCAGTTCGGAGTCACGAGACAAAACGCATCCCAGCGCTGGTGGCGCCATGTGTGCGTCACCGTGTTTTTCTCGATGACCAGATGATCGATGCCGTGCTGCGCCAGGTAGTAGCTGACCGACAGCCCCGCCTGCCCGCCGCCCACGACAATCACGCTGTAGTGCCCGTTGGTGGCGGGCTGAGAAGCCAGGTGGTGTTTCGTCTTCGACATGATGCGTCCTTGCATTCGGGAATGCCCGCCTTGCATGTGCGATACATCCGCCAGGGCGGGCCGGGTTTAACGTTTCAACTGAACTCGATGACCTTGACCGTCGCGTCGGGCCTATCGTCGAACCGTGCCGCATCGCGTTCGATCTGCTCAAGCTGGTCCATGGCCGCCGAGCAGGCATAGCCGTACTTCTGCCGCACGCGTTCGGACGCAATGCCCAAGGCCTGACGCGAGCGGTCGACGAAATCGTTGAGCGGGTACTCCGTGCCTGGGACGAAGAAATCGCTGATGACTTGCGACGGCGAATAGCAGTTCGCTTCGTTGCCATCGGGCCATCGAATCCGGAAGTGCATGACAGGCATGAGCGCTCCTTAGAGAATCGCCAGAGATTGTTTCGACAGATAGCTGAGATAGACGTCGACGTGACGGCGCGCGCTCGCGTCCCAGCTGAAACGCGCGAGCAGCGCAGGCACAGCGCGAGCGAAGTCGGCCTTGAAGCTGCCGTCGATCGTGCGCATCAGCGCCGACGCCATCGAATGGGCGTCGGTCGGCGTTGCCCAGCAGGCGGTGCTGTCGTCGAGGTATTCGTTGAACGGCGCGATGTCCGATACAACCACGGGCGTACGGCACGCAAGCGCTTCCAGCACGACCAGTCCGAAGCCTTCGTGCAGAGACACCATCGCCAGCACATCCGAACTTCTAAAAAGCGCGGGCATTGCAGAGTCGCTGAGCGGGCCTGTCACAACGATGTTTTCGTACGGTCCTGTCGAAAGCCGATGCTCCTCTGCTCGCTGGATGAAACGATCGGCATACGCGTTGTGATCGAGCAGGCTGGCGCCACCTGCAATCACGAGTTGCGCGCGCGACAGCTTCCTGTGCACAAGAGCGAATGCGTCTAGCAGCCCAAGCGTGTTTTTGCGCGCTTCTATGCCGCCCACCGCCAGAACGACCGGCGAACCATCAACGCCTATGCGCGTGCACGTGGCGTCGTCAGCCTCGCCGGAAACGTCCGGGCAAAAGCGCGTGGTATCGACACCATTCGGTACGGTCACCGCATCGATTCCATACGTGCGCTGCATTTCCGCAGTCCACGTGTCGCTGACGCACAGCACGCTATCCGCATCGCGATACGCGCGCACCTGCCACGCGGCCAGACGCGGATTGTCGAAGTGATCCAGGTGGTGAACGGTGCGCACAAATCCCTCGATCCCCCCCTCCTCTTTCAGCTCCGCGAGCGCGTTTCCGCTGATACTGTCCTGCGCATGCAGCACATCAAATGACGACGAATCGCGCAGCGCTTCCTTCAAGGCGCGAATGCGCGCATCGACCATCTCGACCGTATTTGCCTGGGAACCCGTAACCCGCGCGAGAACAACGCGGCATGGAGGCTCACGAAACAACATTTCTCCGGCTGCGGCGGGCGCGAATACCGTGACGTCGTGGCCGTGTGCCGTCAACGCGTTTGCCAGTTCCAGCGTATGCACGACACCGCCACGCGGATTGACTGAATGCGTCAGCAACGCGATGTGAAGCGAACTGAGGTTCATCGCCTGCCTCCTTGGGGCGTGAGGATAAAGGGCTCACGCCCGAAATCCCAAAGCACGGCAGCATCGTCTCCACGATGCACGATGACTTCACACGATTCGTCGACCGTGCCGATCACCGCGCACGCAAGCGAGCGCGCGGCAAAGCGCTCCTGCACCTGCGCGACATGGTGCTCTCGCACAGAGAGCAGATAGCCGAAACTCGGAAACGCCGTCACCCAGCGGGCGAGCGCGACATCTTCCGGCTTTGGTATGCGGTCGACATCGATTCGCGCACCCATGCGGGAACATTCGAGCAGCATCAACGCGGTGCCGAGCGTACCGGCCATGCTGATGTCCTTGGCGGCATCGCACAGACCGCTTTCCGCCAGTTCGGGCAGTAGTTCCAGATCCGCACGCAGACGCGTCGCCGGTGCACCCACCGACGCATTCCAGAACGGATACGGTTCCTCGAACCTGCCACGCAGGTCGACTGCCATCATCAGGCGATCGCCCGGCTTCGCGTTGAAGCTGGACAGCAACGCACTGGCGCGCCCCAGTATCGACACGGCCAGTTGCGCCTGATCGCTGCGCGTATTCGTGTGCCCACCGACAACCGGCACGCCATACGCCACCGATGCAGCCGCCATACCCGCCAGGACCTGCCCTGCCGCGCCGATGCCGTCGCTCCACAGCGCATCGACGACAGCAATCGGTCTACCGCCCATCGCATAGATATCGCTGACGTTGACCATCACGCCGCTATAGCCGGCGAACCAGGGCATCGCCTCGACGAAATCGCTGACCATGCCTTCGATCGCGAACAGCAGATATCCGTCGCCATCGGCGATGGCCGCGCAATCGTCACCCACGGCGACTGCCTGTTTCAGATCGTCGGCGCCGCCTGGCAAGCCCCGCGCAAGCGAAGACAGCACATCGACGATATCGGTCTTGTGCATGAAGCCGCGGCTCTCCCGCAGGCTGGCGACAAGTTCGGCGACGCTCACGACGCGCTCCGCGAGTGCGTCACGAAACCACTGCGCGGCGTCGCACAGGGCGGATAGTGATCGAGCTGCGCCTGCATCAAATGATGGGGACGTCCAAGCAGCATCTCTTCGGCCAGCACATCCCAGTGCAGCGCGCGAAAGAGCGGCACGTTCTGGCTCTGCACGTGAGCGAGGAAGGTCTCGCAACCGAGCGCGTGCGCACTGCTGACCGCAAGCCGGATCAACGTCGCACCGATCTTGCCGTGCCTTCGGTACGCCGCATGCACCGCCAGCCGCGAACCGAACCAGACGCCCTGTTCATCTTCATGAATGCGCACCGTGCCGACCACCTGCTCCGGCATCCCCGCGATACAGCTGACGGCAACCAGTTGCTGGGCGCGCTCGTCCGTCGCATCGCGGTCATCGCCGACGAAGATTCCCTGCTCGATGCAGAACACCGCGCGCCGCAGCCTGAACGCCTGATCGGCTTCCCAGGGCAAGGTCGTCCATTTGATCCGGTATTCGCTCGCCGTCCAGGCTGTCGGCAACGCGTCGAGGTCTATCGCTTCGGCCAGCATGATCACACCTCGTACGATGACAGCGACGAACACGCGCCGCATTTGCCGCAGCCCGCCTTGATCTCGCTGGAGCGCATCCGCGCCGCGCCGAGGATCGCGCCAAGCGGTTGCAACACCGATTTCATGAATTCGGGCGAAGGCGCCGGATGGTCTTCGAGCGGCGTGCCGCTGATCGGCACGAACGGCACGACGAACGGATAGACGCCAAGGTCGATCAAAGTGCGCGACATCGCGAGAATCGCTTCGGCTGAATCGCCGAGTCCCGCGAGTATGTAGGTGCTGACCTGCCCTCTGCCGAACACGGCCACCGCCGACCTGAACGCTTCCATGTAGCGCGACAGCGGCACGCTCGCCTTGCCGGGCATGATGCGTTCGCGCAAGGCGGGCGTCACCACTTCGAGGTGCATGCCCAGCGTATCGATGCCGCTCGCTTTCATGCGCGCGAACCAGCGGTCGTCGTCGGGGGGTTCGCATTGCGCCTGGATCGGCAGATCGACGGCGCCCTTGATCGCGAACGCGCTCTCGCACAGTATCTGCGCGCCGCGATCGCTGGTGGCTGGCGTTCCGGTCGTCAGCACCATATGTTTGACGCCGTCGAGCAAGACTGCCGCGCGCGCGACTTCGGCAAGCTGTTCGGGCGTCTTGCGCGCAATCGTGCGGCCTGCTGCCAGCGATTGCCCGATCGCACAGAACCTGCACGACTTGCGGCGGCTCTCGTAGCGGATGCACGTCTGCAGCACGGTGGTCGCGAGTACGTCGGCACTGTGCAGCGTCGCGATGTGCGAGTACGGCACGCCATCGAGCGTCTGCATCGCGTAGAAACGCGGCGCCTTCGGAAAGCTGATGCTCGCGATCGGGATCGTGCCGCGCATCAAGGCGCTCGCGCCGCCCGCATCCGGCGTTGCCGCAACGAAGGGCGAGTGCCACGCCGTGTTCGTATGCACGGGCACCATGATCGTCACGCCGTCGACTGTCACCGCCTTGTGATCGGACGGACCCGCGCCGCCGCGCCGGCTGGCGACGCCTGCATCAGGATCGGCGAGCCGCAGCCCGACCGACTGCAGTTCAGTCATCAATTGCCGGCTTGCGGCCGGCAGTGTCTCGCTGGAGTTCATCGCGCCATTCCTGGGTTGAGTTGAGATCGATGCCGGTCGCAATGCTGGCGACCGCTGGGACACCCGTCATCGGCGAAACGGTCGACGCCGGCCGATCATTGATGGCGAGGCTCAGCAGTTCCGGCCGCGCGTAGTGACCGACCGAATCCATCATCCGTTTGCGCTTCGTGATCAAGGCCATGTCGAGATCGGCGATCACCATGCCTTCGCCTTCGCGCAACGGCGCGGCCAGGTGCTGCCCTTCCGGAGAGACGATCGCCGTGTTGCAGCCGCCGCGTAGCGCCTTCTGCAGATTCGGATCGGGGGTGACCGATTCGATCTGCGCGTCTGTCAGCCAGCCCGTCGCGTTGACGACGAAGCAGCCCGACTCCAGCGCGTGATGACGGATCGTGACCTCGATCTGCTCCGCGAAAATCGGCCCCACCAGCGAGCCGGGGAACTGGCTGCAGTGAATCTCTTCGTGCTGCGTCATCAACGCATAGCGCGCGAGCGGGTTGTAGTGCTCCCAGCAGGCGAGCGCGCCGACCCGTGCGACCGCCGTTTGCACCACCTTCAAGCCGGCCGCGTCGCCCTGCCCCCAGATCATCCGTTCGTGGAACGTCGGTGTGATCTTGCGGCGCTTGAGCAGCAGTTGCCCATCGACATCGAAGATCAGCTGCGTGTTGTACAGGCTGCCGTGATCGCGCTCGTTGACGCCGAGCACAACCACCATCCGGTGCAATCTCGCGCGCTCCGCGACCGCCTGCGTGACAGGACCGGGCACCACCACCGCTTCTTCGTACAGCTTCATGTGGTCGCCTCCCGATGCCACCGGCGGCCGCACGAATGAAAAGTACGGGTAGTACGGCACGAAGGTCTCGGGGAACACGATCAGTTGCACGCCTTCGCGCGCCGCGCGGTCGATGGCCTCGCAGACCCTGTTCAGCGTGCCGTCGATGCGTTCGAAATCCGGTGCAATCTGCACGGCCGCCGCCCGGACGATGCGTTTCTCAGACATGGTGAAGGCCCGCCCCTTTGTCTAGACCGTCCAGGTGTGGATGATCAGCGCGTTGTCCTTGCGATGCAGAAGCTGGATGTCGAGCACGTCGAGCGGGCTGATCGGACGGATGCCCTCGATCAGCGATGCCTCGCCGTGACCGTACAGGGCCTGCAGCGCGAAACGGCACGCGTAGACCTTGCCGCCCTCTTCCATGAACTTGATCAGTTGCTTGTTGAAGTTCAGGTGGCCCGGAAACGCCTCGTCGCCGAGCGTCGGAAAGCCGCGCTGCAGGCCAAGCGTGACACCCGGCCCATACAGCAGCACCGACGTCTCAAAGCCCTTGCGTTGCAGCCGCGTCGCCTGCAACAGGTTGACGAAGCCGATCGAGCCCTCGAACGCGACCGTGTGGAACGTGACGAGCGCCTTCTCTCCCGGCTCCGCCTTCACGTCCTCGAAGACTTTCTCCTCGTAATCGACCAGGTAATCGCCTTTCTCGTGCTTCGGTTTATTGACGGCCGGCATGGCACTCTCCTTTTAAATTGAGCAGATTAAATCAATGGATTTAGATTTACTTTAGCGGCGATAGAGATAATGCATTTGCCATGCCACTGATAGCCCTCGCAAATGCAATCAATTGCCGATCAAGCAGACGATCATTCGGAAAGCGAGCCGAAAAAAATGCTGGCGTGAAGGTTGCGTGACGCTTCAGGCATGCCGCGCGAGCACGCCCTCCGGCCTTGCCGCACCATACGCGTGCCCTGTTCGTGGTGCATGCGTACCGGCATGGTGCAGTGGTTCACGAAATACGATCAATGCGATCAATGAATGCAATCATGTTTATTTTTATTATGTGCGCGTGATAGGCTTTATTTAATTCACACCAGACCGAAACAGAATCATGAGTAACGCGATTCATCACTGGATCAAACGACTGGCCGATATGCGCAAGCCGGCTTATCTGGCCATTCCGGAACTGATCGAGGAAGATCTGGCCACCGGGCGGCTGCGTCCGCGCGATCGCCTTCCGGGTCTGCGCGATCTGGCCAGCGAACTGGATCTGAACTACACGACCGTCGCGCGCGCGTACGCCGAAGCGAGAAAGCGCGGCCTGCTCGATTCGCGGGCCGGTAGCGGCACGTTCGTGCGCGGGCGCGCGCCGACGTTGCCGCTTACTGGCGGCAGCAGCATCGAAATGTCGATGAACACGCCGCCGGAGCCCGCTGACTACGCTGCGCGCCTGCGTGAATCGGCCGCGCGTTTGATGGCGGAGACCGACCCCTACCGGCTGCTGCGCTATCAGGATTTCGGCGGCACCTCCGCCGACAAGGCCGCCGGCACCGGGTGGCTCAAACGCCGTTTGCCCGACGCCGATGCGGAGAACGTGCTGGTCTGTCCAGGCATCCATAGTGCGCTGGTGGCGCTCGTGTCGCAGCTGGCACGGCCCGGCGCGATGATCTGCCTCGATACGCTCGCCTATCCGGGCATCAAGGCGATTGCGGCGCAACTCGGTGTACGCCTGCAGGCACTCGCCCGCGACGATGAAGGCCCGCTCGCGCACGCCTTCGAAGCGCTCTGCAAGACCGACAAACCCGCCGCCTTCTACTGCAATCCGACACTGCAGAACCCGAGCACGCTGACCCTCACGCACAAGCGGCGCGAGGCACTCGCCGACGTGGCGCTGCGCTACAACGTGCCGATCATCGAAGACGACGCCTACGCGATGCTGCCGCAACAGGCACCTGACGCGCTGGCCCGCTTCGCGCCCGAGTTGACCTGGTATGTGACGGGACTTTCGAAGAGCCTGGGCGCGGGCTTGAGAGTCGCGTACCTACATGCGCCAACGCCGCGCCAGGCGCAACGTCTTGCTGGCGCTTTGCGCGCGACCACTGTGATGGCAAGTCCGTATACGGTGTCGCTCGCGACCCAGTGGCTGATCGATGGCACCGCGCACGACATGCTCGAAGCGATTCGCAGTGAGTCGAGAGCGCGTCAGTCGATCGCGTCGCGCGTGCTGGGCGCGTGTCCCTATGACGCCCATCCGGACGGCTTTCATCTGTGGCTGCCGATCCCGTCCGAAGGTGGCTGGAGTTCCTCCGAACTGGCATTGCAACTGCGCAATCAGGGCATCGCTGCCGTCGCGGGCGCTGCGTTTTCAACCGATGGCAATCCGCCGAATGCGGTGCGCGTGTGCCTCGGCGGCTCGAAAAACCGCGACGAGTGCGAGGAGGCGTTGCGGCTCATCGCCGAGACCCTCGACCATCCCCATCATCTGCATTCCGCGGTGATGTGAAAGTACGCGCGGCCCGCGTGATCGATGCGCGTGCCACGCGCAGGGACGCCGCTTATCTGAACCCCGCCACCGGCTTCTTGATGCGCGGCGCGGGCAGAGGGTCGTGGCATTGTAGCGGCCGCTTCATTCAGCCGCGGGGCATTCAGCGTGCTCCCCCGATCGCGGACACCTCGGGTGAAATACGGGCACACCGACCTGATGGCGAGTATTGTTCAAGGAGCGCCTCCGCGCACTCCGCCGTGGCGCCCGCATCCAGGCATCAAAGGAGGAAAGCCATGACCAGCACTTCCTGGGTTGTTGTCGCCGACGGTAACCGCGCCCGTATCTTTGAAACCCCCGGTCTCAAGCTGGATCTGCGCGAGATCGAAGGTTTCGCCGATCCCCAGGCCCGCACGCGTGACCCCGAATTGCGCAACGGAGACTCCGGCCGCGACGCGATGCCGGCAGCCACCACGCCGGACGACGCAGCACGCGACAGGTTCGCCCGCATGCTCTGTGAGTATCTTGAACAGGGCCGCATGCACCAGCGCTACCAGCGGCTGCGCATCGCAGTCGAGCCGAAGTTTCTCGGCCTGTTGCGCCGCCATCTGAGCGACGAGACGCGCAAGATGGTGTACGAGGAAATCGGCGCGGATATCTCCAAACTCGACGCCCGGGCGATCCAGCGTCATCTCGAGCTGCACGGCGAAGGGGCACACTAACCCGCCCGCGTGCTGTCAGAAAATCGTAATTCGCAGCACGCTGATGTCAACCAATTCATGCACCAATCCGTTCAATTGCTGATCAAGTAATGGGAAAGCTTGCCGTTATAGTGCGGACAGCTTTCAACGGGGTAAGCAAGTGCGCGGTAATGGTTCAAAAGGTGGGTCGGCCAGCACCGACATGGTGCAAGAAGGTACGGCAAGGCGCCCGGCGATCCCTGGCTGGGCCTTCAACATTCAACGATTCAAGGCGCTGCCGCTGCGGCGCCTGGCAGTTCCGGTATTAGCCCTCGTGGTCTGCGCAATCGTGCTGACAGTCTTCCAGCACCTCTCGCAGACCATTCATTACCGCTCCGTCGTCTACAGCCTGCGTCAGTTGACGCCGCAGGCGCTCGCCACGTCACTGCTCGCGACTGCCTTCAGCTATGTCGTCCTGGTCGCCCGCGATGCGGTCGGATTGCGCTCGATCGGCGCAAAGGTGCCGCGCCCCACGCTGTGGATCGGCGCGACAGTCGGTTCCGCGCTCGGCAACGCTACCGGCTTCGGCGCACTGACCGGAGGCGCGGTGCGCTGCCGCGTGTACGGCACCGCCGGCATCAAGCCCGCGCAGGTCGGCCGCCTCACGCTCTTCACCAGCGTCACCCTCGGGCTTTCGCTCGTGCTCCTCGCCGGCCTCGGTATGCTGTTCGACGCGCCCGCCCTGAGTCACATGACCCATGTCACGACCGTGCCGCTGATCGGCGGGGGCGTGGCGATCGTGGTTGCCCTGGCGTTGCTGGTTGCCTGCTGCCGCCCCACTTCGCGGTCCATCCGCCTCGGCCGGCTCACACTCGATGTGCCCGCCCGCCGTGATCTGCTCGACCAGTTGTGGCTCGCCGCACTTGATGTCGCCGCCGCCAGCGTCGCGCTCTGGGCGCTGCTGCCGCATGCCGACGTAGGCTTCGCCCAGTTCGTCGCGATTTTCTCGGCCGCAATGCTGCTCGGCATGATCGGCCACACGCCCGGCGGCCTCGGCGTGTTCGAAGCGTCGATGGTGTTCGCGCTGGGCGGCAGTGTGGAGACGCCGGCGATGGTCGCCGCCCTGCTCGCCTATCGCGTGATCTATTTCGGCGTGCCGCTGCTGGTGTCGTCGGCGCTGCTGGCGGGCTTCGAAGGGCATGCGCTCAAGGCCCGCTTCGCGGGCCGCGGTTCGCGTGACATCACCCAGCTCGTCCCCCTGTTTCTCAGCATCGTCACCTTTGCGGTCGGCGGCATGCTGGTGATCTCCGGCGCGACGCCGGCCTTCGGACGCCGTCTCGCCATCCTCCAGACCGTCGTGCCGCTGTGGGTGCTCGAAAGCTCGCAACTGCTCGCGAGCCTGCTCGGCGTACTGCTGCTATTCGTCGCGCGCGGGCTGCTGCGCCGGCTCGATGCGGCGTGGTGGCTGACGATGCTGCTGGCCGTCGTGAGCCTTGCGCTGTCGCTGACGAAGGGTCTCGCGTTCGTCGAAGCCGGCGTCCTCGGCGTGCTGATCACGCTGCTCGCGACGACGCGCCACCGCTTCAACCGTTCGTCATCGCTCTTCAGCGAGCGCTTTACGCTGACCTGGCTGGTGTCGGTCGGCATCGTGATGATCGTCGCTTCATGGATCCTGTTCTTCGCGTTTCGCGATGTGCAGTACAGCCGCGATCTGTGGTGGAACTTCGCCTTCGACGAGCGCGCGCCGCGTGCGCTTCGCGCGACGCTGAGCGCCTGCCTGTTCGCCGCCACGATTGCGTTCTGGCAACTGTTGCGGCCGGCTGCGGGCCGCTTTGTCGAGCCGCCGGCGGGCGACCTCGCCGACGCTGCGAAGATCGTCCGTTCGCAGGAGCGCAGCGACGCCGGGCTTGCGTTGATGGGCGACAAGAGCTTCCTGTTCTCGAAATCGCGCGAAGCATTCCTGATGTACGCCAAGCATGGCCGTACCTGGGCCGCCCTGCACGATCCTGTAGGTCCGCGCGAGGAATGGGTCGAACTGATCGGCGAGTTCATGGCGCTCGCCCATGCACACGGCGGCCGCGCCGCGTTCTACCAGGTCCGCGCGGACGCCCTGCCGCTTTATCTCGACGCCGGCCTCACGCTGATGAAGCTCGGCGAGGAAGCGCGCCTCGTGCTAAGCGATTTCGAACTGGCCGGCGCACACCGCACCCACCTGCGCTACGCGCTCAAACGCGGCGAGCGCGACGGCCTGACTGTCGAAATGTTCAAGCCGTCGCTCGTACCCGAACTGCTGCCGGTGCTGCGCGGCATCTCCGACGCGTGGCTGGAAAGCCGCTCCGCGAAGGAAAAGAGCTTCTCGGTTGCCGCCTTCACCGACGACTATCTCTCGGCACAGTCCGTCATGCTGGTCCGTCAGCAGGACACGCCGGTGGCGTTCGTCACGTTCATGACGACCGATCTGAACATCGATGCGACTGTCGGCGTGATGCGCCATGTGCCGAGCGCGTCGCCCTATGCGATGGAATATCTGTTCACCAAGCTGGCGTTGTATCTGAAGCAGGAAAACTTTCGCAGCCTGAGCCTCGGCATGGCGCCGCTCTCGGGCATGAATCCGACGCCGCTGGCTTCACCGTGGCACCGTTTCGCCAGCCTGATGTGGCGTTTCGGTGGGCGCTTCTATAACTTCCGCGGCCTGCGAGGCTTCAAGAGCAAATTCCAGCCCAACTGGGAGCCGCGTTATCTGGCCGCATCGGGCTCGGTGGGCGTCGTGCTGACGCTCGCCGACCTGTCACTTCTCGCCGAAGGCTGGCGTTCATGAAATCGTTGAAAGTATTGTTGGCCCTGAGCCTGGCGACGGGCCTGTTCGCTGCGGCGCTGCCGTCGGCGCACGCTGTCGTTGCTACTGATCTCGCGACGAGCGCTGTATCCGGCGGGCGCTACGGCAACGTGGTCGTCACCAGGCCGACAGGCGAGATGCGCGGCTTTGTCGTGCTGTTTTCCGGTCGCAGCGGCTGGCGCCCGACCGACCAGCAGGCCGCCGACGCGCTCGCGCGCCATGGCGCGATGGTGGTCGGCGTCGATACGGAGCGCTACGCCGGGATGCCCGCCACGCGCAAGGAAACCTGCCGCAACCTGGTCGGCGACGCGGAAGCGATGAGCCACCAGTTGCAGCGCGAGGTGCAGTCGAGCCGCTATTTCCTGCCGATCGTCGCGGGCACGGGCCAGGGCGGCATTCTGGCGACGCAGATGCTCGCGCAGGCGCCGTCGAACACGCTCTCGGGCGCGGCATCGATCGATCCAGACGCGCAACTGGATGCACGCTTCAACCCCTGCCCTCCCGATCCGACGATCAGCCGGGGCAACGGCCTGCCTGGGTTCGTCGAAATCGGCGCGACGACTGCCGACGCCGTCAGGACACCCACGCCCGCAGGCGGCAAGCCCGTCGCCGTGCGGCGCCTGCCGCCGGACACGTCGAGCGCCGATGCGATGGTCACCTTGCTCGGTTCGCACCTGCGTATGCACGAAGCGAGCGAACAGGATGTGTCCGATCTCCCTTTGATCGAACTGCCCGCCGCTCATCCCACCGACATGCTTGCGGTCGTGATATCCGGCGACGGCGGCTGGCGCGACCTCGACAAGAGCATCGCCGAAGCCCTGCAGAAACAGGGCGTGTCCGTGGTTGGCTGGGACAGCCTGCGCTATTTCTGGGCCACGAAGTCGCCACAGGAGACTAGCCACGATCTCGCCCGGGTGCTGGAAACCTATGGGTCGCGCTGGCACACACGGCAGGTAGCGCTGATCGGCTATTCGTTCGGCGCTGACGTGATGCCTTTCGCGTACAACCGTTTGCCCGAAGCCTTGCGCGCGAAGGTCTCGCAGATGGCGCTGCTCGGGTTTGCCCATTCGGCTGATTTCCAGATTCGCGTGACCGGCTGGCTCGGCATGCCCGCCAGCAACGAAGCGCTGCCTGCGTTGCCGGAGGTGTCGAAAGTGCCGCCGGGAATCGTGCAGTGCGTGTACGGCGAAGACGAAGAAGATACCTTGTGCCCGACGCTCGCGAAGTCGGGTGTGACGGTGCTGCGCACGGCCGGCGGCCATCACTTCGGCCGCGACTACAGCAGCCTCGCGAACTCGCTTCTCGATAACTGGCGGCGGCAGATCGCCTCGCGCGAATGCGATGCAACGAAGGCACCGGCTGGCGGCGCACCGGCCGCGGGTTGCAACACGAAGTAAGTCCCCGCCTGTTCAAGCCGGGTCCGCGTTCAGAGAGAACGCGGACCCGAGCCTCTCTCCCAGCTCATCCGATCCCGACGGCCCCCGACTCTTCCGACGCGGCAAGCTCGCTTTTCTCACGCGCCAGCACCGGCGCAAGCGCGCGCCCGGTATGACTCGCCGATACCTGCACGAGCCCTTCCGGATGCGTTGCGGCGACAATCGCGCCGCCACCCACGCCGCCTTCCGGCCCGAGGTCGATAATCCAGTCCGCCTCTGCGATCACGTCGAGGTCATGTTCGATGACCACCACGCTGTGCCCGCCATCCACCAGCCGATGCAGGACACGGATCAGCTTCGCGACGTCCGCCATATGCAATCCGACCGTCGGTTCATCGAGCACGTACAGCGTATGCGGCGCCTTCTGCCCCCGGCGCGTGATGTCGTCGCGCACCTTGCTCAGTTCGGTGACGAGCTTGATGCGCTGCGCCTCGCCGCCTGAAAGCGTCGGCGAAGGCTGGCCGAGCGTCAGATAGCCGAGCCCGACGTCCTTCATCAATTGCAGCGGATGGGCGATGTTCGACAGCGGCGCGAAGAATTCGACGGCCTCGTCGATTTCCATCGTCAGCACGTCGCCGATATTCTTGCCGCGCCACGTCACCGCCAGCGTCTCCGGGTTGAAGCGCTGGCCATGACAGACGTCGCACGGCACCTTCACGTCCGGCAGGAAGCTCATGCCGATCGTGCGCACCCCCTGCCCTTCGCACGCCGGACAACGGCCATCGCCCGTGTTGAACGAGAAGCGCGACGCCGTATAGCCGCGCGCCCGAGCTTCGAGCGTATCGGCGAAGAGCTTGCGGATCGCGTCCCACACGCCGATATAGGTAGCCGGACAGGAGCGCGGCGTCTTGCCGATCGGCGTCTGGTCGACCTCCAGCACGCGATCGATGGTTTCCCAGCCGGTGACCGAATCGCAACCCTGCCAGGCATGCGTGACATTCAGCGAGGGACGCGGCGCACTGCGTGCCAGCACGCTCGAGCGGCGGCTGGTGGACGGCTCATCCTGCTGCGCCGCCTTGCGCGCACGCTTCGTAGCCGGCGACGACAGCACCGATCGGCCGACCGCGTCGAGCATGTTCGCCATCAGCACGTCGCGCGCGAGCGTCGACTTGCCCGAGCCGCTCACGCCCGTCACCGCGACGAGCCGCGCCAGCGGAATGCCGACCGTCACATCGCGCAGGTTATGCAGCTTGCCGCCATGCACGGTCAGCCAGTTTTCAGGCGTGGCCGCACCGTTCCTGCGTGGCGGCGTGACCGGCCGGCGCGGCTGCAACGGATGCGTGATCGGTTGCGCAAGAAATTGCCCGGTCAGCGAATCGGCATGCGACGCGAGGGCCGCGACGCCCCCCTGCGCGACCAGACTCCCGCCGCGCTTGCCCGCGCCCGGGCCGATATCGATGATGTGATCGGCACGCCGGATCGTATCCTCGTCATGCTCCACGACGACCAGCGTGTTGCCCTTCTCGCCCAACTTGCGCAACGCGCTCAGCAGGATCTGGTTGTCGCGCGGATGCAGGCCGACGGTCGGTTCGTCGAGCACATAGCAGACGCCCTGCAGGTTACTGCCGAGTTGCGCCGCGAGACGGATTCGTTGTGCTTCACCGCCGGACAGACTCGGCGCCGCGCGATCGAGACTCAGATACCCGAGCCCCACTTCTTCGAGGAATTGCAGGCGGCTGCCGATCTCGCTTACGACGTCACGAGCGATCTCCGCATCGCGGCCTTTCAACTGAAGCCCGTCGATCCAGCGGCGGGTATCGGACACCGTCCACTGCGCGACGTCGACAATCGGATGTTCGTCGAAGGTCACCGCGCGCGCCGCCGGATTCAGGCGCGTGCCGTGGCAGTCCGGGCACGGCTCGTCGCCGACGCCTTCCGGTTCCTGCTCCTCCGATGGCAGACTCTGCTCACGGCCGCGGCCGTCTTCCACAAGCAGCGTGTCGTCGTACGCCGCGCGCTGTTCGCGCGTCAGCGCAAGGCCGGTGCCGACGCAGGTCGTACACCAGCCGTGCTTGCTGTTGTACGAGAACATGCGCGGGTCCAGCTCCGGATAGCTCGTCCCGCAAGTCGGGCAGGCGCGCTTGACCGACAGCACCTTGGTCGTGCCAACCTGCGCGGTCGGATGACGGTTGTGCAACGCGTCGTGCAGACCGTCGAGCGGCGCGAGCAGATGGATGATGCCCTTGCCGAGTTCGAGCGTATCGTCGAGCGCGCGGCGCAACTGCGCCTCGTGATCGGCGGACACGACGAGATCAGCGACGGGCAGTTCGATCGTGTGTTCGCGGAAGCGGTCGAGCTTCGGCCACGGATCGACCGGCACAAACTCGCCGTCGACACGCAGATGGGTATTGCCACGCGCCTTCGCCCATTTCGCCAGGTCCGTATAGACGCCCTTGCGGTTGACGACGAGAGGCGCGAGCAGACCGACATGCTCGCCCTTGTGATCGCGCAGCAGCTGCGCCGCGATCGATTCGACGCTTTGTGACGTGACCGGCGTACCGTCGTGGATGCAGTGCTGCAGACCCAGTTTCACGTAAAGCAGCCGCAGGAAATGCCACACCTCGGACGTCGTCGCCACCGTGCTCTTGCGCCCGCCTCGCGACAGGCGCTGCTCAATGGCCACCGTCGGCGGAATGCCGTACACGGCGTCGACTTCGGGCCGCCCTGCCGGCTGGACGATCGAACGGGCATAAGCGTTCAGCGATTCGAGATAGCGGCGCTGGCCTTCGTGAAACAGGATGTCGAACGCGAGCGTCGACTTGCCCGACCCCGACACGCCCGTGATCACGTTGAACTTGCCGTGCGGGATATCGACGTCGAGCGACTTCAGATTGTGCTCGCGCGCATTGACGATACGCACGACATCTTCGCCCTCGACGGCTCGCCGCGCGCGCGCCGCGCTCAGCGCGGTTTGCAGCGGGATGCCCTGCGACGCGGATGCGACTTCGACGCCCATCGATTCGTCGTAGTGAATCAGCGCCTGGCCGGTGTGCGACTCGTCGCATTGCTTCACTTCGTCGGGTGTGCCGGCGCACAGTACGCGGCCGCCGCCGTCGCCGCCTTCCGGACCGAGGTCGATCAGCCAGTCGGCCGCGCGGATCACGTCCAGGTTGTGCTCGATCACGATCAGCGAATGACCGCCGGCCAGCAGCTTGCCAAACGCCTGCATCAGCTTGGCGATGTCGTCGAAATGCAGACCGGTGGTGGGCTCGTCGAACATGAAGAGCTTGCCGGCAGTGGCCGCGGTGGCCGGCTTCGCGCCGCGCGTCGTTCGCGCCTGCGCGGTTTCCGCGAGAAAGCCGGCGAGCTTCAGACGCTGCGCCTCGCCACCCGAAAGCGTTGGCACGGGCTGGCCCAGTTTCACGTACTCCAGACCGACATCCGCGATCGGCTGCAACACGCGCAGCACTTCGGCGTCGGCGGCAAAGTACGCGGCTGCCTCGCTGACCGTCAGATCCAGTACATCCGCGATGTTCAGCGCACGGTCGCCGCGCTCGATCTTCACTTCGAGAATCTCGGCACGATAGCGTCGTCCGTCGCAGTCCGGGCAGCGCAGATAGACGTCGCTCAGGAACTGCATCTCGATGTGTTCGAATCCGGAGCCGCCGCACGTCGGGCAGCGCCCGTCGCCCGAGTTGAAACTGAACATGCCCGCCGTATAGCCACGTTGCAGCGCGAGCGGCGCCTTCGCGAACAGCTTGCGGATCTCATCGAAAGCGCCGACATAGCTCGCCGGATTGGAGCGCGCCGTCTTGCCGATCGGCGACTGGTCGACAAACACCGCGTCACTCACCTGCTCCGCGCCGATGAGTTGCCGGAACGCACCGGGTGACTCCGTTGCCTTGCCGAGAGACCGCGCCATCGCTGGGTACAGCACATCCTGGATCAGCGTCGATTTGCCGGAGCCCGACACACCCGTCACGCAGACGAGCCGTTGCAGCGGAATCCCGACCGTCACGTCCTGCAGGTTGTGCTCGCGCGCGCCTTCCAGCACGATGCGCGGCGTGTCCGCCTTGACCGGACGGCGCGACCAGCGCGACGCGTCAGCCACATGGCGACGCCCACCGAGATATTCGCCGGTGAGCGTGCCGGCCGAGCGGATGTCGTCAGGCAAGCCGTCATAGATGATCGTGCCGCCGCGCTCGCCCGGGCCGGGACCCATATCGATCAGGCGATCCGCCGCGAGCATCACGGACGGATCATGCTCCACCACCACGAGCGTATTGCCGGCATCGCGCAGCCGATGCATCGCCTCGACGATCCGGTTCAGGTCGCGCGGATGCAGCCCGATGCTGGGCTCGTCGAGCACGAACAGGGTTTTGGTGAGCGACGTGCCGAGCGCCGTCGTCAGGTTGATCCGTTGCACTTCGCCGCCTGACAGCGTGCGGCTCTGCCGGTCCAGCGTCAGATAGCCGAGCCCCACGTCGCACAGGTATTTCAGCCGCGTGCGCACTTCGGCGAGCAGCAGCTTCAACGCGTCATCGAGCAGCGCGCTCGGCAGCGTGATCCCGTCGAAGAAGCGCCGGATGCGTTCGATCGGCAGCAGCATCAGATCGTGCACGGCCAGGCCCGGCAACGCTTCGAGCTGCGCGCGCGTCCACTCCACGCCGCGCGGCATGAAGCGCTGCGCGGGCTCGAGCACCGCATCGGCATTCGGCTTCGTGCCGAGACGCCACAGCAACGACTCCGTCTTGAGCCGCGCCCCGCCGCAGGTATCGCACGGTGTGTAGCTGCGATACTTCGACAGCAGCACGCGGATGTGCATCTTGTACGCTTTCGATTCGAGGTACGCGAAGAAGCGCTTCACGCCGTACCACTGGCTCTGCCACTTGCCGTTCCAGTCAGGCGAGCCGTTGATGACCCAGTCGCGCTGCTCCTGCGACAGTTCCGCCCACGCGGTATCGCGCGGGATGCCGGCCTTCGCCGCGTAGCGCATCAGGTCGTCCTGGCATTCTTTCCAGGCGGGCGTCTGCATCGTCTTGATCGCGCCGCCGCGCAGGGTCTTGCGCTCGTCCGGAATCACCAGCCCCAGGTCGACCCCGATCACGCGGCCAAAACCGCGACAGGTTTCGCACGCGCCATACGCCGAGTTGAACGAGAACAGCGCCGGCTGCGGATCCGCATAGCGCAGGTCGCTGTCGGGGTTGTGCAGACCGGTCGAGAAGCGCCAGATCTGAGGCAGAGCGGCCTCCTCAGGCACCTGCGGGAGCACATACACGTTCACCCGGCCGCCGCCGCGCTTGAGTGACGCCTCGATGGCTTCGACGGCGCGCACCTTGTCGGTCTGCTGCAGGCGAAAGCGGTCGGCCACCACGTCGAGCATCTTGCGCGGCCCGGTGGGCGACTCCACCTCGCGCTGCGCCTGCACACGTGTATAGCCGCTCGCCGAGAGCCATTGCTCGACTTCGGCATCGGTCGCGGTTTCGGGCAGTTCGACCGGGAACGTGACGACGAGCCGCGGATCCTGGTCCGCGGTGCGCGCCATCAGGTCGGCATAGATCGTCTCCGGCGTGTCGTGCCGCACCGCCTGTGCGGTTTTGCGATCGTACAGTTCGGCCGCGCGCGCGTAGAGCAGCTTCAGATGGTCGTTCAGTTCGGTCATCGTGCCGACTGTTGAACGCGAGCTGCGCACCGGGTTGGTCTGGTCGATTGCGATCGCGGGCGGCACACCGTCGACCCGGTCGACCTGCGGCCGGTCCATGCGGTCGAGAAATTGCCGCGCGTACGCACTGAAAGTTTCGACGTAGCGTCGCTGCCCTTCGGCATACAGCGTGTCGAACACGAGGCTCGATTTGCCCGACCCCGACGGACCCGTGACAACGGTCATTTCGCCGGTGCGCAGGTCGAGATCGAGGTTCTTGAGATTGTGCTGGCGAGCGCCGCGAATGCGGATCAGATTGTTGGAAGCCAATTTGTGCTTTCGAATCAGTTGGTTATAGCGTGATGTCCACACCGGCCCCCAGCCCTGAAACCCGCCATCGCACACGAACGGATCAGATCATCACAGAGGGGTTGGGGTCGGCAGACCGTCGGCCTGTACTGTACACCCATACAGTACATGAAGTCTGCGCCGCCTGCTTGATCGGGCGGCCGGAACACGGAAAACGACAGGGTTCGGACTGGCGCGGACCAACTTTGAAACCGCCGGGCGTTTAGACTCCGCTTCGTCTGACGTCTTTGTAGCGCTGCGGTGTGTCCCGGATAAAGCAAGGCCCGCCTGAGCGGACCTCACACGCATCACATGCCTCAATCCACCGCGCTCCTTTGGGAGTGAGTTAGCTATGCGCTAACGCCTCCAGGGCTGCACGCGCAAGAAACCCGCTCCTTGTTTCATGACGCGCCTCAACGTAAGCATCGATCTTATGTAATACAAAGCGTGGCAGGCTTACGTTAATCCGCTCCGGCCTTGAATCGAGCCGTGACAGATCGACATCGACAAGAGCCCAAACAGCCCCTGCATACTCCGGCTTTGCCACCAGTTCTTCTACAGTGGAACAGGCAAAGCCCATGTCTTCACCGAGTTCAACCAGGGTTGAGACATGTCCGACGATTGCTGCTTTTGCGTTTCTGATTGCGTCATCGATGGTGTCGCCCCAGGAATGGACGCCCGGAATATCCGGAACCGTCACTCCATAGACACTCCCATCGTCCTTATGGACAGCGATGGGAAATTCCATTACTGATTCTCCGCTACGATTTACGAATGCATCCTGTGTCGGTGAAAACCGCCGCTCAATCAAGGCCGGCGCTTTTCAGGATGCTCTTTACCGTCCCGACCGGAAGGTCCTTCTTCGGATGCGGAACCGTCACCAGGCCCTTTTTCCAAAAGTGATTAAAGTGATGGTGGCTGCCCGTAATCCTCACTTCTCTCCACCCATCCTCTTCGAGCATCCGGATGAGCTTTGATGAATTCATCAATCCTCCGCATGTCTTGTGTGTAATTCTACACACCACTCGAAGAAAATCAAAGAAAAGTGTGTAGTCGTGTGTATTTTCACACGTCGCTGGAGGCTCGCCAATCCTGACCGAATGGCATAGGGCGCATGGTCATGATCGCGATTTGCAGGATCCCCGCTTTACCGACCGAATCCGAGGTCTAAGGCGTCACGGCCGAGGTCTCAGCCAGGCGCCCCTCCGGCAACCCAATATTCAGTTCCTCGCAGAGGAAAGTCTGCAACGTCTGCACGGCGGCAGCCTGCGCGTGGGGCGCGGCGCGCGTGAAGAGTCCGAGGTCTGCGGTGGGCGGATCCGGCAATCCGTCGTTGCGGCCCAGCACGCGCATCGATTCGTGGCGGATATTGCCCTCGAGCAGGACGGACACACCCAGCCCCGCCTCGACCGCCGACTGCACGGCGGGCAGGCTGGTGCTGGTACACACCACTCGCCAGGCGATCCCGGCACGCCGCAGGATCGTCAGCACCTGTTGCTGCCACAGGCAACTGCCGCCGAAGGCGACGATCGAGAGCGCCGTGTCGGGCGAAGGAACGAAGCCGCGGGCGCCAACCCAGTACAACGGCTGCGTCCACGTCATCAGCGGCGGGGCTGCGACGATCGCCGGATCACCCACGAGCAGATCGAGTTCGCCCTCGGCCAGCCGGGCCGACAGCGCCGCGCTGCTATCGACGACGATTTCCAGCGCGACCTGCGGATACGCCGCGGAAAACCGCCTGAGCGCGCGCGGCAGACGACCCACCGCAATGTCTTCGAGCATGCCCAGACGCACCGTGCCCGCCACCTGCCCCGCGTTCAGCGCGCGCCGCGCATCGGCGCCCGCGCCGAGTATCGTGTGTGCGTACGGCAGCAGCAGATGTCCGGCCTCGGTCAACTGGACGCCGCGCGGAGAACGGTCGAGCAACCGCTGGCCAAGGTCGTCCTCCAGCCGCCGCAGCTGCATGCTGATTGCGGCCTGCGTCCGCGCAAGGCGAATCGCGGCGGCGCTCACTGCGCCGGTCTCCGCCACGGTGACGAAGGCGCGCAGCAGGGTGCTATCGAGGTCTCGCATTATTAACGTTCCTGATATGCCCATAAGAAATATCAGCTTATTTTATTTCGACGTAGCCCGCTATGATGGCGTCACCCGAGACCCCGAACGACCGCCAAACCGGCCGCATGGAAAGCAACATGAAACAGACGACACTGGCCGAGACCCCGCTTCCGGCCGCCGCCAGTCCACAGCCCGAGACTGCCCCGACGGGGCCGATGTCGGGGCGCGCAGCCGGCAATGCGGCCCTGCTGTGTGTGCTGTCGATGTCGAGCGTACAGTTCGGCGCGGCGTTGTCCGCGCCGACGATGAATGCGTTCGGCTCGTTCAGCACGACCTGGCTGCGGCTTGGCTGGGCGGCAGTCGTGCTGGCGCTGATCGTGCGTCCCAAGGTGCGCACCTATTCGCGCCAGCACTGGCTTGGCGCTGGCGTGCTGGGTGTCGCAATGGCCGTCATGACCCTCTGCTTCTTCCTCGCCATCCAGCGCATTCCGCTTGGGCTCGCCGTTGCCATCGATTTCCTCGGGCCGCTCACGGTAGCCACGATCGGCGTGCGCCGCGTGCGTGCGCTGCTCTGGCCGCTGCTGGCCCTCGCCGGCGTGTTGCTGCTCGCGCACGATCGCGCGGGCTGGGTCGGTGAACCGCTCGGCGTCCTGCTTGCATTTGGCGCCGCCGCCGGCTGGGGCGTCTATATCGTGCTGATGAAGAAAACCGGCGCGATGTTCAGCGGCCTCGAAGGGCTGTCGGTTTCACTGATCGCGGCGGCCATCGCGGCAACGCCTTTCGGGCTTCTGCAAAGCGGCGGCCACCTGCCGCTCGCACAGGTCGCGGCGACTGCCGGCCTCGCGGTGCTGGTGCCGCTGTTGCCGTACGCGCTGGAAATGATCGCGCTGCGCCATATGCCGGCCTCGTCGTTCGGCATCCTGATGAGCGTCGAGCCAGCGATCGGCGCGCTTGCCGGCTTTGTCGTGCTGCATCAGCCGATGACGGTGCTGCAACTCCTCGGCACCCTGTTCGTGGTCGGCGCAAGTGTCGGCGTGGTGGCGGCCGCGCCCTGAGAACCACGAGGCGGGCAGGCAAGGCGCTTTTGCCAAAGCGCCGCAGGCCACGCGTCGAAGCGCGCGATATCGCCCGACGGCGACCCGCAGGGCGGCGCGAGGGTTCAAACGACCTTCGTTTCGATAACGAGCATTTCGACGCCTGCCTGAGCAAAATTGGCCAGATCGCCCGCAGCGGCTTTGCCTGCGGGTGAGCTTAACGCCTCCTTGACGGCTTCCGACGAAGGGAACTCGAGCGTCGCGATGAGGTGATACGCCGATTGCCCCTGCAGGTCCTTCACCGGCCCGGAACTGACCTCATAGCGCTGCAGCCCGGGAAGCTTCTTCGCGAGGTACACGTGGGTCGAAAAGTAGTAGTCATCGAATGCCGACGGATCGGCCGGGTTTTTATAGAGCACGACGAGTTTTGCCATGATGTTGCCTCCTTGCAAGTTGAATTGAAGCCGCTGCAAAAAACAGCGTGATGCAGGTGTCGCGCGTTCGCTCGTTTATCGGCCCTTCCCGCCACGAAACCGCGCGTGGCGACGACGCTCACCGCCTTACTGCGCTTCCAGTTTCAGATACAGATGCTGGACGTTCTGCGGCTGTGCCACCGCATAGTGCTTGTAGCGGCTGAAGTCAGGCACTTGCACGCTGTGCGTCGCCTCCGTGAGGCCGACACCGGCCTCGAAGGCGCGTCGTACGCCCGCATCCAGTTGCTGCAAATACACGCCCGTCTGCGCAACGTCCTGCTTCTCTACGAGCGGCCCGAAGCCCGGCACGACGATGCGCGCATCCACGGCCTGCAGGCGCTGCAGCGCGTCGAGCCAGCCTGGAATGTTCTCGTTGCGCAGGTCGGGAATCCGCCCGACGCTGACAAGGCCGCCGGCAAACAGCACGCCGGTCGACGCGTCGAGCACGGCCAGATCGCCGGGGGTGCTTGCCGGGCCGAAATGCAGCAGCGCGAGCTGACGGCCGCCCGACTCGATCTGCGTCGAGCCGTCCACCGTGCGATCGGGCACGGTCACGCGTGAACCGGCCATCTCCTCTTCGCCCAGCGTCCGGCGCAGGTTCGCGAGACAGATCGCGCAGCGCTCGCGAATCAGTTCCGCCGTGCGCCTGTGCGCGAGAATCGGCACATCCTGATCGCGGAACGCCGATGCGCCGAACACAAACTCCGCAGCCTGATGCGTGATGATCACGAGTTCGATCGGCAACGGCGTGACCTTGTGGATCGCCTCGATGAGGGCGCGTCCGTATCGATATGACGAACCGGTATCGATGACGGTCACGCCACTCGCGCCGACGATGAAACCATTGTTCGCGACGATGCCGCGATTGGCCGGCGCTACCGCATCGCCGCTGCCCTGCATGACGTACACGCCCTGCGCCACGGCGACGGGTACCGGCATGTCGCCGGGTCCGGCACACACGGGCCGGGCAGACGTCACCAGCATCAGCATCGCGATCGCAGCCGGCGTCCAGCGCCTCGCTGCCGCTTTCCACCGTATTCGCATCAAGGCGTCTTCGACGTGGTTTGTTGTGCGCCAGGCTGCGAGCCGATCGCAACCTGAGCCTCGAACTGCCGGTTCTTCGTGTCCTCGATGTGCGCCTTCAGCTCACCATTCGCCCGCGGCGTGAAGTAAAAGCGGAAATTCGGGTTCTCGCTGATCGAGAAATTGACGTTCGCGGTCATCACGGGTTTGTCCGCATACGTCACCTGCACCTTGCGTATGAAGTATGCCGACGAATACAGCCGCGTCACCTGGTTCATCGCCATGCCGGTGCGGTTCGGGTGTCGCACCATCAGCTGCACGAGTTGCGGCTTGCCGAACACCGTCCTGCCTTGCGGTTGCAGACGCACGAGGCCGGCATCTGCTTCGGCGGCAGCATCGTCCTTGCCGGCAGGCGCCGAACAGCCGCCCGACGCCTTCACGAAACGTACCGCGCTGTACAGGTGCCCGTCATTGGTCTCCGCGATCACGCGCAGAAATGTGTAGTCCTCGACACGCACGCGCGTCTCGAGGCTCGCGAGACCGGAGTCCGGCGTGAACTCGAACGAGCCGCCATACGGCTCAGGATTTTCGTCGATGAACAGATAGAGCTTCCTGATGTATCGCGATGGCGTCTGCGGAAACTGCGCGGCAATCGCGATCGGCACCACGGCGGCGTCAGCGGCACGCGCGGGCGCGTCGAGCTTGATCACGGCGTCGCCGTGCGTATCGACTGGCCGGCCCTTGAACATCCCTTCCCGGAAGTCCTGCCAGCGGGCATTTTTGTCTGGGTCATCGGTGGGCTGCGCCGCATGCGCGGGACGGATCGCAAACGTAGCCAAAAGGGCCAGTGTTCCGCCCGCCGCGAGCAAACCTCGCAATACCATCCGCCTGGCCGCTCCTTTAGTAATCATGATGTCCCTCCGTCCTTCCCCGCACTACGGGTCCCACTCGAGTTCAGCATACGCCGCAGTCACATTGCGCTGATGATAGATATCAAAGAGGCGCCACTTTTTGCGTTCGTCGAGCCCGATCGTATCGACCGCCTGCTGCATCGTCTTCCCCGCCTTGATTGCTGCACGCACATCCCGCGCCAGCGCTGACAGATACGCTTCTTCGGCGTCGAGTGCGTCGCGCCAGGGAGTATCGATCGGCCCGTGGCCGGGCACCACCCGGCGCGGGTTCATCTGGCGGATCGTCGCGATATCGGCAAGCCAGCCAGTCACGCTGCCGTCGACGACGGGAATGCACTGCACAAACAGCAGATCCGCGAGCCATAGCGTGCCGCTACTCTCATCGTAGACCGTCAGGTCGTTGTTCGTATGCGCCGTCCTCCATGTTTGAAGCTTCAATACGCGCCCGCCCAGGTCCAGTGTCATGCTGCCGTTCACAGAAAGCGTCGGCGGAATGATTTCACTGCCATCCGCGAGCGCGCCCAGTTCGCGATGCAGCACGCGCATATAACTCTCGGCATGCGACGCTTCTGCTTCGGCGAGCGCAGCGCTGCCGACATATTGCGGACGATCGCCCCTGAATGCCGCGTTGCCGAGGATGTGATCCGGATGCATATGGGTGTTGATCACATAGCAGACCGGCAGGGGCGTCACCGCGCTGATCGCGGCACGCAGCGCCCGCCCTTCGGCTGCCGTCCCGCCCGTATCGATCGCGGCCACGCAGCGCCGCCCGACGATAAAACCGATATTGGCGATATCGCCGCCATTGGCGCGCGTCGCGACGTCGTCGTGTCCGCGATGCACATAGAGCCCCGGCACGATCTGCGTGACCTTCAACGGAGTGACGGCATGTGCTGTCGCGGCAAACGCCACTAAAAGCCCCGCGATCAGCAAAACAAGCCGTAGCGCACGCCCGGCCACGCAGGTCATCTCCTCGCACCCGTATCGATTGCCCCCGTGCCATCCCGCTTGAGGGCCGCGCTCTTCGAGGGCCGCAACGCAAAGCGCGAATATTCGCTCTCGAGGAACGGTTCGGCATGTTCCAGCAGGAAGCGTCGAAACGCGAGACAGGTCGGCGACAACTGCTTCGAACGCGAATGCACGAGTTGCCAGGTGCGTTCGATCGGCGTGCCGTTCACATCGAGCAGCGCAATCTCGCCGGTGCGCAACTCCAGCGCCAGCGTATGCAGCGAAATCAGGCTCACCCCCATGCCGGCCATCACGGCCTGCTTGATCGTCTCGTTGCTGCCGAGCGTCACGGTGCGCGCCGGTACGAACAGATGCTGCCGGAACGTGTGTTCCACCACCGCGCGGGTGCCCGAGCCGGGTTCACGCAGCAGGAACGTGTCGCCCGCCAGTTCCTGCAGATCGAAACCGCGGGCACCGCACAGCGGATGCGACAGCGGCGCGACGATCACGTGCGGATGCCAGGCGAGCGGCTCGGCCGTCGTGCCGAGTTCGGGCGGCGGACGGCCCATGATCGCGAGGTCGGTGGCGTTATCCTGCAACAGGCGCAGCAGCGTTTCCCGGTTGCCGACCGAGAAGCGCACATCGACCTTCGGATACAGCTGCGAATACAGTGCGAGCAGCTTCGGCGCAAAGTAGGTGGCTGAGCTGACGATGCTCACGGCGATCGAGCCGCTATCGGCCTGCGTGAGTGAGGTCATGGTGTCCTCGGCATCCTTGATCTCGCCGAGAATGCGGCTCGCGTGATGCGACAGCCGCTCGCCCGCCTCCGTCAGTGCGAGCTTGCGTGCGACACGCTCGAAGAGCGGCAGTCCGATCGCTTCTTCGAGTTGCCGGATCTGCATCGACACCGCCGGCTGAGTCAGATGCAGTTCTTCGGCCGCCCGCGCAAAGCTCGGATAGCGGCTCGCGACCACGAAGATCTGCAACTGGCGCAATGTCAGCGAGCGGATGAAGTTCACGATGCGCGGCCACGTTGCGAAAAGAAAGGCATAGGTCGCCCGACGCGCCGTCTCAGCGGCTGGCGCGTGGCGCCTGCGGCGATCTGACGGGCGGCGGCCCTCCCGGCTTGTCGGGCGCGAGGCTGCGCAGCGCACCAGCGAAGGTCAACGTTTCAGTCTGCAACGGATGCGCGAAATCGTTGCCTGCGCCCGGCACTTCGGTGCGGATCTGCATGACACGGCCCGGCACGGCGGCATCGGCGATGAGGAACGTATAGCGCTTGCCCGTGTACTGCGCGAAACGCGCGGCGTTGGGATCGTCGACGTAGGGCTGGATCACGATCTTCTGCGCCTTCACGCTCTTGCCGCCACTCTGTGCGACGACCGGCATCAGCGGCGGGCCCGCCGCGAGCGCGAGGCGGACGCGCCGCTGAAAATAACGCCGTTGGCCGCCCGTCAACTGCTCCATTTCAGCGATATCGTGCTCCAGAAAATAGAGAATGACCGGATTGCACGGCAACCCCTCGCCCGGCACCTCCACCTTGCCGGTGCGATCGGTAATCCGCGCATCACCCTTGCCGTTGCCCGGACTCAACACCAGCACGCGAACCGTGTCGGTCAACTTGGCTGGCGGTCCGGAAAAGTCGACCGCGTAGTCCAGCTCCGTTTGCGGTTCGACACCTTCCAGATGCGTCGTCATGAAAATGAGCCGCTCGGCCGGCGCAATCCCGTCACCCGCTGTGGAGGCGGCGACGCTCACGCCGACGCAACCCGGAACACCCGCGATGCCCGTGAGACAGAGTGTGCCAAGCGCCGCCACGATGCGCACGCCACGCATCGCGCCGAGCCACAACCCCCGCTTCATTGCGATGCGGCCGTCGCGCCGGTAACCGGCAGGATCGGCACCTGATAGCTCGTGAGGATCCTGTCGATCTTGTCCTGGTTGGAGCCGATCCACTGGTCGATCTTGTCCTTCCAGGCCTTCTCACCGTAACGGGTGCCCATCGAAATCTCGTAATCGAAGCGGATGCCCGGCGTCGGCGGAAACGGCACGAGCCTCACGCTGTCACCGGCACGCTTTGCGAAGTAACCCGCAATCGGGCCCCACAGGAACACGACGTCGACATTGCCCGCTGCCAGATCGTGTTCGATCATCTCGCCGGGAAAGGCCGCCGGGTCGCCGCTTTGCGCCTGGTACGAGACAGCCTGCTCGATCAGGTTATGTCCGAGCAGCCAGTCGACGGCAGGCGTCTGCGAGAAGATGCCGAAGCGCAGCTTCCGCAGCGTTTCAGGTGGAAGCTTCAGCAGATCGTCCGGCGTATTGATGTTCGCGAGCTCGGGCCGCTTTGTGAAGACCATCGCATAGGTCGAATGCAGATAGGGCCGTGTCGTCGCGGTCAGGTCATAGCCCTTCGGTACGCCGATGATCAGGTCGCACTTGAAGTTCTGGGTATCGGGCACCTTGTCGCGCAGCGTGCGCCGGACAAAACCCATGCGCTGCGGGAAAAACGTGTATTCCAGCTTGTAGCCGAAATCGCTCGCCATCTGGCTCGCGATCCGGTTTTCGTAGCCTTCCCCCTTGCTGTTCGACAAGGGCATGTTGTTCGGGTCGGCGCAGACTCGCAGCACGCCGTCGGCGCCGTCGTTGTTGGGCAACGCCGGATCGGCCCAGGCGAAGTGGGCCGCGAAAACGGCGCAGCATAGCGCGGCGAGCGCACGGACGAACCCGGCGAGACTTGCATTGCGATCAGACATCGATACCTCCGAAAGAACAGGGCGCGGGCGCTGGATGCAATGAGCGGCGAAGATCACCAATACGGACGCAGGCTCACGTCCGCACGTCATTTCGCATCGATCGCGTGCAGGTCGCCGGGGTTGATCTTGCCGTCGGAGCGTCCCTTCAGATACGCATACAGGTTTTCCCAGTTCTTCTGCATCATCGTGCTCGAGCTGAAATCGGGCATGCCCTTGTCCACGCGTCCGCCGAACACCGTGCGATGAAACTCGTTCTTGTCGAGCGTCTTGAACGCATCGACGAGCGACGGGCCAACGAGCCCCTCCTGCTTCGCTCCGTGGCAACGTTCGCAGGCAAGCGCGCGCCATGTTCTCCAGCCCTGCAGCGTGTCGTTGTCGACCTTGTTGCCATCGACGACCTGGTAGGCTACCGGCTTCATCTGCCCGACACTGGTCTGGGCATACGCTGTGGGCAGCGCACACAGTGCAATCGCGAATGGCAAAAGTGATCGGCCTTTCATGCATTCGTCTCCATCGGGTTATGGGTCGCGCACGCGCGGCTCAATTGTGGCTTTGAGCGCAGCGTCGTGCGAAACGAAACAACGTTCAAACACTGCAAGGCCGAAGACACCGCCCACCGCTCCGCGACTGGAGCGTCAAGCGTGACGGTCGTCTTCAGCACCTGTTGCCGGCTGCCTGCCGTCCGGCCAATCAGCCCTTCTCGCCGGGGACGGCGAACACGAACAGCGTGCCGCCAAGCGCCGTGTACTTCGCCAGTTCACGATAGCCACCGACCGCGCCAAGGCCTTCCGTCGGCTTCTCGAGACCCGCCGCCATGCCGATGCCAGCCCAGCCGCCGATGCCGGAATAGACACCGACGTACTGCTTGCCCTGATACACATACGTGAACACGTTGCCGATGATCCCGGACGGCGTCTTGAACCGCCACAGTTCCTTGCCATCCTTGATACGGACCGCCTTGATGTAGCCTTCGAGCGTGCCGTAGAACACGATGCCGCCTGCGGTGGCAAGCGCGCCGGACCACACCGAGAACTTCTCCGGCTTCGACCAGGCGATCTTGCCCTTCGACGCATCCCACGCGATGAAATTACCCATCGCGCCGTTTTCGTTCGGGCCCGGATACATCGACAGCGTCGCGCCCACGAATGGCTGACCGGATACGTATTCCACCTCGAACGGCTCGTAATCCATGCAGACATGATTGGTCGGCACGAGGAAGAGTTTCGTGGCCGGATCGTAGGCCGCCGGCTGCTGGTCTTTCGAACCGAGCGCGGCCGGGCAGATGCCCTTCACGTTGTGATCAGGACCGGCTTTCTGCGTGGAATAGGTCGCGTTGCGGACCGGCAGCCCGGTCTTCACATCGACGCTGTCCGCCCAGTTCACCGCCGGGTCGTACTTGCTCGCGACGAGCAGTTGACCGGTTTCGCGATTCAGCGTGTAGCCGAAGCCGTTGCGGTCGAAGTGCACGATGGCCGGGACCGTCTTGCCGTTGATGGGCAGATCGGAGAGGATCATTTCGTTGACCCCGTCGTAGTCCCATTCGTCGTGCGGAGTCATCTGATACACCCACTTCGCTTTTCCGGTGTTCAGGTCGCGCGCGAAGATCGACATCGACCACTTGTTGTCACCGGGGCGTTGTGTCGGGTTCCATGTACCCGGATTGCCAGTGCCGTAGTAGATCAGGTTCAGCTTGGGATCCCACGCGTACCAGCCCCAGGTCGTCCCACCGCCCAGTTTCCACTGGTCGCCCTTCCAGCTTTTCAGCGACGAATCCGCGCCGATCGGCACCAGCTTGCCGTCCGACCACGTCATCGTATTGGCAGGATCGAGCAGCATCTCGCTGTCCGGTCCCGTGCTGTAGGCCTTCCAGACCTCCTTGCCGGTCTTGATGTCGTACGCGATGAGCCGTCCGCGCACGCCGAATTCGCCACCGGAAATCCCGGTCAACACCTTGTCGCCGAACACGTGCGGCGCGTTGGTATTGGTCTCGCCGGCCTTTGGATTGCCGTTCTGCGCAGTCCAGACGACTTCGCCGGTTTCCGCATTCAGCGCGACGAGTTTCGTATCCGCCTGTTGCAGGAAGATCTTGCCGTCACCGTAGGCGAGGCCCCGGTTGACCGTGTCGCAGCACATCACGGAAATGACCTGCGCGTCCTGCTTGGGTTCATATTGCCACTTGAACGTCTGGTCCTTCAGATTGACGGCAATGACCTTGTTAGGAAACGGGGAGTGGATAAACATCGTGTCGCCGATGACGAGCGGTGAGCCTTCGTGACCGCGCAATACGCCAGTCGACATGGTCCAGGCGACCTGCAGCTTGCCGACGTTGTTTTCATTGATCTGCTTGAGCGGGCTATAGCGGTGATTCGAGTAATCGCCCGCCTGAGCTGCCCAGTTCGATGGGTTCTTGATCAGCGTGTCGAGTTGTGAATCGGCCTGAGCAACAAAGGAATTCAGGGCCGTCGCCGCGACCACCGCCAGTCCGAGAACCAGGGTGCGTAAGTTCATGTCTCCTCCAGATTGGATGAAGCTGTCCGACTCGGGAATGACCGCGCTACCGTCTCGCACCGGACGCGCCTGTCCGATGCGGGTAACGACCATGCTTCGCCTGATTCATTGCCAAGCTCATGCGTGTAAAGAGCGTTTGCATATTCCATGCCGGAATGTGCCGTGCCGGGCGCAGGTGTCGGCCACGCCTCGCGAAATAAAAACTGGATTGTCCGGATCGGAGACACGATCATTCGGATTACGACACATACTGTGTCAAATACGATACCGTGCCCGCGGCGGATTGCTCACCCGCATACGGCGTACCCACCCTGCCATGCCGCGACGCAACACAACACAACACGACAGGAATCCGTGGAGCCTGGCGCCATGACCCCTCAAGGACGCGTTTGCGCGTCGGGGCCACGTCACTGCGGGCTTGACGACCTTGGCGCAGTGCCTGCGCCAGCCTTACCTTACGTTTCACCCGACGATGTGGAGGCCCTGCCATGACTCAACCTGAAAAGGTCTATTCCGACGAGGAGATCCAGCAGCGCCTGACCGGTCCGCTACAGCACTGGTATCTGGAAGAGGGCTGGCTGCGCCGCAAATACAAAACCGAAAGCTGGAAGGGCACGCTGATGGTGGTCAACACCGTGGGCCATCTGGCGGAAGCGGCCTGGCACCATCCTGACCTGACCGTCTCGTATGCGTTCGTCATCGTGAAGCTGAAGACGCATACGGCCAAAGGCATCACCGATAAGGACTTCGCACTCGCCACGAAGATCGAGGAGGTCATCCAGTGGCAGCCTGGCCGCGAAGGCGGCCCACTGGAAGGCACACCCGCCGACGACCAGCGCTTCCGCTATATCAAGTACGACGCACCGAAAACCTGAACCGGACTGCGCAATCGCGCGCGTGCGCCGCTGTGCTCACCTGACAGGCATCTGGTACGGCTCTTGCCTTGGACTGCTTGCCGGCGCAAGCGGGACGCGCGCTGGCGCAGGCTCGCCAAGACCGTGCAGCGTCACGGCCCTGAACCAGCGAACGAGGAACGCTCGCGATGCAGATCCCTTCCGCTAGCTTCGCGCCGCTGTCGGCCGTGACGGTCGAAGCGCCCGCACGCCTGCATCTGGGCTTTCTCGATCCGAACGGCTCGCTCGGGCGCCCTTTCGGCAGCGTGGGCCTCACCATCGACGAACGCGGCACGCGGATCACCATGCGGATCGCGGAACAGACGCGCATCGAGGGCACGCGGACCGACGCGGAACGCGCGCGCATCGAACGCTATCTCGAACAGTTGCAGGCGGCCTGGGGCGGCCCGCCCGTGGCGGTTGAACTGCTGCGCGCACCGCGCGCCCACAGCGGGCTAGGCTCGGGCACTCAACTCGCACTCGCTGTCGGCGCCGCGTTCGCAAGCCTCGCCGGGCGCTCTGCATCGGGTGCGGAAATCGCGCAACTGCTCGGCCGGGGCAGGCGCTCCGGCATTGGCATGCTCGGCTTCGATTACGGCGGCCTGCTGGTTGACGGCGGCCCCGGCCATGTCGTGGATGCAGGCGGTGCGCTTCGCTCGAGCGTGCCGCCGCTCCTGTGCCGTCACCCGTTCCCTGATGCGTGGCGCATTCTGCTCGTCGACGACACGACCCGCGAAGGCTTGCACGGCGACGACGAGCGGCGCGGCCTGGCGTCGCTGGCGCCGTTCCCGCAGGCGCTGGCAGCCCATCTCTGTCATCTCGTGCTGATGCGTGTCCTGCCGGGCGTCGTGCAAAGCGATTTCGACGCCTTCGCCGACGGCATCACCAAGTTGCAGCAGACCATCGGCGAATACTTTGCGCCCGTGCAAGGCGGTGTCTTCACGAGCCCGGCTGTCGCGGCCGCGCTCGAAGCGGTGGCCAGCCGGCAGACGGCCGGCATCGGGCAGACATCCTGGGGACCGACCGGTTTCGCCTTCGTGCCGGGTGCAGCGGATGCCGCCCGCGCGCTCGCGACCGCGCAGGAAGCGACGCGGGGCAAGCCCGGCATCGTGTGTTCGATCGTCACCGGCCGCAATCGTGGCGCCACCCCGCGCGCCGTCGATCTGCAGAAATTCGGGGTGGACGCCGGATGAAACGCAGCAAGCGCCCTTGCCGCACGGCACGCAGACCGCATCCCGCGAAGCACGTTCCGTCTTGCCGGATGCCAACCTGAAACGAGCCTATACGAGCCTATTGCCATGCCCGAAGCCACCGAAAGGCCTTATATCCTGCACATGCTCACGGCCACGCCGCAGATGAGCCCGTTCGACGTCAACATGGCCGCCGACGCCGGCTATCAGATCGTCGTGCCGTATTGCAACGTCGGCCGGGACAGCGTCGTCCAGTTGACCCAGGACGCGATCTTCTCGCGCGGACCGAAGGGCGTATCGCGCACCGGCATTTTCATCGGCGGGCGCGACGTGATGCTCGCCGCCGACATGCTCGACCTCGCGCGCCAGGCGATGGTGCCGCCCTTCGAGGTCTCCGTCTTCGCGGACCCGAGCGGCTCGTACACGACGGCTGCGGCGCTGGTTGCACTGGTCGAATACCACCTGAAGAAGGAACACCACGCGGAGCTGGGCGGCAAGCGCGTGCTGATTCTCGGCGGCACGGGCGCGGTGGGCCGCGTGGCGGCGGCGATGGCGGCAACGCTCGGCGCCGAGGTGATCATCGCGAGCCATAGCGATCGCGCCCGCGCGACGCAGGTCAGCGACGAGATCAATCGCCGTTTCGACATCGCGACGGCGGGCGTGGCCACTGGCACGCCTGCTGAACTCCTCCCGGCGCTCGCGCACGCGGAGATCGTCTTCGCGACCGCGGCGGCGGGCGTGCAGGTGATGAGCGCCACCGATCTCGCGCACGCGCAGCACCTGCTGATCGCCGCCGACGTGAACGCCGTGCCGCCCGAAGGGATTGCGGGTGTCAACGTGATGGACGATGGCAAACCGCTTGCGGGCGCGAAGCGATCCGACGCCATCGGCATCGGCGCACTCGCGATTGGCAACGTCAAGTATCAGGTCGAGCATCGTCTGTTCGTGCGGATGCGCACGGGCGGCAAGCCGGTCTATCTCGGCTTCCTCGAAGCCTTCGACGAAGCGCGCGAAATCACCTCCGGCCATGCCTGAGGCCGCCCCGCTTGCGCCCCCGCTGCCATGTCGCCGGGGCCGGCCATGAAACCCGCGCACCTCGCGTTTTCGCGTGCGCCGTTCGTCGCGGTCGTCGGACTGTCGGCGCGGATGCTCGCGCAGTCCGCCGCACGGGCTAGTCTGAATGTGGTCGCGATGGACATTTTCGGCGACCGCGATACGCGGCAGCATTCCGGGCTGTGGTTCGACATCGGCAGCGGGGACGGCCTCGCTGTCGATCGCGAGCGCCTGGTCGACGCGCTTGAACGCACCGCGCGCGTGCCGCACATGCTGGGCTTCATCGTCGGCAGCGGACTCGAGCCGCTCGCGCAGGCGCTGTCCGAAGCGCCGCATCTGCCGCGCTTCATCGGCAACAGCGCCGGGGCCACAGCGGCCGTGCGCGACCCACGGCGCTTTTTCCCGCTGCTCGATGAACTCGACATCGCGCATCCCGAGCTGTCGTTGACCCGCCCCGCGCAGCCGGACGGCTGGCTCGTCAAACACGCGGACGGCTGTGGCGGAACGCATATCGAGCTGGCCGCCCTGCAGTCTCCCTGGCCGTCGTCGGCGCAGGCCTATTTTCAACGCATCGGAGCAGGGCGCCCGATGTCTGCGCTCTTCGTCGCCGCCCGCTTGCAGGCATCCGTGATCGGCCTCGCGGAACAGCTCACGTTGACGATGGGCAACCTGCCCTTTGTGCACGCGGGCTCGATCGGCCCTGTCGAGCTATCCGCTGAAGTTGCCGCGAAGTTAAGTGCGGCGATTCGCGCGATCGTCGCGCGCACGGGGTTGACGGGGATCAACAGCATCGATTTCCTGCTCGACGGCGACGACTTCCAGGTACTCGAAATCAATGCGCGTCCTTCGTCCACGATGGCGCTTTACGAAGCAGTCTGGCCCGACGTGTGGCCGCGTGGACTGCTCGCCTGTCACATCGATGCCTGTCTGCATGGCCGGCTGCCGCGAGAGGGCCCGCCACGCGCCGCGCTTCGCGCCGGCCAGCGCCTCCTGTTCGCCCCGCACGCGTTCACCGTATCGCCCGCATTCAGCGATGCCTGCCTTGCAGACCCTACCTGCCGCGACGTGCCGCAACCCGGCACGCGCATCGAGGCGGGACAGCCGGTGTGCACGCTGGTCGTCACCGCGCGCACCATCGACGCCGTCCGCGACGCGCTGGAACTGCAGCACGCGTGCCTTTTGCAATGCCTTGACACCTGCCACCAGCCCTCCCATGACGTCATCACCCTCCCCGGCTGACGCCGCCGATATCGCGCAAACGCCGCTCCTCAGCGTGAACGCGCTCAGCGAACGGCTCGTCACGCAACTCGTTGACGAAGCCGCGAGCCTGCGCATCGCCATCTCCCACACTGAAGCCGGAACCGTGCTCGCCGATGCCGGCGTGGACGCGCCCGGCAGCCTCGACGCCGGCGTGCTGATCGCGCGGATCTGCATGGGCGGTCTGGGTCGCGTCAGCACGCGAATGAGTGCGGAAAACACACCTCTGTGGCCCGTCATGATCGACGTGCAGACATCATCCCCGGTGCTTGCCTGCCTCGGCAGCCAGTACGCGGGCTGGAGCCTGTCGGCGACCCGGGAACAGACCGGCGGCAAGAAGTTTTTCTCGCTGGGTTCGGGCCCGGCGCGCGCGCTGGCCGGCAAGGAGGATCTGTTCACCGAACTCGGCTACCGTGACCGCCACGATCATGGCGCGCTGGTGCTGGAAGTCGACCGCCTGCCGCCGCAGGTCATCGTCGACAAGGTCGTGAATGACTGCGGGCTCACGCCCGAACGGCTCACGCTGATTGTCACACCGACACACTCTGTCGCGGGGACGGTGCAGGTCGTGGCACGGGTCGTCGAGGTTGCACTGCACAAGACGCATGTGCTTGGCGTGGATCTGGCAGAGGTCGTCGAAGGCAGCGGCTGCGCTCCCCTGCCACCGCCCGCGCCCGACGGCATCGCCGCGATGGGACGCACCAACGACGCCATCCTGTACGGCGGCCGCGTCCATCTGACGGTGAAACACGATGCAGTTGCACGACGCCTGGCGACTGAACTGCCGTCGTCGAATGCGCGCGATTACGGCCGGCCGTTCGCCGATATCTTCACCGCCTTCAACTACGACTTCTACCAGATCGATCCGGCGCTCTTCGCGCCTGCGGAGGTGTGGATCAGCAGCCTCGAAAGCGGTGCGACGTATCACGGCGGGAAGGTCGACGCAGCGCTCCTGCAAGCCCAATGGGGTGCGCCATGATCGGGACGCCGCCCGCCACCGGCCTGCGCGTCGCGATCATCACCGACGAAACCGGCTGGCACACCTTGCGCCTGAAAAAAGCCTTCCGCGCGCGGCGCGTCGAGGCTCGCTGCGTCGATCTCGCCGATTGCCGCATCGACACCAGCTGGGCGCCGTACGGCCTCGCCCTGCCCGGTTTCGGCCACACACTGCCCGACGCGGCATTCGTGCGCGGCATCGCGGGCGGCACGTTCGAGCAGGTCACGCTGCGGCTCGGCATCCTGCACGCGCTGCGCGAATGTGGCGTGCCGGTGTACAACGACGCGCGCGCGATCGAGCGCAGTGTCGACAAGTCGATGACCAGCTTTCTGCTCAACCTTCACGGTATCCCAACGCCCGCTACATGGGCCGGCGAATCGACGGCGTTTGCCCAGCGCGTATTGATGCGTGAGGCGGCGGCGGGCCGCCAGGTCGTCCTCAAACCGCTGTTCGGCTCGCAAGGCAAAGGCTTGCGGCGGCTCGGCGCGAGCCGGCCCCGCACACGCAGCGGCACAGGTGCGGCAAGCCGCACGCTGACGCCCCTGCCGTCGCTGCGCACGTACCAGCAGGTCGCGTATCTACAACGCTATGTCGATGGCGGGCGCACCGGTTTCGACTGGCGTGTGCTCGTGATCGGAGGACGCGCGGTGGCCGCGATGCGGCGCGTCGGCGGCAAGGGCTGGATTCACAATTTCGCGCAGGGCGCGGCCTGCCAGCCAGCGACGCTGGACGAGCCGCTCGCCGCCAGCGCGGTGCGTGCGACCCGCGCACTGGGCCTCGATTACGCCGGGGTCGACCTGATTCCCGATCCCGACGACGCAACCCGTCCGCTGGTGCTCGAAGTCAACGGCGTTGCCGCGTGGCGCGGACTCCAATCGGTGACCGGGCTCGATATCGCCGCGGCGCTGGTCGACGACCTGCTGGACCGCAAGCTCGCGGCGGCCTGCGCGCCGCCCGTCGCGCTGCCACTGGCAGGTGGCCATGCCGGCAGCTGACAATCCGCTCCTCGCCGACGCGCGCGAGGCCTTCCTGCACGCCTGCCGCCTCGACGTCGAAACGGCAAAACCGGGCAACGTCAGCGTCGATAGTGCGGGGCACGGCATGACGTCCGCGCAGTTCATCGAAAGTGCCGAGGCGGCGGCAGGCGCGCTCTTCATACAGGGTGCGCCTGTGGGCGCGCGCATTCTCGACGCGGTGACGCGTACCCGCAAGGCCGTCGGTTGCAATACCAATCTCGGCATCGTGCTGCTCGCCGGACCGCTCGCTGCGGCGCTCGACGAACCTGGCTGCGCCGCCACGGCCACCGCGTGGCATACGGCCACCGAACGCGTCCTCGCCCGCCTCGATCTCGACGACGCCCGCGCCGCCTATCGCGCCATCGCGCTCGCGAATCCCGGCGGCCTGGGCGATGCGCCCGAGCAAAGCGTCCACGCAGCGCCCTCCGTCGACCTGCGCGCCGCGATGACGCTGGCCGCTCCGCGCGACAGCATCGCGCGCCAGTACGCGAACGGCTTTAGCGATGTGTTCGACACAGGCCTCGCCGCCGTGCGCGGGTGGCCATCCCGTACGCTCGATGCCATCGTGACGCTCGATGTGTTTCTGACGTTTCTCGGCCGCTGGCCCGATTCGCACATTGTGCGCAAGCACGGTGAGACGGTGGCGCAAAGTGTCACGCGCGAAGCGCGCCTCTGGCATCAACAATGGCGCGCAGCGCTCACCCGTCCCGCCGAAGTCCCCGACGCGTTGCGTCTGTCCGCATGGGACACCGGGCTAAAGGCACGCGGCATCAATCCTGGCACGAGCGCAGATCTCACTGTCGCGACCCTGTTCGTGGCGAACCTGCTGGAACGGAGTCAAACGGGTCGGTCGGCGACACGCATCTGACTCTGGCACGGAACATGTTAGGAACACCAGGGTTAGGCAGTCCGCTCATTCCTTTCTTGCGCGGCCGTCCTCACGGCGTCGCGAGTTGACCGCAGTCCCATACATCGAATACCCATCCACTGGAGGAACAGCATGGCCAAGATCAACCGCGTCATGGTAGGAGAGTCGCTGGTCGGCGACGGCAACGAGGTCGCCCACATCGACCTGATTATCGGTCCGCGCGGCTCCGCTGCCGAGACAGCCTTCTGCCACGCGCTGACCAACAACAAGGACGGCTTTACATCGCTGCTGGCCGTCGTTGCGCCGAACCTGCTCACCAAGCCCAATACCATCCTGTTCAACAAGGTGACGATCAAGGGCGCCAAGCAGGCCGTGCAGATGTTCGGTCCGGCACAGCACGCCGTGGCGCTGGCGGTAGCGGACAGCGTCGAAGACGGGACGATCCCGAAGGACGAGGCCGACGACCTGTTCGTCTGCGTCGGCGTCTTCATTCACTGGCAGGCCGAAGACGACAAGAAGATCCAGGAGTTCAACTACAAGGCCACGCGCGAAGCGATCCAGCGCGCGGTAGCGGGGGAGCCGAATGCAGCGGAAGTGGTGGCGAAGAAGGCCACGGTCGCACATCCGTTTGCGCCTAACTGAGCGGGCAGATTCGCGGCATGATGCGGGGCCTCCGGGCGGTGTGACCCGAGGCCCGCTGAGCGTCTGAACGAAGCACCGCATGAAGCGACCCATGAGGGCGTAAGGGGACGCTGGCGAGCGGCGAGGCGGCTGCACGCACGCCTCGTCCCGATCGACCATCGCACTCCAACGGAGGCACTGGCATGACTCTACGATGTCGCACGCTGCTGGTATTCGCCTGCCTCGCCGTGGCTGCGCCGCTGGCGCTGGCCGAAGATGCTGCTGCGGGTGGCAACCCGGCGCAAGGTCACGACTACCCGACGCAGGGGCGTGTCGAATACGTGCTGAGCTGCATGGACGACAACGGGCACGACTTCGTCAACGTCTACAAATGCTCATGCGTCATCGACCGGATTGCGCAGGCCCTGTCTTATGACGATTTCGTCGAACAGTCGACGTTTGCGAAATACGCCACGCTCGGCGGTGAAGGCGGCGCCGAGTTCCGGGTCGATCGCGCGAAAGCCCAGACGAAGAAGTTCCTTACCTTGCAGGCCGAGGCGTACCGTGCCTGCGGCGTCGCCAGACAGGCTGCAACGGGCGCGCCCGCGGTGAAGTGACCGGCGCGCGTTTGCGCCGAATGACAGCGACAGGAACGGCGTGATTCGCCGCACCGCCGCCGTTCCCTGTTTGCGATTTGCCGCCTGTGTGAAACCCGCCGGATCTCAGTTCGGAATCAGCCCTTCTCCAAGCGAAGCACATGTCGCATAGGCAGCACGGGTTTCATCGCGGCGCCGCTCGATGAGCACGCCCACTGATTCGACGTCCTCGAATTTGGCGGGCTTGGCGAGCGAAACGCGCACCCAGTGCGCTCCGAAATCTGCGATCAGCAATTGCGCCACCTTTTCTGCAAGCGCCTCGAGCAATTGCGTGCCGTGCGATGCAAGCAGTCCATGCAGGGCTTCGCGCACTGCAGCATAGTTGATTGTGTCTTCGATGCGATCGGTCGTGCAGGCTCGAATCGCGGGCACGCCGATTGCGAGACTCATGCGTACCGGTTGAGGCGCGTGCAATTCGCCATGATCGATGCCGATTACTGTCTGCCCCGTGAATCCTTCGATATACACAATATCCATCGGCGCACGGCTCGCCTGCCGGGCGGAAGAATCGAATGCAGCGTGCTGCATTGCCGCATCGGAAGCGGCGGAAACCGCAGAAAAGCCGTTGTGGCGAATCGCATCGAAACGGTCCATGGGGTCCTCCGCCGCGTGGCGGCCAGGCTGGCAGATTGAACAGGGGCGTCTTCCCATGCACATAGTGTCCCGAATTCGCAACACGTGGGCATTTTCGTTCGTCCCGCGACGGTTGTTGCACAGCGAAGCAAAATCCGGGCTCAAATGCTCCGTTAATTCCTCTAATTTATTGAATACCAGCGCCATCGGTTGTAGAGTTTTGAGAGAGTCTGTGCCCGCCCCGAAGTCCGTTCCAGATCAAGGGGCGGCCCGATTGCAGCGCATGCGTGCTCCTGTAAGACGCAGCGCCCGAGGGGAAACAAACACATATACGCGCCGCAACCGTTCGAGAAACATCGCGCACGGATAACGGACGCAACGGAGACAACGCTCCATGTCGTCGCTTGCTGACATCGATACACATGTTCGGGAAGTGCTCAGTACCGTCAACCACCAGTTGGCCACCCGCCCCACCAGTGATTCCGTGGCGCAGTCGTGGGCGCGATGCCTGAACGAGTTCAGGCTCGATCCGGCCCGCTTCGTGACGCCGCCTATACTCACGCAGCAGGAACTCGCGGCACGCCGCGAAGCGGCCAGCGATCTGATCGCCTGCTCGAAGCTCGAAATGACCACGCTGTATCAACAGCTCGCCGACCCTGAACTGGCGGTCGTGCTGGTCGACCCGGAAGGCGTGATCGTGCACCAGGTTTCCTCGGTGCCGTTCGGCGAGGCGATTGGCGCGGACGGGCTGCGCGTCGGCGCGCTCTGGAGCGAACGTGAAGCAGGCACGAACGGCATGGGCACCTGTCTCGTCGAACGTGACTGCCTTGCCGTTTGCCAGCATGAGCATTTTTATTCGCGCTATACGTCGCTGACCTGCTCGGCGGCGCCGATCTTCGACGATCGCGGCGTCATCGCCGGCGTACTCGATGTCACGAGCCGCTCGAAGCTCCTGCAGCAGCATTCGCTCGTGCTCGTCGGCATGTCACGGCAGATGATCGAAAACCGCCTGATCGATGCGCGCTACCGCCACGCGAACATGATCCACTTCCATAGCCGCCCTGAATTCGTGAGCACGCTGCATGCAGGTAAGCTCGCGGTCAGCGACAGCGGTGTGGTGCTGGCCGCCAGCCGCAGCGCGCTCTTCCAGCTCGACTTCCGCTCGCATACCGAACTAGTGGGCAAGCGCATCGAAGAAGCATTCAATTCGTCGCTCGAAGACATGATCGCGCGCAGTATACGCGGCTCGTTCCATCCGGTGACGGTCTATAGCGCGAACGCGAACAACCGCTTTTTCCTCGTCGCGCAAACGCCGCGCGACGCCGCGACGAGCGCCACGCGCATCCTGATGACCGACCCCACCGTGCGCGATGTCTCACCTGGGGCGCGCAACAGAACCGTCAAACAACGCGATACGCGCGAGCAGACCAGCCGCCTCGACAAGCTGTCCCATCTGGAATTCGGCGATCCGGGCATGGCCTCGCAGATCCAGCTTGCCGCGCGCGTGATCCAGCGCAAGATTCCGATCATCCTCAAAGGACAGACCGGCACCGGCAAGGAAGTCTTCGCGAACGCGCTGCACAGCATCAGCCCGAACTGCGCCGGTGCGTTCGTCGCGGTCAACTGCGCGTCGTTGCCGGAGAACCTGATCGAAAGCGAACTGTTCGGCTACCGCGCCGGGGCGTTCACCGGTGCGCAGCGTGAAGGCCGGCGCGGCAAGATCGTGCAGGCCAACGGCGGCACGCTGTTTCTGGACGAGATCGGCGATATGCCGATGGCGCTGCAGGCGCGTCTGTTGCGCGTGCTGGAAGAACACGAGGTGACGCCGCTCGGCACGGAAAACACCATCAAGGTCGATTTCCAGCTGATCAGCGCGAGCCACCGCAATCTGATGGAACTTGTGCAGACAGGCCAGTTCCGTGAGGACCTGTATTACCGGCTCAACGGCATCGAACTGAACCTGCCCGCGCTGCGCGACCGGGCCGACGCGCTCGCGCTGATGCAGCATATCCTCGAAAGCGAACTGGACGATCCGCCCGCGCTGAGCGCCGAGGCCCAGCATGCGCTCTTGAGCTACGCGTGGCCGGGCAACATCCGTCAGTTGCGTCACGTACTGCAGATGGCGGTCGCCCTATGCGACGGCGCGGAGATTCGCTGCTCGCATCTGCCCGCCGAGGTCGTGCATGGCACGGGTGCGTCCCCGGCTACGCGCCCATCGGGCGCACCCAGCATGGTTCAGGCCGCGCATCTCGCGGACGACGCCGACACCTCGGCCCTCAACGCGATCCAGCTGAAGGAGCGCGAGACCGTGCTGGCGCTCCTCGACGAGCACCGCTGGAACGTCAGCAACGTCGCCAAGGGCCTGGGCATCAGCCGCAACACGCTGTACCGGAAGATGCACAGACTGCACATCCGGCTGTCGCACGACGGATCGGACCCATCGCCCGAGGCATGAGCACACCCACGCCCGCCCGGCGGCTCGGCGAGTTCAAGCCCGACGCGCGATTCGCGTGGTGCGTGACCGGCTCGGGCCACATGCTCGAGGAATCGATCGACATGGCGCGGCAACTGCCGGGCGTGGACCTGTTTCTGTCCGCGGCTGGCGAGGAAGTGCTGCCGCTCTATGGCTGGACCGTGCCGAAACTGCGCGAGCATTTCCGGGTGATACGCGACAACAGTGCGAGCAGCGTGCCGGTCGGCATGCTGTACACCGGCCAATACCACACCGTCGTGATCGCCCCCGCGACGAGCAACACGGTCGCGAAGTGCGCATACGGCATCTCCGACACGCTGCCGACGAACCTGTACGCGCAGGCCGGCAAGCAATGCATACCGGGCATCGTTTTCGCATGCGACACGGCACCGAGCGTGATTACGCAAAGTCCGCACGAATGGGTCGAGGTGCGTCCCCGCACGATCGAACTCGACAACGTCGAGCGGCTCACGCGTATCGAACACACGACAGTAGCGCGTTCGCTCGACGAACTCAGAGCGGCACTCGACCAACGGCTGGCAGACCTCAAGCTCGCATGGACCACATCGTCTTCCTGACCGGCAGACTGGCCGAAAAAAGCCTGAAGCAGGTGCTGGAAGGCATCGCCCCCATCGAGGGAAGTGCCTCGGGGGTTGTGCCTCCCTTCACGTGGGAGGTCCGCGAAATCGGGCTGCAGGTCGCGGGTCTGATGACCGCCGAGCTGGTGCGCCGGCGCGTACCGCTGCCGCTCATTGCGACCCGGATGATCGTACCGGGCCGCTGCCGCGGCGATCTCGACGCGTTGAGCGCGCACTATGGCGTACCCGTCGAACGGGGGCCCGAAGAGGTCAAGGATCTGCCGCAGTTCTTCGGCCGCGAGGCGCAGCACTTTGATCTGTCGCGCTATGAGACGCACATCTTCGCGGAAATCGTCGATGCGCCGAGGCTCGATCTCGACGGCATCGAGGCGCGCGCACGGCTTTATGCCGATCAGGGCGCGGATGTGATCGACATCGGCTGTCTGCCGGAAACGCCGTTTCCGCATCTCGAAGACGCGGTGAAGCTGTTGAAGGCGCAGGGTTACCGGGTGAGCGTCGACTCGATGCAGACGACTGAACTCGTGCGCGGCGGCCGCGCAGGCGCCGACTACCTGATGAGCCTGAACGTCGATACATTGTGGATCGCGGATGAGGTGCCGTCGACGCCGGTCCTCGTCGCGCGTGAGCCGCGCGATCCGGCCTCGCTGGATGCCGCCATCGATGCGATGACGCAACGCGGCCGCGCCTTTCTCGCCGATCCGATTCTCGATCCGATTCCGTTTGGACTGGCCGCGTCGATCGCCCGCTATGTCGCGCTGCGCGAACGGTATCCGGAGATCGGCATCATGATGGGTATCGGCAACGTCACGGAGCTGACCGAAGCCGATACGAGCGGGATCAACGCGCTACTGCTTGGCATGGCGGCCGAGTTGCGGGTCAGTGCGGTACTAACTACGTCGGTCAGTCTGCACGCGCGGCGTGCCGTGCGCGAAGCCGACCTCGCCAGGCGCGTGATGCATGCGGCTCGCGAGGCACAGGTGTTGCCGAAAGGCATTTCCGGGGATCTCTCCGCGCTGCATGCGAAGCGGCCTTTTCCGTACGACGCCCGCGAAATAGAAGAACTTGCCGGGGCGGTGCGCGATCCGAATTTCCGCGTGCAGGTCGCGGCGGACGGTATCCATGTGTACAACCGCGATGGACATCAGACCGCGCTCGATCCCTTTGCGCTGTATCCGGGGCTGAAGCTGGAAAACGACGGCGGACACGCGTTCTATATGGGCGTTCAGCTTGCCCGCGCTGAAATCGCGTGGCAGCTCGGCAAGCGCTTCGATCAGGATCAGCCGCTGGACTGGGGGTGCGAGGTGGACCGGCCCGAGCAGGATCTCAGCGCCTGGCATGCACCGGGCACGACGGCAAGGAAGAAGCGCTGAGCCTCTTTTCGCGCATCGCGCTCCGATGCGCCTAGCCCAACTTCCACTTGATCGAACAGCCGAAAGCCGGATACTGCGGCTCCGGCGCCACGCCCGCCCGCGCAATCTCACGCATCGCATCGAAGAGTTCACGCGGTGCATCTTCGACCGGCTCCTTGCGCGAGGCATCGACCCGCCCCCGATAGCGCAGCCGCAGACCCGCGTCGAAGCCAAAACACTCCGGCGTGCACACCGCGCCATAGGCACGGGCCACCTGCTGCGTTTCGTCATACAGGTAAGGAAACGGCAAACCCAGATCGGCAGCGAGCCATGCCATCCGCTCGAACGAATCGTCCGGATACGTGGCGGCGTCGTTGGAACTGATGCCGACCACGCCGACACCCAGCTTCGCCAGTTCGCGCGCATCGCGCACAAGATGCGGCAACGCGCCCTGTACATAAGGGCAGTGGTTGCACATGAACACCACCACGAGACCGTGCTCGCCTCGCACGTCGTCCAGCGTCAAGGTCCGTCCGTCAGTGGCAGGCAGCGAGAACGCGGGCGCGACGACGCCCAGTTCACCTGCGGGAGATTCCGTAGCCATGCTTCGCTCCTGAAATCGACGGCCGAACGTCACCGTCTCAATCCGCGAGCATACGCTCCGGCACGCGATCGTTCACGGAGGCCAGTTCGGCGCGCATCGCGCCGATCGCCGCGGCATAGTCGTCGGCGCCGAACACGGCCGAACCGGCGACGAACACATCGGCTCCCGCCTGCGCGATCTCCGCGATGTTCGACTGCCTGACCCCGCCGTCGACTTCGATCAGGAGCGGCCGCCCGGTGCGCTCGATGACGCTATCGACCCGTGCGCGCAAGGCGGCAAGCTTTTGCAGCGTGCCCGGAATGAAAGCCTGGCCGCCAAAGCCCGGATTCACCGACATCACCAGCACCACATCGAGCATTTCCAGCACATGATCGAGCACCGCGAGCGGCGTGGCCGGATTCAGGGCGAGCCCCGCCCGTGCACCCGATGCCTTGATCAGCGCGATCGTGCGGTGCACATGCTGCGACGCTTCCGGATGAAAGCTGATCACGTCGGCGCCCGCTTCGGCGAACGCCGTGACGAGCGCATCCACCGGGCTCACCATCAGGTGAACATCGAGCGGGGCCTCCGTGTGCGGCCGCAATGCCGCACAGACGAGGGGGCCGACCGTCAGGTTCGGCACGTAGTGGTTGTCCATCACGTCGAAGTGCACCCAGTCGGCGCCGGCCGCCACTACTGCGGCGGTTTCGTCGCCGAGTCGTGCGAAGTCGGCCGAAAGCAGCGAAGGCGCAATCAGAAAGTCCCGCATCGTGTTCTCCTTCCCGACAGAAGCCGGGCGTCCTCAACCTGGGACCTGTTCTAGGCCCTGATCTCAGTGATAGCGGCGCGCCATCGCGTCGAGCGACAGCGGCTTGATCGTATCGGCCTGGCCGGCACAGCCGAACGCCTCGAAGCGCTCGATGCAGAGATCGCGCGCCGCCGCCGTGGCCGCCTTCAACGCATGGCGCGGATCGAATTCCGTGCGCGAGGACGCCAGCGCGCGTCGCATTGCGCCGGTCATCGCGAGGCGGATGTCGGTGTCGATATTGACCTTGCGCACGCCGTTGGCGATGCCACGCTGGATCTCCTCCACCGGCACACCCCACGTGGCGGGAATCTCGCCGCCGTACTCGCGTATCGTCGCGAGCCATTCCTGCGGCACCGACGACGAGCCGTGCATCACCAGATGCGTCTGAGGCAGCCGGCGGTGTATCTCGACGATGCGGTCGATGGCGAGGATGTCGCCGGTCGGCTGGCGGCTGAACTTGTACGCGCCGTGCGACGTGCCGATGGTAATCGCGAGCGCGTCGACGCCGGTCGCTTCGACAAACGCATGGGCCTGCTCGGGGTCGGTCAGCAGATCGTCGCGCGACAGTTTGCCTGCTGCACCGACGCCGTCCTCTTCGCCCGCCTGGCCGGTTTCGAGCGAGCCGAGGCAGCCAAGCTCGCCTTCCACCGAAACGCCGACTGCATGCGCCGCCTCGACCACACGACGGCTCACGTCGACGTTGTACTCGTAGGCCGCGGGGGTTTTCTGGTCGGGCAGCAGCGAACCGTCCATCATCACCGACGTGAACCCGGAGCGGATCGCCTGCTGGCACACCGACGGGCTCGCGCCATGATCCTGATGCAGCACGACCGGCAGATCGGGATGCGCCTCAAGTGCCGCCAGCACGAGATGACGCAGATACGGCTCGCCCGCATATTTGCGCGCGCCCGCCGAGGCCTGCAGGATCACCGGGCTGCGGGTAGACTCGGCGGCCTGCATGATCGCCTGGATCTGCTCCATGTTGTTGACGTTGAACGCGGGCACGCCATAGCCATGCTCCGCCGCGTGGTCCAGCAACTGACGCAATGCGATGAAAGCCATCGTCCGCTCCTTCGGTTGATTCCTGAGTCATGCTCAACTCTGTCCTTGCCCCGGTCCCCGCCACCGTCACGCCCGCGCGCGGCGGTCGATCAGTTGCAGGATCATCGGCGTGAAGATGAGCTGCATCGCGAGACCCATCTTCCCGCCCGGCACGACGATCACATTCGGCCGCGACATGAACGAGTCGTGCAGCATCGTCAGCAGGTAGGGAAAATCGATGCCCTTCGGCCGCGCAAAGCGGATCACCACGAAGCTCTCGTCCGGCTGCGGAATTTCGCGGGCGGTAAACGGATTCGACGTATCCACGGTCGGCACGCGCTGGAAATTCACGTGCGTGCGCGAGAACTGCGGGCAGATGTAGTTCACGTAATCCGGCATGCGCCGCAGGATCGTGTCGACGACCGCCTCATGCGAATAGCCGCGCATAGTCTGGTCGCGATGCAGCTTCTGGATCCATTCGAGATTGATGATCGGCACCACGCCGATCAGCAGGTCCGCGTGCTTTGCGATATCGACGTTGTCGGTAACCGCCGCGCCGTGCAGACCTTCGTAGAACATCAGGTCGGTGCCGGCGGCGATATCCAGCCAGGGCGTGAACGAGCCCGGCTCCTGTTTGTATGCGGCAGCCTCGGCGTCGTCGTGAATGTAGCGGCGAAACTTGCCCGCACCCGCTTCGCCGTAGCTCGCGAACAAAGACTCCAGTTCCTGCAGCAGGTTCGCCTCCGGGCCGAAGTGGCTGAAATTGAGCACACCGTCGCGCTCGCTCTGCCTGAGCGCCTCGCGCATGCCCACGCGGTCGTAACGATGGAACGCATCACCCTCGACGATCTGCGCGTTGATGCGCTCGCGCCGGAAGATGTGGGTGAAGCTCTTCATGACGGTCGTCGTGCCGGCGCCGCTCGAACCAGTCACCGCGATGATCGGATGTTTGACTGACATAGGGCTGTCTCCCTGATCCTGTTGTTCACGCGTGCGTAGTGGGTGCGTCGTGCGTGCCTAGCGCCCGCGTCGCCTCTGTCCGCAATGCTTCACGCGCCAGTCAGGCCGGCGCTTCCGGCAGGAACAGCGAGCGTTCGTTGAAGAGCGGCGACGTGTACGGCTTGTCCGCGCCACGGTCATACTCGCTGTGATAGCGTCCGATGCGCGCCACCTCGTTCTTCGACCCGAGAATGACCGGCACGCGCTGATGCAGCGCGCGCGGCACCACATCGAGGATCCGCTCGCGTCCGGTGATCGCGAGGCCGCCTGCCTGCTCGACCAGAAAGCTCATCGGGCTCGCTTCGTAGAGGAGCCGCAGGCGCCCTTCCATCGCCGGGGTCTTGAAATCGCGCGGGTACATGAAGACGCCGCCGCGCATCAGGATGCGATGCACCTCCGCCACCATCGATGCGATCCAGCGCATGTTGAAATCGCGCGTGCGGCAACCGCTGCGGCCGTCCTTGCATTCCTGCACATAGCGTCGCACGGGCGGCTCCCAGAAGCGTTCGTTCGACGCGTTGATCGCGAACTCGCAACTGTCCTCGGGAATGCGGATATCGGAATGCGTCAGCACGAAGTTGCCGACGTCCCGCTCCAGCGTGAAGCCGTGCGTGCCGTTACCCACTGACAGGACGAGCATCGTCGACGGCCCGTAGATCGCGTAGCCGGCTGCCACCTGTTCGTGGCCAGGCCTGAGAAACGCCGCGTCGCTCACGCCGGCGTCGTGCGGCTCGCCCGTCACGCGCAGCACCGAAAAGATCGAACCGACAACACCGTTGATGTCGATATTCGATGAGCCGTCGAGCGGATCGAACGCCAGCAGGTATTCCCCGCGCGGCCAGGTGTCGGGAATCGCATAGACTTCGTCCATTTCCTCCGACACCATGCCCGCGAGCAAGCCGTCCCACTCGCAGTGCTGCAGGAAGATGTCGTTGGTGGCGATGTCGAGCTTCTTCTGTTCCTCGCCGTGCGTGTTGACAGTCTCCGCCGAGCCGTAGTTGCCGCCGAGCGCCCCCCTGGTGAGCGCCGCCGAGATCGTCTTGATCGACGCGGCGACATCGATGAGCAAGGCCGACAGCCCGCTTGCCGCGATCGGAGAAGACTTGCGGTCAAGCGTGTTGATGAGGAACTTCGAAAGCGTGGTTCGTCCGTCCTGCATGGCGATCTCCTCAAACGGTCAATTCAGCAGTCAAGTCGGCCCGGGCGGCGGTGTGTCGTCGAACACGCGGCTCGCGCGGATATCGGTGGCGGACAGCAGGGTCAGCGTCGCGGCATCGGCGGCGCCAGCGCCTCCTATCGCGTCGGCGAACAGGCGGTTCGCCTGGCGCAGGCGGGCGCGGTCGAGCGCGTTGCGCACCGAGCGCGCATTCGCGAAGTTCGGCTGACGGATACGGCGGTCGAGATAATCGGCGAATGCCTGACGCGACTCGCCATCAAGGCGGTAATGCATCGTCGCCAGCATGCGTTCGGCGATCGTCAGCAACTCTGCGGCATCGTAGTCGGGAAACGTAATGTGATGCGCGATCCGCGAACGAAAGCCTGGGTTGCTCTGAAAGAAGGTCTCCATGCGCGATTCGTAGCCCGCCAGAATCACGACGAGATCGCCGCGCTGGTTCTCCATCGTCTGCAGCAGGATTTCAATGGCTTCCTGACCGTAATCGCGCTCGTTCTCGGGGCGATACAGGTAGTACGCCTCGTCGATGAAGAGCACGCCGCCCATGGCCCGCTTGAGGACGTCGCGCGTCTTTGGCGCCGTGTGGCCAATGTACTGGCCGACGAGGTCGTCGCGCGTCACCGATACCAGATGATTGCGGCGGATATAGCCAAGCCTGTGCAGCACCTCCGCCATGCGCAGCGCGACGGTCGTCTTGCCGGTGCCGGGATTGCCGGAAAAACACATATGCAACGTCGGCGCGCCGCTCGCGATGCCGAGCGTCTCGCGCGCCCGCTCGACGAGCAGATGAGCGGCGATTTCGCGGAGGCGCGTTTTCACGGGCGCGAGGCCAACCAGATCGCGGTCGAGCTCGGCCAGCACATCGCCAATGCCCGACTCGCGGAAGAGGCCGACAAGATCGACACGCGACCCGGTGGACGCACGTTCTCCTTCCTCTCTTTCCGGCACGTCCGCCCGCTCGTGCAGCGGCAGGTCGAGTGAAGCATCGACGGACATCGTTATCTCCCTCTATGTTCATCAAAACCGTTGGTTCGAATCCCGGTCAACTACGGGTCAACTACGGGTCAACTACGGGTCAACTACCGGTCGCATAGCGCTCGCCCGCTGGCCGGTCACTGGCATAGCTCTTCATGCTGTAACGCTGCACGCGCCCTTCTGCCTCCTGCCGTTCGAGCCGGAAGCCCGGTTCGACAGCAGGCCGGTTGACGATGAACGAGAGCCGCATCGTCTCGAAGCCACGCACGGAATCGAATGCATTGACCTTGATGTAGTGCTCCGGATATGACCTGCGGCATGCATTGACCTCCTGCAGCACGCCCGCTGCGTCGTGCAGGTCGAACATCGGCAGGCCCCACATCTCCCAGTACGTATTGCGCGGATGCGGGTCGTCGGTGAACTCGACCGAACATGCCCAGCCCTGGCGCAAGGCGTAGTCGATCTGCAGGCCGATTTCCTCGTCGGTCAGTTCCGGCAAAAACGAAAACGTGCCCTGGGTGATTCGCATGGCAGACCTCTCTTTCGACAGTGGAGTTGAACGTGGCTCAGGCCGCGGTAGGCGTGGCAGCGAAGTCCGGCGTATCGGTCGAGGCGTAATTGAACGTCACGTCACGCCAGGTATCGAGCGCCTGCCTGAGTGGCGTGCAGTGGCGACCCGCGGCCTCCAGCAGGTCAGGCCCCTCGTTGACGATGTCGCGGCCCTCGTTGCGCGCTTTCACGATCGTCTCGAGCGCCACGCGATTGGCCACCGCACCCGCCTGAATACCGGCGGGATGGCCGATCGTGCCGCCGCCGAACTGCAGGATCGCGTCGTCGCCGAACAGATCGATCAGCTGATGCATCTGCCCGGCATGGATGCCGCCCGACGCGACCGGCATCACCTTGCGCAATCCTGCCCAGGGCTGCTCGAAGAAGATGCCGCGCGAGAGGTCCACTTCGTTATGCGACGCGCGGCATACGTTGTAGTAGCCCTGCACGGAAAGCGGATCGCCTTCGAGTTTTCCGACTGCGGTGCCGGCATGCGCATGGTCCACGCCTGCCATGCGCAGCCACTTCGCGATGACGCGAAACGAGATGCCGTGATTGCGTTGCCGCGTATAGGTGCCATGTCCCGCGCGATGCAGATGCAGGATCATGTCGTTACGGCGCGCCCACTTCGACATCGACTGGATCGCGGTCCAGCCGATCACCAGATCGATCATCACGATGCATGAGCCCAGCTGTTTGGCAAATTCGGCCCGCTCGTACATGTCCTCCATCGTTCCGGCGGTCACGTTGAGGTAATGCCCCTTCACTTCGCCGGTTTCCGCCTGAGCCCGGTTCACCGCTTCCATCGAAAACAGAAAGCGGTCGCGCCAGTGCATGAATGCCTGCGAATTGATGTTCTCGTCGTCCTTCAGAAAGTCGAGGCCGCCTTTCAGCCCTTCGTAGACCACCCTTCCATAGTTCTTTCCCGACAGCCCGAGTTTCGGCTTGACCGTCGCGCCGAGCAGCGGCCGCCCGTACTTGTCGAGCCGTTCGCGCTCGACCACGATGCCGGTCGGCGGCCCCTGGAAAGTCTTCAGATAGGCGACCGGAATGCGCATGTCTTCCAGTCTCAGCGCTTTCAGCGGCTTGAAGCCGAACACATTGCCGATGATCGACGCCGTGAGGTTCGCGACCGAGCCTTCTTCGAACAGATCGAGTTCATAAGCGATGTAGGCGAAGAACTGCGGCTCGGCGGCGTTCGATGCCGGCACCGGTTCGACGCGATAAGCCTTCGCGCGGTACATGTCGCATGCGGTGAGCCGGTCGGTCCAGACCACGGTCCACGTTGCCGTGGACGATTCGCCGGCAACCGCCGCGGCGGCTTCTTCAGGTTCGACACCGGGCTGCGGCGTGATGCGAAAGAGCGCGATCACGTCAGTATCCTTCGGCGCGTAATCCGGTTGCCAGTAGCCCATTTCGCGATACTTCATGACGCCCGCCGCATAACGGGAACGCGGATCGGCTACGTTGCGTGCCGGCTCGACGGCGGCCCTGGTGAAGTCGTTCATGTCGTGTCCTCGAGAGTGAAGAACCGGCCGCCGCCAGACCAGGAAGGCTGCCCTGTGTCCGGTTGCTGAGTGGCTGCGCTGTTTCTGCAATGTAGGCGCGCCCCCTCTCGAAGGGAATTCACGATTTACTTTGCGAGACCTAAACGATCCCTTATCCGCTGTGTCAATACAGTCCTGCACAGAAACGAAAAGCTCGTATGATGGTGAAACACTTTGCTGCGTTTCCGCGACAGTAATCCGTGTAAGCCAGCGAAGTTTCCTGTGTCTGCTTCAATCGGCGCAATCTGGCATGACGCTTGCGTGACACAGGACGCTAACGCGGTCCGGCGCCCTTCGGGGCGTTGGGGCTGCGAAGGCTCCGACCGTTGTTACAACCATGGAGGGTGACTATGCAGTGGACGACACCGAGTTATACCGATATGCGTTTTGGTTTTGAAATCACGATGTATATCGCCACCCGTTAATCCCGCACGAGCCGCCATGGGCGGCTGCCGTGCGGTTCGTTGCTAATCGCTAGCGAAATTTGCCGGCTGGTAGCACGCCGCAACGACCAGCGCTCCCCGCCATGATTCACGAAACGATCGTTACGACTGCGGCGCGTGATGGCCGGCCCCATATTGCACCGATGGGCGTGCGCTTCGAAGAGGAGCGCGCCATCCTCGCCCCGTTTCGCCCCTCCGCCACGCTCGACAATATCCTGGCAACCCGTGCCGCCGTGATCAATTTCACGACTGACGTGCGCGTGTTTGCCGGCTGTGTCACGGGCTTCAAGTGGGACTGGCCCACGCTGCCCGCAAGCCGCGTCTTCGGTGTGAGACTCGACGGCGCGCTCGCGCACACGGAGCTGGAACTCGACGAGGTGCGCGACACCGGCGAGCGGCCCGTCCTGCGGATGAAATGCGTGCATCGGGAAATGCACGCGCCGTTTGCCGGCTTCAATCGCGCGCAGGCCGCCGTGGTCGAAGGCGCGATTCTCGTGAGCCGGCTCTTCATGCTGCCCGCCGACAAGATCGATCGCGAGATTGCGTACCTGCAGATCGCCGTCGACAAGACCGCTGGCAATGATGAACGTGTCGCATGGGACTGGATCATGGCGGCGATCGCGCGTTATCGCGCGGACGCCACGCTGTCGAGCCAGCCGTCGAATCCATCGCAAGCCGCCTGACGGCGTCATTCATCGACGCCGCCCGATGAACCATCCGTTCTGGAGACAGACATGACCGCACTGCTCGCGAGCGTCCGCTCGCACGATGAAGCGTTCGACGCCGCGCAGGCAGGGGCGGAAATCATCGACCTGAAGGAGCCTGACGAAGGCGCGCTCGGCGGCATGCCGGCCGACGAGATCGCGCGGATCGTCCTTGCGCTGCGGGCGCACTACCCGGTCAAGCCGATCAGCGCAACGATCGGCGACGTGCCGACCGAGGCGCTCGACGACATCGCCACGCGGGTGATCCGTGTGAGCGACGCGGGCGTCGATTACGTCAAGGTCGGCGTGACGCCGGGGCCGGCTGCGCGCCGCTGCCTCGCGCATCTGGCGAGCCTGCCGGCGACCGTGGTGCCGGTGCTGCTCAGCGACGAAGGGATCGATGCCGATCTGGTCGACTACGCCGCCGGGCTCGGCTTTGCCGGCATGGTGTTCGATACGGCGAGCAAGAACGGCCGCACGCTGTTCGATTGCGTCGACATGCCGACGCTCGCGCACTGCCTGGGTTTGATCGGCGCACACGGCGCGATGACGGGTGTCGCGGGGTCGCTGGGGTGGGCGCAACTTGGGCAGATCCATGCACTCGCGCCGGACTTCGCGGGCTTTCGCGCGGCGCTGTGCGACGAAGGACGCACTGCACGTCTCAACGCGAAAAACGTCGCGCAATGGGCGGAGGCGCTGCATCACGCGCCGCATGAAGCTCAAGCGACGTAAGTCTTGCTCGGCCCGCCCGCGTGCGGTTGAGGGAACGCGGGCTCAGGGGCGACGGACTCAACGGACTATTACGCAACAGGCACATGCAGCAGCCTGTCTCGCATCAGGCCCACGTCGCCCTTGTTGAAGAGTTCGACCACATAGTTCGCCTCGCTCACGTAGTTCACGAATCCTGAATCGAGCACGCCCGTCTCCGCCAGCGTTTCGAGCGGCGCACCCGCGTCCACCGGACACGACTTCACGACCATCAGACGCTCGGCATTGAGCGTCGTCGACAGCCACGCGGCGAGGCTGTCCGAGGTCGTGTCCCAGTTGGTCATGCTGTCGGGTGTGTCGCGCATCAGGCCGGTCGGCACCCAAACGGCCACCCGACCCTCACGCAACGCACGGCGGATGCGATCCTCGTTCGCCGCCAGCATCAGTTCGGGCAGCACGCCCTGCATCAGGATCGCGTACTGCGTCATCGCCAGCAGACACATGTTGTGAGCCGCGAGGTCGTCGAAGCGCCATTCGCTCTGGTACTGCCGGACCTTGTCCGCAAAATCGCCGCCCCCCGGGACGATCACGACCCGTCCCCCGCCCAGTTCCCAAAGCTGCGTCAGCCATTCGCGCAGCAATGGGTCGTGACTGAGGCTTCCGCCGATTTTCACCACCCACATGACCGTTGTCCTCACTACAGTTCGACCCCGTCGACAGACCCTTGCTCCGCTGGCCCACTGTGATTCGTTCCTTTCCGCGCTGCATGACGTGACTCGCTACCGGGCTTGTCGATCCGGCGCAGCAACCCGCTGCGCGTCGGGCCGTGCGCCCGCCACGGCCAGCAAGGCGACCGCCACGCTCGGCGCGCAGGTCGCGATCCATTCACGAGATTCGTCGCCCGCCTGCCCAACGCCGGCGAGCGCCGCAAAATCGATATAGCTGCGGCCGTCCTGCTGCGCCAGCGCCGGCACGAGAAAGCGCCCGCATCCTGCGCCGACCAGCGGCGCGCTCGATAGTGCCGGATGCGCAGCGCGCACCCGTGCGAGATTCGTCGCGATGGTCGCCAACTGCTCGTGACGCCAGCGCTGCGCGAAATCCAGCCATTCCGCGTCGCTCGCCTCAGCGGCGTCGCGGCCGATCATCCGTGCGAGCCGCACGCGGCTCGCGGCCTCGGTCTTCGGTCCGTTATCGGCGCTGGCATGCTGGTCGTGCGGCGGCCACAGTTCGCCCGTGAGGCGATAGACGTCCGCTGTCGCCGCGAACCATTCGTTCATCACGTTCGCTGTCTGGTCGCGGAAACGGATGCGCTGCGCCACGCCACACAGCGGCGTGCGCACGACACCCTGGTAGACGAGTTCGCCACTGACAAGCCGGTCGGCGTCGTTGCGTCCGCTCGCGGCCACCCGGCCGGAGACGACCGGAATGATGTCGGTGGTGGTGCTGCCGATATCGACCAGCAACGCATCGGGGACGCGGCTAGCCACCCATTCGGCCGTGGCAAGCCAGTTCGCGGAAGCCACGGCACGCCAGCCATCGGCGCACGCCGACGGCGCGAGCCACCCCTGTGCGCCGGCGAAGAAAAACGTGCGCGGGCCGAGCCGCTGTGAAAGCGCACGCGTGAGCGTGCTTACACCCTCGGCGCGATCGGCGAACAGATCGACCATCTCGCCGGTCATCGTGATCGCGTGCCGTGCCGAGGCGGCACGCGCATCCGGCCAGCGGACGAACACGAGGTCGATCGCCCGTTCCAGATGCTCCAGACCCTGCCACAACGGACAGGCCCATTGAGCGACGTCGAGCAGTGAACCCGAAGCATCCGCCATCGACACCTTCACATGCGCGCCGCCCACGTCCCAGCCGAACACCGGCCCGGCGGTGGACGAATCGAGGGGCGGACAGACTGCTGTCGCTGGAAGAGAGGCTGTCATCGTGACGATGCTCCGCACATGCGTACCGCCACGGCGCCAGGGTCCAGGTCTGCTGCTGCCGCGACTTCGGCAAGCCGCTGCGGCAAAACCACGCCATGCGCCGCCAGCAGACATCCTGCAAGATTGCGCCCGAGGCGCGCGGACAGCCCGGCATACGCCGCCGTGAGCCGGGGATTCACCTCGATCACGACCGGGCCGCGCTGCTGATGCCAGACCAGATCGATCCCGACGAACCCGCGCAGACCAGGCAGCGCAGCGACGACACGCTGCGCGAGCGCTTCGAGGACACGGCCACGTGCGCCATGACGATCGATCTGATCGACCTCGACGGCGCTGAATTCGACCACGCGCTCCGTATGACCCGGCGCAGCGGCTTCGGCCACACCGATCTGCTGCCGGTTGATGCTGATGAGTTCGGCGCCGTGCTCGCCGCAGATCAGCGAAAGGCTCAGCGGCTCTCCGTCGACCCATTCCTGCAGCACCGGATTGCGCCCCGCCGCCGCGCGCGCGTGGTACTCGGCGCAGGCGTCGTCCAGCCGGTCGAACAGGAAAGTCTCCAGCCCGCCCGCGCCGTCGTCGGGCTTGACGACCCAGTGGCTGCCTTCGTGCGCCACGGCCTCATGCGGCAGGAGCGCCGGGGTCGTCACGATGCCCCGCGCGGCCAGGCACGCAGCGGTCTCCCGCTTGCTCGACGCCGTGCTGATGGCCTGCCGCGTACAACCCAGCCACCGTTTGGCGCCGACCACGTCGTGCAGTTGCAGCAGCAGGCTGTCGCACTCCGGCGCGATGATCCACGCATAATCGTGCCCGGCCGCCGCGCGCTCGACAAAGCGCATCATCGGCTCGCCGGGCCGGGCGATGAAGTGGGCACGCGCCGGATCGACCCGCTCGAAGCGCGAAGCGGCGAAGCTCACATCCACGCCGTCGAGTTCGAGCAGATCCGCCACCAGGGCGCCGCGCATCGCGCGGCCTTCGACGATGAGTGCGCTCAGATCGGCGAGGCTACCTTCGCAAGCCAGGTCCGGGTCGATGCCGCCGCCGGTGAGATACTCGTAGACAAATAGTTTGATCAAGGAAAGTCATCCATGCAGGTGATACCGGTTCTCGATCTGCTCGACGGCCACGCCGTGCGGGCCGTGCGTGGCGAGCGGGCGCGCTACCGGCCAGTCCAGTCGATGCTGTGCGACGGCAGCGATCCGCTCACCGTCGCCCGTGCCCTCCTTTGCGCAACCGGCACCCGTACGCTGTACGTCGCCGATCTCAACGCGATCCTTCGGCAGGGCGACCACGCTGAAACCCTGGCCGTCCTCTGCAACGGTCTCTCTGAAACCCAGGTCGGCGTCGAAATCTGGCTCGACGCCGGCTTTGCCGACTTCGCTTCGGTGCGTGCCCTGTTCGACCGCATCCACGTGAACATCGAATCCATCCGGCCCTCCGTCGCGCCACCCTGCTGTTCCACCGCCACCCTCGTGCCGGTTTTCGGCACCGAATCGCTGCGCGACCCTGCTGCACCGCACGACGCCGAAGCAGCAGGTCTCGCGCCGATCCTGTCGCTCGATCATCGCGCCGGCCAGCTGCTCGCCGGCCCGGCTGCCGATCAGGCCAGCAGCCAGTCGACCGCCTGGTGGCCGTCACGCATCATCGCGATGACGCTCGATCAGGTGGGCGCCTACGAAGGTCCCGATCTCACGACCTTCTCCGCGATCCGCGTCAAAGCCGGCGAGCGCATGCTGATCGGCGCGGGCGGCATCCGCGGCCACGCCGACCTTGCTGCCGCCATGAAGAGCGGCGCGGCCGCGTGGCTGGTTGCCTCGGCGCTTCACGACCGACGGCTCGACGTCCCAGCCGCTGTTCGCACGTAGCCGCTCCACACAATATCCGTGCCAGTGGATGGGGCGTGAGACGGCCGTAATGTAATGGCAAGGTGAGGTGTTGCAGCGCGTAACCAGCAAGTGACACAGTGTTTCAGCTTGACGCACAAACTGTGCTGCACGCGGTGCCCGTCGCTCGCGCCGAGGCCTGTGCGCTTTCCGTGAGGCACTGTGGGACGTTACAAGCTCCCTGCGATGCCCCCGCTATTCCCATCGCTGTGCCCGGGTGCGCCGGTCGCGCAACATCGAACGATCCGACGCGTCGCCCAACCGGCATGGTCCTTGCTGAATCGCGGCCATGCACAGTTCGTCCACTCTTTCGTCGAGCGCCGGTCAAGCGGGGACCTCGGTATTCGTCACGCCCGACTGGACTTGCCCTTTCTGCCCGCTGCACTGCGATGACATCGCGGCGACCCTGCACGCCGATGAGAGCCTGAGCGCGCCCGCCACCGACTGCCCGCGGCTTGCCGCAGCGCTCGCCCTCTACGGCGCCGCCGACGCCTCGTGCAAACCGGCGATCGATGGCCAGGACACCGACCTCGATAGTGCGCTGGCCCGTGCCACCGGGATCCTGGCGCACGCGCGCCGGCCGCTCTTCGGCGGGCTCGCCACGGACATCGCCGGCATGCGCTCGCTGTACGAACTGGCCTCGGGCTGCGGGGCCATCCTCGACCATCTGCACGGCGATGCGCTGGCCGCTTCGACGCTCGCGCTGCAGGATCGCGGCGCGTTCTTCACCACGCTGTCGGAAGTCCGCACGCGCGCCGACCTGGTGGTGGTGTTCGCGTGCCAGCCATCGGCACGCTATCCGCGCTTTTACGAACGCGTGCTCGGTGGAACCAGCCGGCAGCAAGCGTTGTGCTTTGTCGGCTGCGCGGTCGATCCGGCGGCGTCCGCCGTCGCCCAGGCCAGTACCGGTTCGATCCTCGCGGGCGCCGACCTCTACGATGTCCTCGCGCTCTGGTCGGCGCTGCTCGAAGGCCGCACGGTGGAGGCACTGCGCGACGACAGCGGCATCGCCCGTGAACTCCCGTTGCTGATCGAACGGGTGGCGGCCTCGCGCTATACGGCGTTCGTCTACGAACCGGCGGCGCTGACCGGTCCGCATGCGGCGCTGCTCATCGAGGCGTTGAACCGGATCATCAAGACCGTGAACCGGACGACCCGCGCAGGCGGCCTCCCGCTCGGCGGCGACGACGGCGCGTTGAGCGCCAACCAGACGCTCACGTGGCTGTCAGGCTTCCCGCTGCGCACGCGTGTCGCGAGGCCCGCCCGACGCGCCGACGAGCCGCCGCTCGAACACGATCCCTACCGTTATCGGACAGCGCGTCTGCTCGCGGACCAGACAATCGACGCCTTGCTGTGGGTCTCCGCGTTCGGCCCCGAGCCGCTTCCCGAGGCGCTCGATCCGGACGTGCCGGTGATCGTACTGGGGCACCCGGCGCTTGCACGCGGTCCCGCAGGTGGCAACCGCCGCGCGCCCGCCGTCTACATCCCGGTTGCGACAACGGGGATCGATAGCAGTGGGCATCTGTTTCGCGTCGATGGATCGGTCGTCGTGCCGCTCTTCGCCGCGCGCAAGGTCGAGCTTCCGACGGTGGCCACCATTGCGGCCCTTCTGTCCGCGCGGCTCGCACAGGCAAGGCGGAGCGTGCCATGAGCCTCACCCGGCTGAAAGGCGGCATCCTCTACGACCCCACCCACAGCGTGAACGGCGAGCGCCGCGATCTGTACGTTCGCGACGGCCGCGTCGTCGCTGATCCGGCCAGCGCGAGCGCTGTCACGGTCGATCACGAATACGACGCCACCGGCATGATCGTGATGGCAGGCGGCATCGATCTGCATTCGCACATCGGCGGCGGCAAGACCAACCTGTCGCGCCTCCTGCTGCCCGAAGATCATCGCAGCGACCCTGTGCGCGATTCCGCTTACGAAGGGGTGCAGGACAGCGCGGGCCGCTATCTGCGTCTGCCTTCGTGCGGAGTCTGTACGCCGGGCACGCTCGCGACCGGCTACCGTTACGCGGAAATGGGCTACACGGCGGCATTCGAGCCGGCGATGATGCCGTCCAACGCGCGCCACACGCACCTCGAAATGGGCGACACGCCGATCATCGACCACGGCGCCTATGTGATGCTCGGCAACGACGAACTGTTCCTGCAGATGCTTGCCGCGCGCGACCACTTCGAGCGTCTGCGCGACTATGTCGGCTGGACGCTCTGCGCGAGCAAGGCCCTCGGCGTGAAGGTGGTCAATCCGGGCGGCATCTCGGCGTTCAAGTTCAACCAGCGTTCGCTCGACGTCGACGAAGCCCACGTGCACTACGGCATTACGCCGCGCGAGGTGCTGCGCACGCTGTCGCGCGCGCTGACCGAACTGCGCGTGCCCCATCCGTTGCATGTGCATGCGAGCAATCTCGGCGTGCCCGGCAACATCGATTCGACGATCGCCACGATGGACGCCGCCGACGGCCTCCCCATCCATCTCACGCATATCCAGTTCCATAGCTACGGCGTCGAAGGTCCGCGCAAATTCTCGTCAGGCGCACGCGCGATTGCCGATGCGGTGAACGCCCGGCCGAATGTGTCGATCGACGTCGGGCAGATCATCTTCGGACAAACCGTCACCGCGTCCGGCGACACGATGATGCAGTTCAAAAACGCGCCGCTATCGACACCGCGCAAGTGGATCGTCGGCGACATCGAATGCGATGCCGGCTGCGGCATCGTGCCGTTCCGCTATCGCGAACAGAGTTACGTGAACGCGCTGCAATGGATCATCGGCCTCGAGATCTTCCTGCTGGTGGACGACCCGTGGCGCGTGTCGATGACAACCGACCATCCTAACGGCGGTCCGTTCACGAGCTACCCGCATCTGATCCGCCTGCTGATGGACAAGACGTTTCGCGACGAGCAGCTCGCGAAGCTCCATCCAGAAGCCCAGGTGGCCAGCGCCCTGCCCGAACTGAAGCGCGAACTGTCGCTGTACGAAATCGCGATCATCACGCGTGCCGGACCGGCGCGGCTCCTCGGCCTGAAAGATCGCGGGCATCTCGGCGCAGGCGCGGCGGCCGATATCGCCGTCTATCGCGACGAGCCGGATCGCGAGCGGATGTTTACGTCGCCCGCCTATGTGTTCAAGGACGGCCAGCTGGTCGCGCGGGACGGGACGCTCGTCGCCACGCCGACGGGCGGCATTCACTATGTATCGCCGGACTTCGATCGCGGGATCGAAAAGACGCTGCGCGCCTATAGCGACGCCAACCTGGTGGGCAACTTCGCGCACGCCGCCATCAGCGACGACGAAATCTGCGGGTGCTGCCGGGGCGGCAAGCTGCTGCCCGTCGCCTGCTTCGCGAACCCCTGACGAGCGCGAGCGGCCCATGGACATCAACGGCACCCTGATCGACGACACCTTCGCGGAAGCGTTTCCGATGAAAGCGACCCGGCTCGTCATCACCGCGCATACGCCCGTGTGGGCGAATCACGCTGCGCAGTCGCTGACGGGCTTCGCGACCTCGGTGATCGGCTGCGGCTGCGAGGCCGGCATCGAGCGCAGGCTTGCGCCCGGCGAAACCCCGGACGGACGGCCGGGTGTCGCGGTATTGCTGTTCGCGGTGTCGTCGAAGGAACTGGCGAAGCAGATCGAACGGCGCGTCGGGCAATGCGTGCTGACCTGCCCGACTACCGCCGTCTATAGCGGCATCGATCCGGCGACGAGCCGCGCACCGTTGTCCGACCGCGCGTCGCTCGGGGCGGGCCTGCGGTTTTTCGGCGACGGCTGGCAGATTTCGAAAATGATCGGCCAGACGCGCTACTGGCGCGTGCCGGTGATGGACGGCGAATTCGTCTGCGAGGAAACGACGGTCACCGTCAAGGCAGTGGGCGGCGGCAACCTGCTGCTGCTCGCGCGCGACCTCGACGCAGCGCTCGCTGCGGCCGAGGCCGCCGCCGACGCGATGCGCGCGCTGCCGAATGTGATCATGCCGTTTCCGGGCGGCGTCGTTCGCTCGGGCTCCAAGATCGGTTCGAAATATGCCGGCGCCACGGCGTCCACCAACGACGCGTTCTGCCCGACCCTCATGGGCCTGTCGAAGCAAAGCGAACTCACAGCCGATGTGGGCTGCGTGATGGAGATCGTGATCGACGGCCTCACCGACAGCGACGTTGGCGCGGCGATGACGGCGGGCATTGCCGCCGCCGCCGGGCGGGGCTTCCGGGCGGGCGTGCTGCGCATCTCCGCGGGCAACTACGGCGGCAAGCTCGGGCCTTATCACTTCCATCTGCACAAGCTGGCCGGCGATGTCGTGGGGAGGCCAGCATGAGCGCGATCACATTGCGCCTGAAACAGGCGCCCGGTTTCCGCGTGGATGCGTCGCAACTTTTACCGGCGAAGCTCGCGCCGCTCCCGGTCGCGGAGATTGCGCGCATCGTGCTGCCAGCAGGCAATGAAAGCTGTCTGACAGGCGAGCTCTTCGAGATTTCGCGCGCCGACGGCGAAACCGTTGCGCTCGCCATCGACGGGGACGTGCGCTGGCTCGACCGGCTCGGCGCGCATCTCGGCGAAGGCAGCCTCACCGTGCACGGTTCGTGCGGGGATTACGCCGGTTTCCGGATGGCCGGCGGTGAATTGCGCGTCGAAGGCGATGCGGGCGCCTTTAGCGGTTGCGGGATGAGCGGCGGTCGCCTGACGATCACCGGCAATAGCGGCGACTTCGCCGCCGGGGCGCTGCCAGGCGACATGGAAGGCATGACAGGCGGCACGCTGACGATCCACGGCAACGCTGGCGCACGCCTTGGCGACCGCATGCGGCGCGGCCTCGTACTGGTGGGCGGCGATGCGGGCGAATGCGCCGCTTCGCGCCTCGTCGCGGGCACGCTCGGCATCGCCGGGCGACTCGGCGCACACTATGGTTACGGCATGCGACGCGGCACGCTGCTGCTCACGCAGGCGCCCGACAGGCTGCCGCCGACCTTCACCGAAGGCGGCCATGGATTCGATGTGTTCTGGTCGCTGCTGGTGCGTTCGCTCGCGAACGAGATTGCGCCTTTTTCGACGTTGCGCGCCACCTCGCTGCCGCGCCGTTACGCGGGCGACCTGGCGGTAGACGGAAGGGGCGAGCTGCTGATCGTCAGGTGACGGGCTGGCTGGACCCGGGGCCGAAGCGGGGCGCAAACCCGGGGTAAGGCCGGATAGCCCGTTCGACTTGAGAGGAACAATCGGAGAGTCCAAGAAGCGTCCAAGGCAGACGCTTTAGCGATAAAAAAGGAGACGACATGAACACTGCGCAAACGCCGGGCGCGACACACGACGCAGTTGACGCCGAGGCGCGCTTTGCCCCGTCGCTGATCGTGCTGCACTGGCTGATCGCGCTCATCATCATCGCGATGCTCGGCATTGGCCTCTATATGGTCGGACTGCCGAAGGGCCTGCCCTTCAAGGCGACACTGATCAACTTCCACAAGTCGCTCGGGATGACGGTTTTCCTGCTGGTGCTGATCCGCATGGTAGTGCGCATGGCCGTCGGACGACCGGCCCTGCCGCCGATGCGAGCGTGGCAACGCGCCGCCGCGCGCACTACGCAGGTTCTTTTATACGCAGCAATGGTCGTGATGCCGCTCTCGGGCTATCTCGGCTCGTCGTTCAACCAGTACGGCACGCGCTTCTGGGGTATCGCGCTGCCGAAGTGGGGCTGGGACGACAAAGGTTTGCGCAGCCTGTTCTTCGGCATTCATGACGTCTGCGCCTGGGTGTTGATCGCGCTGGTCGCGCTGCATATCGCAGGGGCGTTCAAGCATCAGTTGATCGACCGCGACGGACTGCTTGCGAGGATGCTGCCATGACGATAGCTCTGCCGTATCACGGACATCACAAGGATCAGCGATGAAAATCCGCGTACTCGGCTCTTCCGCTGGCGGTGGCTTTCCGCAGTGGAATTGCAACTGCCGCAACTGCGACGGCGTGCGTCGCGGCACACTCAAGGCGACGCCGCGCACGCAGTCGTCGATCGTCGTCAGTGCGAACGGCGAGGACTGGCTGCTCGTCAATGCATCGCCGGATATCCTTGCGCAGATCGCCGCGCATCCCGAGCTTCAACCGGCCCGTCGCACACGCGACAGCGGCATCGCTGCCGTGCTGACGATCGACGCGCAGATCGATCATGTGACCGGCCTCCTGATGCTGCGCGAGCGCGATACACCGCTGCCGCTCCATGCGACCGATGTCGTCTGGCAGGACCTGAGCAGCGGCTTTCCGGTGACGTCGATCCTGTCGCACTACTGCGGCGTCGAACGTCACTCGATCCCGCTTGCAGGCGGGTTTTCGATCCCTGCGTTGCACGGCGTCGGCATCGAGGCGCTGGCGCTGTCGAGCAAGGCGCCGCCGTATTCGCCGCACCGCAACGCGCCGCAACCGGGCGACAACATCGGCCTCACCTTCATCGATGCCTCATCCGGCAAGCGCGCGTTTTACGCGCCGGGACTCGGCAAGATCGAGCCGCATGTGATGGCGGCGATGAAGGACGCGGACCTGCTGCTGGTCGACGGCACCTGCTGGACCGATGACGAGATGATCAAGCTCGGTCTGTCGAAGAAAACCGCTGCCGACATGGGTCATCTCGCACAAACGGGTCCGGGCGGCATGATCGACGTGCTCGATTCCATCGATCGTCCCAATGTCCGCAAAGTACTGATCCATATCAACAACACCAATCCGATCCTTGTCGAAGATGGTCCGGAGCGGCGCCTGCTTGCCGAACACGGCATCGAGGTTGCCTGCGACGGCATGGCGTTCGAACTCTGACCATGACCTGTGATTCCAATTGACGGAGACCTGCTGGTGAACTCAATCGACGCACCTTCTACCGCCCTGCAGACGGCCTCGATGGACCTGAACCCGGACACCGCCCGCGATCACCCCACGAAGCCGGCGTGGACCCGCGCGGAGTTCGAAGCCCAGTTGCGTGCGAAAGGCGCGGGTTATCACATTCATCATCCGTTCAACGTGAAGATGAACAGCGGCGGCGCTTCGCGCGAACAGATCCGCGGCTGGGTCGCGAACCGCTTCTACTATCAGATCAACATTCCGCTGAAAGATGCCGCGATCATGGCGAATTGCCCCGATCGGGAGACGCGCCGCCGCTGGGTGCTGCGTATTCTCGACCACGACGGCTATGGCAGCGACGAAGGCGGCATCGAAGCATGGGCTCGTCTTGGCGATGCGGTGGGCCTCACGCGCGACGAGCTGTGGTCGCTCGAACACGTTGCCCCTGGCGTGCGCTTTGCCGTCGACGCGTATGTGAATTTCGCGCGCCGTGCGCCGTGGCAGGAAGCGGTGTGCTCGTCGCTCACCGAAATCTTCGCGCCGCAGATCCATCGCGACCGGCTCGCGACGTGGCCACAGCACTATCCGTGGATCGAACCGGCTGGCCTCACCTACTTCCGCTCGCGCATCTCGCTTGCGCAGCGCGATGTGGAGCACGGTCTCGCGGTGACGCTCGATTACTTCAGGACGCGTGAGCAGCAGGAGCGCGCGCTGGAGATCCTGCAGTTCAAGCTCGACATCCTGTGGACCATGCTGGATGCCATCGAAAAGGCCTTCCCGACATGAACGACAACGCCCCGATCGAGAACCCCGCAGCGGACACGTCAGGCACGTGGCGCCCGCAGCTCAGGAAACTGTTCCGCCTGCAATGGGAGCCGGCGCAGGACGCCCACGTTCTGCTCTACCCCGAAGGCATGGTCAAACTGAACCCGAGCGCCGCGCAGATCCTTTTGCGTTGCGACGGCACGCACGACATGGCGTCGCTCGTCGCGGACCTCGAAAAGGCGTTCAACGCGACCGGCCTCGCTCCCGAGGTACAGGCCTTCGTCGACCACGCGAAGACGCGCGGCTGGCTGGAGTAGACAGCATGACCGACCTCACGCCACCCGAACCGCTCGCGCAGACCGCCATGCAAGCAGACGACGTCACGCCCACCGTCGCGCCGCCGCTATGGCTGCTCGCGGAACTGACGTATCGCTGTCCGCTGCACTGCGTGTTCTGCTACAACCCGGTGAACTACACCGACCACACCAGCGAACTCGACACCGCGCAATGGATCGACGTGCTTCGCCAGGCGCGCGCACTCGGCGCCGCGCAGCTCGGGTTTTCCGGCGGCGAGCCGCTGTTGCGCGACGATCTCGAAGTGCTGGTCGGCGAGGCGCGGCAACTCGGCTACTACACGAACCTGATCACCTCGGGCATCGGCCTGACGGATGCGCGTCTCGATGCGTTGAAGGCCGCCGGGCTCGATCATATCCAGCTGTCTTTCCAGGACTCGACACAGGAACTCAACGATTTCCTCAGCAGCACCCGCACGTTCGATCTGAAAAAGCGCGTCGCCACGTCGATCAAGGCGCATGGCTTTCCGATGGTGCTCAACTGCGTGCTGCATCGCTACAACCTGCCGCACGTCGGCAAGATCATCGACATGGCCCTCGCGATGGGCGCCGAGTATCTGGAACTCGCGAACACGCAGTACTACGGCTGGGCGCACACAAACCGCGCGCAACTGATGCCGACTGCGGAGCAACTGCAGGAAGCCGAAGCCGTCGTGAACCGGTACCGCCAGGAGATCGGCAAGCGCTGCACGATCTACTTCGTCGTCCCTGACTACTTCGAAACCCGGCCGAAGCGTTGCATGAACGGCTGGGGCTCGGTGTTCCTCGGCATTGCGCCGGATGGCGCAGCGCTGCCCTGCCACACCGCGCGTTCGCTGCCGGGCCTCACGTTTCCCAATGTCACCGGGACGTCGTTGCGCGAGATCTGGTATGAAAGCGATGCGTTCAACCGCTTCCGCGGCTTCGGCTGGATGAAGGAGCCGTGCCGCAGTTGCGAGGAAAAAGCCCGCGATTTCGGCGGCTGCCGCTGCCAGGCGTACCTGCTGACCGGCGACCCCGCGAACGCCGATCCCGTCTGCGACAAGTCCCCTCTGCACGAACGCGTGGTCCAGATTGTGCGGAACGCGGCGGCGCACAAGCCGGACGACCATCCGAACGCATACCCGAACGAATACCCGGTTCTGTTTCGCAACGATGCCAATTCGCGACGGCTGGCTGCCGCATCCGGGAGCGAAAGCGAGTCTCGCCATGCGGCCCCTGGAGGAGCGCGCCCATGACCACCGCCGGCATTTCCGTCCTGCTGGTAGACGATCACGCCGTGGTCCGCGAAGGCTACCGGCGCCTGCTCGAACTCAGCCCGGATGTGCGCGTCGCGGGTGAAGCGGGTGACGCCGCCCTCGCCTATCAATGCTTCTGCGCATTAAAGCCCGACGTCGTCGTGATGGACCTGGCGCTGCCCGGTGCCAGCGGCATCGAGGCCATGCGGCGGATGCTCGCGCGTGAACCGGACGCCCACGTGCTGATCTTCAGCGTGTACGAGGAAACCATCTTCGTGCGCCGCGCGCTCGACGCCGGCGCACGCGGCTATGTCACCAAGGCGAGCGCCCCCGATGTGCTGGTCGAAGCGGTACGCGCGGTCGCACGGCGCGTCTGCTATCTCAGCGCGGACGTCTCCCAGGCGCTCGCGTTGCGCGCGACCTTTCAGGAAGGGCCGCCGGGACGACAGCTTTCCGCGCGTGAATTCGAGGTGTTGCGGCTGCTGGTGCAGGGCTATACCTTGCCGAGCATCGCGGAGCGGCTGGGACTTAGCCAGAAGACCGTCGCCAACCATCAATCGGTGATCCGGCAAAAGTTCGGCGCGGACAACGGCGTGCAACTCGCGCAGATGGCGAATCGCCTCGGACTTCACTTCTCCGACTTCGCCAGCCCGGCGGGATCGTTCGGCGCGCCTGGCACCGGCAACCTTGCCTGAACCGGCACGCGTGCGCAAAACAGAAAGCCGCCCTGCGGCTTGCTGGCGATATGGAATTCGCCGCCTAACGCTTCGACGCGCTCCCGCATGCCGATCAGTCCGAGCCCCGCGCGCGGCTTCGTGAGGTCGGTGCCCGGACCATCGTCGGCCATGGTGACGACGATTTCGCCGGGGTCAGCCGACGTACGCACCAGATAGATTTCCACCCGTGCATGGCGCGCGAACTTGGAAACGTTGGTGAGCCCCTCCTGCACCAGACGGTAGAGCGTGATGTTCTGCGTGTCGGTGAGCGCCGAGAAATCGCCTTCCACGGTCAGCGCAAACGACGCGCCCGGCAACCGCTCGCGCCAGCCATCGACGCAATGTTCGAGCGCAGTCGGCAAACCGAATTCATCGAGACCGATTGGCCGCAGACGGCGGATCATGCCACCGATTTCACGGTACACGTGATGCGCGCTCTGGATCAACGCGAGCGACACGCGATGGATTTCCGGCTCGCGTTCCGCCGACAGATCGCGAATGCGCGCCGCGTCGAGCGAGATCGAGTTCAGATACTGACCTAGCTCGTCGTGGAGCTCGCGCGCGAGGTGACGACGCTCGCTCTCCTGCGCATCGATACCCTGGGACGCGAGACGCCGGTTGTCGGCAAGGAGCCGCTCGGCCTCCTGCTCCAGCGCGCGGCCACGACGCAGTTCCCGCTGCGACTCGCCATAGCGGCGCCACGCGAACCACGCGAGGCCGCTCGCCAGCACGAAGAGCGTAGCGGGCAGCTCGTCGAGCTGAAAGCGCTCGACACTGCGCGTCCACTGGTAGACGCGTTCGCCGAAGTCGAAGAACGCGCCGAGCGCGGCGGCAAGTACCGTGAGCGCGGCCACGCAGGCGAGATCGCGCCACACCGTCGAGCGGGGCGCGGGGGCGTTGCCCTCAGCGGAAGTGGTCGAGGATTCTGGTGGCATCACGAAGCCATTCTACTCATCGATCCCGTCTTGATCGCACGCGCGGCGCGTGTGAAACGACGTTTGGGAATGCTTCCCTACACAATCGGGAGAACCTCCCGTGGCAGTGGCGACAGCTTGTGCGAGGCTCTCCGTAAGGCGATGAAGCCGCGCTGACAGCTTCATGCCGATACCGGCAACGATAGCGAATGTACCGGCTGGGGACAACGATGACGAGCAAGCTGCGCAAACCACCCAGGAGGCATTCGATCAAGCCTCTTGCTGCGCTACGCCTGTGCTTCGGTGGCGCGCTCGCCAGTGTGAGCGCCGTGTCGTGGGCGCAGGAAGCGCCCGCTGCCGCGTCATCCGCTACCGCGGCCGCCGTGCAGGAGCTGCCGCCGATTCTCGTGATCGGCACCACCCCGCTCGTCGGTGTGGGCACGCCGCTCGAACGCGTGCCGGCCAACGTGCAGACCTTCCGCGCGCGCGAAATCGAGCGGCAGCACCCCGTCACGCTTTCCGGGTTCTTCGCGCAGAACCTGCCCGGTGTCGACATCTCCGATGCGCAGGGCAACCCTTCGCAGACCGACATCAACTATCGCGGCTTTACAGCCTCGCCGCTCCTCGGCACACCCCAAGGCCTCTCGGTGTTCCTCGACGGCGTGCGGGTCAACGAGCCGTTCGGCGATGTCGTGAACTGGGACCTCATTCCACAGGCCGCGATCAGCACCATGCAACTGATTCCGGGCTCGAATCCGAGTTTCGGCCTCAATACGCTGGGCGGCGCGATCGCCATCACGACAAAGAACGGCAGCGCGTACCCGGGCGGCAACGCGGAAGTGAGCCTGGGGTCGTGGGGCCGCAAGGTCGCGCAGATCGAGCAGGGTGGCGCGATCGGGCAGAACCTCGACTACTACTTCACCGCCAACGTGACGAACGATAATGGCTGGGCCGATCACAATTCGAGCCGCCTGCGCCAGGCCTTCGGCAAGCTGCGTTATCACGACTCCGACACGACGGTATCGCTGTCGATGGGCGGCGCCGACAATACGCTCAACGGGTCGCAGACCATCCCGCGTTCGTTTCTCGACAACCGTAACCAGGCCTATACGTATCCGGACACGAACCACAACAGCGTGGGCTATCTGACGCTGTCGGGCGAGCACTACTTCACGCCGAACATCGAACTGAGCGGCAACCTGTATTACCGCCACTATCGCAACACCAACACCAGCAGCAACGTCAATAACGAGTTCGGCAACGTCGATAGCGCCGGCAATGTGGACACCGTTCAGGCGATCAACGATGAGTCGGTGATCGTCACCGACAGCTACGGCGCGAGCCTGCAACTGACACTGCTGAACCGGGTCGCGGGCATGGACAACCAGCTGGTGCTCGGCGCCGCCGCGGATCTCGCCAACTCGCATTTCACGCAGTCCCAGCAGGACGCGTTCTTTACCGACACGCGTGCGACGGTCGGCATCGGCCCGTTCGAACAGCAGACAAACGCCGACACGCGCAACGAGAACTACGGCATCTACTTCGAGAACACGTTGTCGTTCTCGGAAGCATGGTCGATGACACTTGCCGGACGCTACAACTGGGCCAAAGCGGTGATCAACGACGAGAGCGGCCTGGAGCCGCTGCTCAACGGCAACCATACGTTCTCCCGCTTTAACCCGGCGATCGGCTTCAACTGGAATCCGACCGACTATTTCACCGCCTATGCCACCTACAACGAAGGCATGCGCTCGCCGACCGCCATCGAACTGGCCTGCGCCGACCCCGCCGCGCCCTGCTCGCTGCCCAACGACTTCGTCGCGGACCCCGCGTTGAAGCCGGTGATCTCGAAGACCTTCGAAGTGGGCGCACGCGGGCGTATCGGCCAGTCGACCACATGGAGCGCCGCGATCTACAGCACCACGCTCGACGACGACATCCAGTTCGTCAGCAGTAATGGCGCGGCGAGCACGCTCGGGTTCTTCCAGAACGTCGGCAGGACCCGTCGGCAGGGGCTCGAGCTTGCCGGTCGAACCCAGTTTGGACCGCTCGGTGTAAGCGCGAGCTACAGCTATGTCGACGCGACCTACAGGTCTACATGGACAGAGAACAGCGCGAGCAACTCCAGCGCGGACGCCAACGGCAACATCATGGTGAAATCGGGCGATCGCATTCCCGGCATTCCAGCCAATACCGTCAAGCTGCGGCTGGACTATATGCCGTTCGCGAAATGGAATATCGGCACCAACCTGACGTATCGCAGCAGCATCTTCGCGCGTGGCGACGAAAACAACCAGGATGTGAACGGCACGATTTCAGGCTACTTCCTGATCGACCTCGATACGACGTACAACGTCACGAAACAGCTTCAGGTGTTCGCGACCGTCAAGAACCTGCTGAACAAGAAGTACTCGACCTTCGGCATCCTTGGCGAAAACTTCTTCAACGGTCCGAACCACACGTTCGACGGCGCGAACCCGGTGAACGAGCAGTTCCTGGGTCTCGGGGCGCCGCGCGGCGTGTGGGTCGGAATGCGCTATGCGTGGAAGTAGCCACCCGGGCGGCGCCGACATAGCCGGACGCCGCGTGGGTTTCTGCCGGCAGCGCGCCTTGTCAGCGCGATTCGATTGAGCCGCTGCTGCGCGGCCAGGTCACGATTCCCCATGCGAGCGGCAGATCGCCGATCTGCTTGATCGTCTGGTAATTGGTGGCGTCCAGCACATAGACTCCATTCGACCGGCCGCACGCGAGCAGCAGTTTCGTGCCGTCGGGCGTGAAGCTGAAGTGCCAGCAGCGCTGACCGATCTCAGCGTCGCTGATGTGCTCGTAGGTCTTCGCATCGAACACCTGCAGTGTCTTGTCGCGTGCAGCCGCGACCAGCAGATGCTTGCCGGATGGATCGAACGCAACGCCGTAGGGTCCGAGCTTCGTATCGACGGTCTTGACCGTCTTCAGGTCGTCCGCATCGAGCACGACGAACTTGTTCGAATTCTCCAGCGTCACCACGTACTGCCTGCCATCGGGCGACGCCCTTATGCCGCGCGGGCGCGAGCCTTTGGGCAGTTCCACAGTGCGATACGGCTCGCCCGTGCCGACGCGATAGACCGACACGGTGTCGTCGCCTTCGTTGGTGACGAGCAGCAGCTTGCCGTCCGGCGAGAATTCGACGCCCTCCGTCTCGTGCCCGCTCTTGACCGAGTGAATCACCTTCAGGCTCTTCAGGTCGATGACGGCGATTTCCGCGGGCGGCTTGTTGGCCTCGTCGTCATCATCCTTTCCGCCCGACGCGGATGGCGGGGCGCCTGTATCGCCTGGCTCGTAGGTCACGTACGCGTAGCCGCCACGCACCCGCACGAACTCGGGGTTTTTGCCGATCTTCACGCGTCGGGTGACCTGGCCCGTCGACGTGTCGATTTCGGCCAGGTCACCCGTCTTCTTGTTGGCGACGAGAAGCCGCGTGCCGTCGGCGTTCAGACTCAGGCCGCGCGGACCGTCGTCGCCGACCGGAAAAGTCTTCGCGAGCGTCATCTGGTCCAGATCGATCACGCCGACACCGGCCGTTTCGCTCGTGACATAGGCGGTTGGCGCGGCGGCCCGCGATGGTGTCGCGCCCGTCCCGATTACCGCAATGACCGATAGAAGCGTGATGCGCGTGGCCGTTTGTTTGAGATGCATCGTTGTCTCCGGCATATTGTTCGCAGTCGGGACCCGCGCGTCAGCGAGCGAGCAGGCCCACTATCCAACTTAGTCCATCGGAGCAGCGCTTGACAATGGACGCGGGCGGGAGAATCTCCCGAATTCGGCTGGCGGGTACCGAAAATCGATCATGCCAGGCATTGCTTGCCGTGCCAAAGCGGTACAACCCTCCTGGATGCTGCACCGCGATAATCTCGCGGAATTCGGCAACGGTCCTGACAGATGTGCGCGATCGGCTTTCACGGCTGGCGGTTTTCCCTGGTGAAGCTGGATAGCGCGCTCCACGCTTGCCCTCACGCAATCACCATCGGCTCAAGGAACCCGTTCAGCAGGGGCCACGGATGAGCGACGCTGGACAGCAACGGTCGTTGCAGGCAACCTTTGCGACGTGCGACACGTCCGGATCGGCCACACCACCCCACGTCACGCACGCCACGCGCACCGCGCATTCTGCCAACCAGGGAAATCAGACAATGAGCGATGCCAACGCAGAGCTGATCGAGCGCTTCTACACCGCATTTCAGCGGCTCGACGCCGAAGGCATGAACGAATGCTATGCCGCCGATGCGGTGTTCAGCGATCCGGTGTTCGGCGAGCTGCGTGGCAGCGAGATCGGCGATATGTGGCACATGCTCACGCAGCGCGCGCAGGGCTTTTCGGTGGCCTTCAGCAGCGTCGAAGCAACTGACGACGCAGGAAGTGCGAACTGGGTAGCGAGCTACATCTTCACGCAAAGCGGTCGGCCGGTCGTCAATCGCGTCCGGTCGCGCTTCCGGTTCCGTCACGGCCGCATCGTTGAGCAGCGCGATACCTTCGATTTATGGAACTGGTCACAGCAGGCGCTGGGCATCAAGGGCGCCCTGCTCGGCTGGACGCCCTTGCTGAAAAACGCGATCCGGCGTCAGGCGAGAAAGGGGCTGGACGCGTACCGCGCGAAGGCCGGGCGTACATAGGGCCTGTTCACGCCAATAACGGGCTTGCGCCGGCGTCTGCCGGACTGCGCCGGGTAGTCTGTCTGCCGGGCATGCGGTAGAGTATGCGTGCCCCATCCTGCCCTCACTCTCATCAAGGCGAACAGCGTGACGCTTCCGGCGAAAGATCCTTCGGCTCCGAAATTCTGGCGCGACGACGCGCTGTCGTTTGTCGAGGCCCGTTCAATCCAGGACGGTCGCAGGATCTGTTACGCCAGGCACTCGCACGAAACCTTCTCGATCGGCATGGTGACGGGCGGCCGCAGCATCTATCTCAACGGCCGGGTGCGCGAACGCATCGGCGCCGGCACGGTAGTCGTCATGAACCCGGAAGAGGTTCACGCCTGCAATCCGGATGGCGATCAGCCATGGTCGTATCGCATGCTCTATGTGGACGTGCGCTGGCTTACCCAACTCCAGCATGAACTGGGCTTTAGCCAGAACCTCGACTTCAGGCCGTTCTCGACTACGATGAGCACCGATGGCCGCCTGTATGCCGGGCTGGACCGCCTGTACGCCATCCTCACCGACGCCCATGCGGAGCATCTGCAAAAGCAGGGCGCGGCCATCGCTTTTTTCTCCGAGGTCCAGCAAAAGCTCAACCCCGCGCCAGTCCCGATCGCAGAAGCCAACCATAAGCTGGTCCACGCAGCGGAGTACATCGCCGAGCACTGCACCCGCTCACTGAAACTCGAAGAAATCTGCGCGGCGGCAGGGCTTTCCGCGTCCTATCTGATCCGAGCGTTCAAGGAGCGCTACGGCATGACGCCTCATGCGTATCTGATCAATCGCCGCATCCAGTACAGCCGCGCACAACTAAGGCGCGGCCACTTGATTGCCGACGTCGCGCTCGAAGCCGGGTTCTCCGATCAGGCGCATCTGCAACGCGAATTCAAGCGCTTCGTCGCCGCGACGCCCGGGCAATACCGGTACCGCGGCTGAACATCGCAACGAGACAGTGACAACTCAGGCGTAAAGCAGGTAGATGGCGCTCACAGTCAGCAACGCCGCCATCACACGATTGAGCAGCCGCACACGCCTCACGTCGTTCAGGTACTGACGCAGAAACGTTCCTGCCCAGGCCCAGCACGCGATCGCCAGATAGCAGATCACAAAATAGATCGCGGCGAAGCGGAAGATCTGCATGCTGCCGCCATCGGCCGCATAGGCGCCCATTCCGGCGAGCGACGCCAGCCACGCTTTCGGATTGGCCCATTGCATCGCGGCGCCGTACATCATCGAAGGGCCTTGCACCACTTTGTCCGCGCCGAGTCTGCCGTCATCGACGGCCAGCCGGTATGCCATGAAAAGCAGAAACGCCACGCCGCACCACTGGATTGCGCGGGTCAGATCGGGCCAGCGGCTCAACAGTTCGTGCAGCCCCAGGCCGGAAAGCAGAAGCAGCAGGACAAAGCCCACCGTCGCGCCCGTCACATGCCGCATGCTCGCGCTGAATCCGTACTGCGCACCGGCCCCCAGCGCCACGATATTGACCGGGCCAGGAGAAATCGACGAGGCCAGCGCGAACCCCGCCATCGAAAGAAAAATGTTCATTGAACGTCCTCATTACCTTCAATCGAAACAGTCAAGGACCGAAGGTATGGGACGCAGGCCACCCGCGTATTGAAGAAAACTACCCTTTCCGTTTAGCGCGACATCGCCGATGCGCTCATGCAGGACAAGCGCAATCAGGCGTGCAATGCTGACCGGCAGACCGGGCCAACTGCAGCCATTTTCATGACGCCTGCACCCGTTCAGCGAACACATCAGCGAACCCGCCGCGGGTCGCGCCCGCGGCGGCGATAGCCTCAGCCACCCGCGGCGAAAGCAACGCAGCGAGTTCGTCGGCGTGCCGATAGGCGTGCATCGCTGGTGTAAGCGCGCCCCCGTCCGCTGACGCCGGATGGCAATAGATCTCGCCGACACCGTCCGGCAACGACGCAAGCGCGTCCAGCATCGCGGCCTCGTCCATCTGCCCCGTGCTGGCGATCCCGACGACGTAATCGTTGTGCGCCACACCCGCCCGGTCAAGGCGCGCACGCACGCGCGCCATCCACGGCCTGAGCCAGAACGGCGCGTGCGATTCGAACGGCAGACGCACGGCCTTCATGCCGTACTCCCGCCCGATGTCGAGGATGAGCGAAAGCACCGTCGGGTGCAGATGAAAATGCTTGTGTGTGTTGACGTGATCGAGCGGCAGCCCGGTCTTCGCGAACGCATCGAACTGCGCGCGAATCTCCAGCGCGAGCTGCTCGCGCACGTGGCGCAAAAAGAAGAAGCGAAAGCCGTCGCGCACCATGTTGCCGCCGAACCGGCCCTCTGCATCGACGAGCGCGGGAATCGCGCTGTGCGGCAAGATGGACGCCCCGTCGGCGAGCACCAGATGCAGGCCGACACGCAGATCGGGCAAACGCCGCGCACGTTCGACCGCGTCGCGCGCGGCAGGCGCCGCGACCATGAGGCTCGCCGCCGTCAGCACGCCATGCAGATGGGCCTGCTCGACCGCTTCGTTGACGCGGGGATCGAGGCCGAAGTCGTCAGCCGTAATGATCAGCGCGCGCTGAAGCGGGCGATGGCCGCGGTGCCTGTCAGTCATCGCGACCCGTCTGCGGAACCGTCGAACGACGGGCATGCAAAAGCAGCGTATTCATGGAATCGTGCCCTACGGCATCATCCGCTGCAAAACGCGGTCTTTGAGAACGAAGCGATGAAACAGCGCCGCAGCGACGTGCATGACGATCAACGCGAAAAGCACCCACGCGAGTACACCGTGAATATCGCCCGCTGTGTGTCCCGCGGTGGATCCCGCAGGCGCTAGGGGCGGCAGGTTCAATACGCCCAGCAGCCTGACCGCCCAGCCACGCGACGAAGCGTTGGCCCATCCGAGCAGCGGCACGACGACGAGCGCGGCATACAGCAGGAAATGCGTGATCCGCGAGATCATGCTCATCGCGGGAGACAGCGTGCCGGGCGGTGGCCGGTGAGTGAACCGCCAGACGATTCTGACAGCCATCGCGGCGATCAATGCGGCTCCGACGCCCAGATGCCACGCGATCAACCCCACCGGCTTCGTATCGCGGTGCACATCGGGCATGATCCAGCCGATCACGAACTGCGCCGCGATCAAAAACACCACGATCCAGTGCAGGAAGCGGGCTACGCCATCGTAAGCGGGGTCCAGCCGCTCTTGCAGATCTACCATGACAAGTCCTTGAATTTTTAACAGAGCCCGGCTTTGTCACGCCTGCCGTCACGACCGCAGCGATCGTAGCGACGGACACCCGGACAGTAGGTTCTGGAACGGAGCCAGTTCGAACAGCTTGCGGCTAAAGCGCAGATGAAGCATGACGAGCTGGCACCCCGGAAAGTGCGGCGGCACGGAAATGTTCTCGGCGTCCGCACCAAAGACCGTAGCATACCTGTTCTTCACGGCCAATCGGAACGGCCGCTTTGATGGCCGCGGCTGCGAGCAAAGCGGTCGTGAGATACGCTCACAGCATTTCCCGGGTGGAAGATCTCATGACCTGTTTAGCGCGTGTCTGTGGCTCTAACGTACTTTCATTTACCTTGCCGTATTCTGACGACATCAGAACGCGAGTTGGGACGTGTTCCGCACACAGCTTCATGTCGATCGAACACGAGCGGATGGTAGCGAGTCAGCCTGAAGGGAACCTTAAGCAGAAGATCCGCCAAGCCTTCAGTCAGGACTTCAATGGCGCACACGACGCTTCATCTGATTGCCTTTCCGTGCGCGTATTACCTGTTAAAGACGGCGATCTGATTTGCAGCGGTATCGAAGCTGGACTTCGACAGGCGTGCTTTACCGTGGACTGGGCGCGGGACGCCCGCAAGGCGAACCTGTAGCCCGCACCACGCCTGGTGGAGCACGCCTCGTTGATCAAGCGGCATTGACCTGGATCTGGTACATGCCCCACGGACACAGAACGAACCGTTCCTTCAACGGCTTCGCGGCCAGTTCGGGGATACGGTCGGCGTCATAAACCGCCCATAGCGCACCCAGACCACCCAACGACAACGGCTTGCCATCCAGATGTGTCGCCACGATGAAACGGTTGGCACGCACCGTATCGAGTGTCGTCTGGACTGCGTAACCGTCGATGGCTCGCAGCACGATCTTCGTGTCGCCCGAGCCAGGCGCCCCGACGCGTTCAAGTAGAGCCGAGAGGAGCGGCCCGCTTAGCGTGTGCGGCTTGGCGTCGTATTCGAGCGTGGGCTTGATCGTCACGCGGGACATGCCCGCGATCGACGGGAAATCGAATGTATAGGCTTCGTCAAACTTCACCAGATGTTTAGCGAGCAGCTGATCGAGCGCTGGATCGAGCGGGCCGCGATTGCTGTGTTTGATCGCGCCGCTCACGGTCAGCAGCACGGGCGATGCCGCACACGCGTCGTGAGGGACGCTCTTCTGGCCGAACGCGGATGATGCTGCAGCGCCTAGCACGGCGGCACTGGTCAGAAACTTGCGCTTGTTCATTTTTGATTGCCCTCTGTCTGGCCGGTCTGGTTGAACGGGTTAAAAACTCAAAGACGTGTCGATTGCGGATCATGATATTGCCCAGCCTCCATTGTAAATAGCGGGGACCGCAATCATGCGCGTGGACCGCACGCTTCGACTTCAGCTCGCAACGCGCGACGGATCGCCCGTTCAGCGAGCGTGTGGCGTCAGTTCGAGCCGATGGCTCGCGGCGCCGGGCAGGAACGGCGTCGCCGCGCCGCGGACCCACGCTTCATGTCCTGCAAGAAAATATGGCGACAGCGGATTACCCGACTGCCCACCTGGCATCTCGAAGATGCCGTCCTGCTCGCGCCCCGGTGACACCACCATCCGCTCGGATGCGCCGAAGCTCGGCGACTGCACCCGCGGCATGTTGAAGTCGCCCGGCAGCGGATCACGCGGCGCACCCAGCCAGCCGCGCACCCACGGCAGCCATGCCCGGACGATTCGCGCAAACGGATGCTCGATCGCCGCGCGGTTGCGCTCGCCCCAGCGTGCTTCGTCGAGCTTCGCTCCATCGACGTCCGTGCGAGGCAACTGCCCGATCGCGCGGTCGATCCGGTCGAGCATGAACGCGCGCCAGTCGGCAAAACCGTCCGGTATCCACGCACGATGCGCGGCGAGCGCTTCCATCACCACGACGTAGCGCGAACTCGCCCAGCGCAAGCCGAGTTGCGGATCCCGCGCGGCGAGATCCGCGTCGAGCTTGCCGAACCACGCGTCGTAAAGCGAGAAGTAAAACGCGCGCACGAGGCGATAGCCAACCGCGTCCGCATCCGCGCGGCCGTTCCACGTTTCTACGAGCCGGCGGAATTCCGCGCGCTGCGGATGATCCCTGAGCGCGTCGTCGTCGAGTGCGGACAACGCGAGGCGCCGCCAGTTGTCGATCCACAGTGCGCGATCGTCGGTCTGGATCGACAGCATGTCGCGCTCACCGGCGTGCGGCAACGCCAGCAGATCGTCGCGGATCTGCGATGCGCGGGCACCCAGGTCAGCGCCCGCATCGCCCAGCAGTACCGCTTCAGCTGGCGGCAACGTGCGGTTGTTCGCAGTCCACAGACGTCCGGGCGGCGGGTCGATCCGCGACGGGTACGCCTGCGGCGGCAGGTAGGTGTGCCAGCCTTCGTAGCTGGACGAATCGAAGGGCAGATCGTCAGGCTGTCCGCGCGCTTCGGTGCTGCCAGCATCACCGCCACCGCGCTGTGGCAGCGGACCCGCCAGGGTCCAGCCGATGTTGCCGTGCGCGTCGGCAACCATGAAGTTCTGCGTCGGGATGCCGCTGGTTTGCGCTGCATGAAGCGCATCCGTAACGTCGGCGCTGTCTTCGAGATGCTGCAGGTTCAGGTTGACCGCTTCGCGATCGTGCGCCACCCAGCGCAGCGCATAGGCGTGCGGTCCGACCGCAATCTGCGGACCCCATCGCGTATCGACGACCGGCAGGTCGACGGGCGCGCCGTCCTTCACATCGATGCGTTCATGGTGAATCGTCGCGCGCGCCCAGGCGCCGCCCGGAATCCGGTACTGCAACGGGTCCGACGGATTACGCTGCAATTCGATGAGGTCGATGAAGCGGCCATAGCTGTTGGTGACCCCCCAGGCGACCTGCCCGTTGCTCCCGGCGATCACAAGCGGCGCGCCTGGCAAGCTGACACCCGTGATGCGGCGGTCCCGCCCGTCCGCGCGAGGCCAGACTAGCGACACGCGGTACCAGATGTTCGGCAGCGACAGGCCGAGGTGCATGTCGCTCGCAAGGATGGCGCCGCCATGAACCGTGTGCGCGCCGTCAACGACCCAGCCGTTGCTGCCAGTCATCGAGTGGCCATCGAAAGGCGCGCGCTCCCCTCGCGCGACCCCGGCGGGCTTCGACGCACGCAGCCAGTCCGGGCGTGTGGCGGGCGGCGTCGCAAGTGGTGCGTGCGGCGGCACGGCGACGTCGAACGGCGCATCCCAGTGGCTCGTGGCCGGCAGCAGGAAGGCGAAGGCGTCGGCCGGCACGCGCTCGCGCAATGCCGCGCGCGACAGGATGCGGCGTACCTCGTGCATCTGCAGATCGAAGTACATCACATACACGACGAGCAGTGTGTCCTCCGGACGCCACTGCAACGGACGCACCCGCAGCACCCAGTACTCGAACGGACGCGCAGCGAGCGACGCAAGCCCGTCGTTGACCCCCGCCGTATAGCCCTCGATGATCTGCTTCTGGTCAGGAGGCAGCGCATCGAACACGGTCCGCGCGCGCTCGCGGAAGCGGTGCACGCGATTGCGTCGATCGAGTTCGAGCGCGGACGATCCGACAAGCGCGCTCATCTCCCCCGCAGCGACACGGCGCAGCAGATCCATCTGGAAGAAACGGTCCTGAGCATGAAGAAAGCCGGTGGCCCATGCGACGTCGGTTCGCGTCGTGCCGCGCAGTGTCGGCACGCCGAGCGCGTCACGCTCGATCGTAACGGGCGCGGACAGCGAGGGGGCGGAGTGGCTGCCATCGAGTTGCGGGAGACTTGCGCGCAACACCAGCCAGCCCGCCATTGCACCTGCAGCGAGGACGACGGCCAGCAGCCCCAGCAGGATCGCCAGCCAGGCAAAAAGCGGTCTTCGTGAGGAGCGGTTCGAACGGGTCATCCCAGATCACGGAGGTGACTGCTGCGGTACTGCCATGCCTCTCGCCGACGTCGCGACCTGCTACGACGTCCTCGACTTCGTCACCACTCATGCCGCGCGCGGGCGCCCCTTGCGCTTCGCCTCGACCTTCGGCACCACCGCGACCGCGGGCGCGACGTTCACGCTGCGCCTGAAGTACGGCGAACTGAGCGTCGCCGCACCCATGTCCGACGCGGCCTCCAGCAACGCCGGCGCGAGTGCCTTCAGACGCGCCTCGGGCAGACGGCTCGTCGGCCCGGCGAGACTGACGATGCCCACCACCTTGCCGGTCACCGGATGCCGGATCGCCGCGGCCATCGACGTCATCCCCGCCTCGTAGGTCTCGCTCGCGATACCGTAGCCGCGCTTGCGGGCGCCGTTCAGTTCCTGCAGGAACTGCTGGATGGTTTTCGGCGCCTTCGGTCCGCCCTGCCCCGGCCTGCCGATCCCGCCCTGGCGCGACACGAGCTCGAGCGCTTCCTCGTCGCTTAGCGTCGAGAGCCACGCCTGCCCGCTCGCGGTGCAATGCAGCGGCGGCTGGCTCCCCATGTCCGGGTCGTAGCGAAGGCCGGACTTCGCGCCCTGCGCCTTGCCGACAAACGTAATGTGATCGTCTTCAACCACGCCCAACCGCGCCAGCTCGCCCGAGGCCACCGCCAGCCGGTCGAGCACCGGCTGCGAGATGTCGAGCACGCCGCCCGTCGACAGCCACATCAGCCCGAGCGACACCAGCTTGAGCGCCAGCACGTATTCGCCGTGCTCATCCTGGCGCACGTAGCCTTCTGTGATCAGCTCCGCCAGCAAACGATGGGTGCCGCTGCGTGGAATGTTCAGCGTATCGGCGATGGTCGCAAGCTGCATGCTGCCGCCTTCCCTCGCCAGCAATTCGATGATCGACAGCGCCCGCTCCAGGTTCCCCGCCATGCTGCACTCTCGTTCCGATTTGGATATTGGATGAGAACACGATTCCACAGCTGAATTCAAGCACATGCGTACCGGCAGCAACCGGGGAAACAAGCCCGTCACTACCGCCGTCCTCGATCACGCTGCCCGCCGGTAGCCATTCATCGCCGGCCGCTCAGCCGCGGGCGGAAACACGTTCCATGTACCGTCGTCATGGCGGAAGAAGAAGATCGACAGCAGGCCACCCGGGCGCAACGCCTCGATGCACACATAGCGCCGGCGGTGCGTACCGGTACGGCAGCAACGCGCGACGCGCGCCGGCATCGCGGGTGTCGGGGCGAGCCACTTGTCGACGGCCCAGTGCAACGATTTTTCCGCGGTGATCATCTCGTTCTCCTTCAGTCCTGTTTCCTGGTGACTTCGCCGCGTCCGTTCATTTGGTCGTCGACAGTATTCATGCAAGCTGTGCGACGCCGTAGCCGCCCTTCACACCCGTTTCGACAAGCGCCTTGCACAGGCACACAAGAGCGTGCAGCCCTGTGCGCGGATGCGTGAGGCAGGTACGTACCTGTTCGCTATGGCTTTCGCCAAGCAGACACCATGCGCAGAAGTGCTCGCAGTTGTTCGTCAACAGGCGATAGCGGTTTTCGCCGAGCCTGGAGCGCGCGCGCAGCACGGCTTCGTCGCTGGAGTACTTCGGGAAGGGGTTCGGGCGGACTACAACCGGATGGCCAGCGGCGAAGCGCGTGAGCGAGACTTCCTCAACCGGGCCGCGATGCGCGGAGCAGGCAAAACCTGAGTAGTGAACGACCTTGCCGCCGCCGGCGTAGATGCCATGATGTTCATAACCACTGCGTTGCGTGACGAGATGCGCACCGGGCATCAGTTCGTCGAAGTCGCCAAGCGGAACGTCAGGTAAAGTCGACACGACAGCGCGGTCTGCGCTCCGCCCTTCGATGCTCGCCTGCTGCTGGTAGTGGTTCATGGCTTGCCCCGGTTTCCTCGTTCTTGCAAGCGTGGCTTGCATCGATTGACCAACACTGTTGCGAGGTCTTCCGCATCAACCGGGCCATGTTATCCAAGCTATTGATTTACATGAATTTTCCTTAAATGAGGCGAGGAAGGGTGCAGTGTTGTGTACGGGCATGCCCAACAGTTTTTTGCCTCGAACTGTTGGCAGGTCCCCATCAACCGGGTACGAATCAATGCGACGCGAATGCATCGCAGAAGTGTTGGGCAGACCACCTTTTCCCGCCGTCTCTGTTGGCGTTCATCCAACGTCCTGTCCGTCACGCGACGCTGCCCGCATGCAGCCTCACGCGGGAAATCGCCAGCCAATCAAGGTGTTACGGGTAGCGTGCCGGCGCGGCGTCAAACTGGCATGGCACTTGCACCATGTCATTCAACTTTTCTTGATCCAAGGCCGTGCGATTCGGCGGCCACCTCTGGAGACCCGCCATGTCCTCCATCACTGTCAGTGACCTCTCGCTCAACATCGCGCTGGACCGCAAGGCGATGGCCGCCATCCGCGGCGGCGGGGCCCCCTGGGTGTACGGCTGGATCCAGCCGTTCGTGCGCGAAACGCCGACCGTCGGACCGGTCGTCAACCTGTACGAGATCTCCAACAGCTTCTATGCTAACCAGATGAACAACACGTTCCAGTCCGTGAACGTACACAACACCGGCTCGGACCTGACCATCAACGCCTCTCCCGACGCTCGCAACACCAACACTGCGGGGTAGATCCCGTGATCTGCGCAAGCCAGTTTCGCTGGGCTTCGTCGGCGCGTTCCGATGTGGGGCGCGTACGCGAAATCAACGAGGACGCCTGCCTCGACCAGCCGGACAAAGGGCGCTGGGCCGTCGCCGACGGCATGGGTGGCCACGCCGTCGGCGATCTCGCGAGCCGGCTCGTGGTCGACACCTTGAGCCAGATGTCGCCGCCTGCCAGCATGAAGCGCTTCATCGCCGACGCGCGCACGCGCCTGCAGGTCGCGAATCGTCAGCTGAGAGAAGAAGCGGCGCGGCGTCAGGTGCAACGGATCGGCAGCACGGTCGTCGTGCTGCTTGCCTGCGACCGCTTCTGCGGGTATCTGTGGGCGGGCGACAGCCGCCTCTATCTTTACCGGCAGGGTCAATTGCGGCAGTTGACGCGCGATCACAGCCAGGTTGAGGAACTCCGGCTACAGGGACGTCTGACCGACGAAGAGGCGCGCCACCACCCGGCCCAGCACATGATCACGCGCGCAGTCGGTGCGACCGACCGGCTCACCCTCGACGAAGACGCCATCGAAGTCGCTGATGGCGACGTCTTCCTGCTGTGCAGCGACGGCCTCAGCAACGAAGTCACCAACGACGAGATCCTGACCACACTGGCGAACGTGGATTGCCACCGCGCGTCCGGAGAACTGGTGGACATCGCACTGGCGCGCGGCGGCCGCGACAATATCTCGGCGGTGGTCGTGCAGGCCGAAGATCCTCACGCGTCGGACAAGACCCTGCTGAATCCGGCACCCTGAGCGCGGCAGATTCGCATCAACGCCAGGTCCGCGCGGTCAGCCAGCTTCGGCGTCCTCGCCGTTGTCGTCTTTCCCCTGGCCGTTTTTCTTCTCGCCCTGATGGCGAAAATCCTTCGAATGCAGGCCGTGCTTCTTCAACAGCATCTGCAGATGCGACCGGTTCATGTCGACCCGTCTCGCCAGTTCGGCCACCGTGCCGCCAACCTCATGCAACCCGCGTTCGAGGAACGCCTTTTCAGCCTCGTCGCTGGCAGCCCGCTTGGCATCCGCGAGCGACAGCAGGTTCGATACGTTCGCGCCACCTGCCCCTGCACCACCCACGCTACCCTGCACACCTGAGCTCACCGGCACCGGCCGCATATCCACCGGCAAGTGTTCCAGATCAGCGGTATCGCCCGCGAGACACGAGATGCGGTACATCACGTTGCGCAGCTCCCGGATGTTGCCAGGATACGCGTAGGTCAGCATGAAATCGCGCAGCCTCGGCGTCAGCCTGACCGGCCGCCGCTTGAGCGTGCCGGCCGCTTCGTCGCCGAAGTAGGCGACCAGCAGCGGAATCTCGTCGCGCCGCTCGCGCAGCGGCGGCAGCGTCACATGAATCACGCTCAACCGGTAGAACAGGTCTTCGCGAAACGTCCCCTCCTCGCTCAGGCGACGCAGATTGCGGTTCGTCGCGGCCACGATGCGGGTATCGACGGCGATCGTTTCGTCCGAGCCCACGCGCTGGATCTCGTGCGCTTCGAGCACGCGCAAGAGCTTCACCTGGCCTGCCAGCGGCAACTCGCCGATCTCGTCGAGAAAGATCGTGCCGGTATGCGCGCTTTCGAACTTGCCCTTGCGGTCGCTCGATGCCCCCGTGAACGCGCCGCGCCGGTGGCCGAACAGTTCGGACTCCAGCAGGTTGTCGGGAATCGCGCCGCAGTTGACCGAGATATACGGCTTGTCGGCCCGGCTGCCGTTCGCGTGAATCACCTTCGCCATCAGTTCCTTGCCGGTTCCGCTCTCGCCATCGATCAGCACGGGCAGATCGGTTGGCGCGGCTTTCTCGGCGATTTCGAGCGCTTCGAGCAGCTTGGGGTTGTCACCGAACGTTCCTTCGAAGATGAAGCTGCGTTCGAGCAGTGCCTGGCGCCGTGCCCCTCGCGACTGATCGACGCGCGCCGGTTCCGCGACCGCCTGCACGAAGCGCTCGCGGTGCGACATCTGCATGACCTCGTCGCGCAGCGAACTCGCCTGGCGAAGCAGCTTGTCGATGTCCGCGCGCTCGAGTCTCGACGACCAGCGCAGCGTCGAGCGCAGGATCTCGATCTTTTCGATCAAGCCTGCGTATGAGATGGCGGGGCTCGTCCCCTCTTCGGTCTGGTCGAGTATCTTCATCAGGCGCTCAACTGTTTCTGGACAAGCTGGTAGTACATGCCCTTCCTCTCCACCAGTTCTTCGTGCCGCCCCTGTTCGACGATTGCGCCCTCGTAAAGCACGAGGATCTTGTCGGCACGCATGATGGTGCTGAGCCGGTGCGCGATGATCACCGCAGTACGGCCCTTGAGGATGTCGTGCATGTTGCCGAGAATATTGCTTTCCGACTGCGAATCGAGCGCCGAGGTGGCCTCGTCGAACACCAGCAGACGCGGATCGTGATAGAGCGCCCGCGCGATGCACAGGCGCTGAATCTGGCCGCCCGACAGCCCGATGCCGCGCTCGCCGACAATCTGTTCGTAGCCGAGCGGCATCTTGCTGATGAACGCATGCGCGTCGGCCATCTTCGCGACCTCTTCGATGCGGCGACGCTCGGGCGCATCGTCGCCGCTCGCGATGTTCTCGGCGATCGTGCCGGAGAACAGCAGATTGCTCTGCATCACGTAGCCGATCTGCGCGCGGTAGTAGGCCTTGTCGATCACATTCATGTCGTAGCCGTCGACCGTCATCTTGCCTTCGGACGGCGCATAGAATCCGACCAGCAGCTTGGCGAGCGTCGTCTTGCCCGAGCCGCTGCGGCCGACAATCGCCACCAGCTCACCCGGCTTGATATCGAAGCTGATGTTCTCGAGCACATAGGCGCTGTCGTTCTCCCCGTAACGGAAATACACGCCGCTCATGCTGATTTCGCCCTGCAGGTCCGGCAGCATCACCCGCGAGGGCAGATCTTCCGGCTTCTGTTCGGGCTCGATGTCGAGGACGTCGCCAAGTCTTTCCATCGCGACGCCTGCGTCGTTCAACATGCTCCACAGGCCCACCAACCCCATCAGCGGACTCAGCACGCTGCCCATGAACGCATTGAAGGCAATCAGCTGGCCGATCGTCATCTCGCGCGCCAGCACCAGATTCGCGCCCACCCAGAGGATCGCGATGGTCGTTGCGGCGTTGAGCAGCTGGCTGCCGAGTCCGACCAGAATGTTGAATGCGTGCGCCCGGTACTGCAATTCCAGCGCTTTCGCGTACTTCTTCTCCCAGCGCAGGCGCACCGGACGCTCGATGCCCATGCCCTTGACCGTCTCGACACCGGCCAGCGCTTCCATCAGGAAAGATTTGGAATCGGTCGAGGCGGCGAACACGGAACGCGCGTATGACTTGAGCTTTGGCGTGGCAAGCGCAGTGAGCGCCATGATCGGAATCACGAAGGCGATCAGCACCAGTGTCATCTTCACGTTATAGAAGAACATGATCGAGAAGTAGATGAACACCATCAGCAGGTTCAACGCGGTCGTGACGGTCGATTCGGTCAGGAACGCGCGGATCGTCTGGTTTTCCTGGAAGCGCGCAAAGATATCGCCGGTCTTGCGCTTCGCGAAGAATGAGAACGGCAGCGACATCGTGTGTTTGAAAAACTGCGACATCATCGCGAAGTCCATGTTGCGAACCATGAAATTCGCCAGATAGGCGCGAATGGTCGACATCAGCTGCGTGAATACGTTGGAGATGATCAGCCCCACGATCAACAGATGCAGCAGGCTGACATTCTGATGCACGATCACGCCATCGAGGATGTTCTGGATGATGAGCGGCGGAATCACGCCCAGCACCTGAATCACGAAGGTCGCAAGAAACAGGTTCGCGAGGATCTTCCTGTAGGGCGTGAGGTAACCGACAAAGCGTATCCACGGCGAGCGCGCCGCCGCCATCTGCGCGAGATTCGGCCCCGCCGTGAAGATCAGACAGGTGCCGCTCCAGCCGCGCTCGAAATCCTCGACACTCAGTTTTCTGAAGCCGAGCGCCGGGTCGGCCACCCACACATAGTCTTTCGACAGGCCATACACCACGATGTAGTGATAGCCCTCCCAGTGCACGATGAACGGCAGATCGAAGCCGCGTAGCGCATCGAACGTGCATTGCACGCCGCGCGCCGTAAAGCCGAGCGACTCTCCGGCGCGCGCGAGGCTGTCGAGCGTCGCGCCCTGTGTCGTCACGTTGGCAAGTTCGCGCAGTTTGCCGAGCGTCATGGGGATGCTGTAGTGCCTGCACACCATCGCGAGACAGGCCGCGCCGCAATCCATCTCCTCGGCCTGCTCGACGAACGCAAACCGCTTGATGACCTTCTCGCCGAACTCGGGCTTCGTGTGAAGGTCGAGCGTCAACGGCAGCTTGCGCCGCTGCTCGATCCGCTTCTGGCGTTCGAGTTCGCGGTCGGAATAGCGAATCCGTTCTTCGAGCACTTCGCGAAGTTTCGGATTGCGCTCCAGGATGAAATGGACGGTTCGCTCAGGGATCACGAGCAGCCGCGTGTCGGCAGTCGCGATGACCGAAGCCATCTGCTCCTGGCGCATCAGGCAGGCCTTCTCGCCGAAGATCTCACCTTCGCCCAGGGTCGCGAGCGTGTAGTCCTTGTCGTCGTCGCGCCGCACGATCCGCACTTCGCCCTGCCGCACGACGTAGAGCCGTCGGTCTTCACGCGAATCCTGCTTGAGGATTTCCTTGCCCGCGCTGACCCGCTTCACGCCGACGCTGCGCACGTATTCTTCCAGCTCGGCCTTGTTGAGCTTGCCGCGCAGATCGAACAGTTGCGCAACGAACCCGCCCGCGGAACTGATCGCCACATAGCTCGCGACGAACGCTAGTGCGACCTGGTTGCCGCCAATCACCGGTCCGATCGCTGCGCGCGGTATGAACAGCAGTTCGGTTTTTGCCGAGGCCCGCACCGACGATTCATGCACATAGGTGCGCAGCATCGCGATATCGGCAAAGATCTCGCCCGTCTTGCGCACGCCCATGCTGATTTCCTTGCCGTGCTCCTCGGTAAAGATGCGCACCGAGCCCGACTTGACGATAAAGAGTCCTTCCGCCGGCTCGCCCGCATTGCACACCGTCTCGCCGAATGAGTAGAAGCGGCTTTGCGCATGCTCCGCCATGCGTTCGAGTTCCTCGCGCGAAAATGGCGACAGGATCTCGACCGATGACAGAAACTCCGCCGCGGACGGAGATGTCTGGGGTGCGTCCATGTGCTTGCGAACCTCGACGTTGGCGCGTGCTGTGCGTCGTGCGTCCTGAGCCTGCACGGGCCCAGGTGCCGTGGATTGTTTCAGCCTGCCTCAGGCGCTAGCGCGCCTCGATGACATGCTCCTGTGCGCGCGCAATCAGCCATCCCTCGCGCAACAAACGCTTCACTTCGGCGGCGACATCTTCGTCGAGCTTCGCCGGATATTTGGCCGTGACCGCGAAAATCTCATAGCAGGAACGGTCCGGCGACGGAAACGGCCCGAGCAGATCGCCGACCGCCGCATTGAAGATCTTCGCCTCGATGTCCGGCTTGAGCGAGCCGCGCAGCACCTTGCCGATCACGCCGCCCGACTCGCGCGTATCCGCGATCGAATGTTCGCGCGCCATGTCGGCGAAGCTCTCCGGATCGTCGTGCAGGTATGAGATCATTTCTTTCGCCTTGCCCTCGCTATCGAGCACGATGTGGCTGACCTCGATTGCATCGAACTTCGGCGAGTTCAGCGAGAAGTACTCCTCGATCGCCGCCTGGTTGCTCACCTGGTCGAGCATGCGTTCCTGATACAGGCCGTCCGTGATGAACACCTCGAATTCGTCCAGACTCACGCCGAGCGCATCGAGGTACTGGTTCATATCGGTAGCGCGGTGCAGCCCACGCACCCGGCGAAACTGATCCGCGCGTTCCTGGATCTGTTCCGCCGATACGGTGATGCCCTGCTTCTTCGCGGCGTGCACGGTGAGCTTGTCGCGCACGAGTTGCTCGATCAGGCTCTCGAACTGGCCGGTCAGTTTCAGTAGACGTATGAATTCGGCGACGTCCACGACTTCTTCATCGATTCGTACAATCGCGGTCATCTCATCCGCTCCTCAGGTTGGCATTCTCCGGCCCGCACGCCGGGGCTTGCATGCGCGTGCGGCCTTGGGGTTCGGCTCCGGTTCGGCTCCGGTTCGGCTCCGGTTCGGCTCCGGTTCGGTTCCGGTTCGGTTCCGGTTCGGTTCCGGTTCGCTTCCGGTTCGGTTCGCTCCATCACATCGCACGACCTGGCGCTCGCATTGCATCGGCACGCCGCTCATCCGGCGAGTTGCCTGAACGGGTCGAGCCCCAGATCGATCAGGCGCCGCTCGCGTACGACGATCTCCGCGCTCGCCGTCATCCCGTATCGCAACGGATACCTGTTTTCGGCGATCTGGTAATAGTTGCGCTCAAGTGTGACGCGCCCTTCGTAGACTGGCTGCTTGTCCTGCACAGACGGCTTGGTCGCGGGCGAAATATAAGCGAGCGTGCCGCTGATAAGCCCATAGCGCTGGTAGGGAAACGCGCTGAACTTCATCTTCACCGGCAGGCCTTCGTGCAGGAACGCGCGATCGCGCTCGGCGATCTCGATCTTCAGCACGGGACGCGCATCCTTCGGCGCGATACCGCCTAGGGGCGCGTTGGCCTGGATCTTATCGCCAGGCTGGGTGGTCGTCACGTCGGTCACGACACCGGAAGTCGGTGCGAGAATCAGCAGGAAATTGTCCTTGTCGATGTTCTCGAAGCGGATGCGCGCGGCGGCGTCGGCCACCAGCCGCGCGGTCTGAACCTGCAGGCGCAGCTTGTCTTCGGCGTTCGCGATCTCGCGCGTGGCCGCGTCGTACTGGATCTGCAGATTGGTGGCTTGCTGGCCGCTGGTTTCGAGCTGCGCATTCGCCTGCGCATATTCGTGGCTCAGGCGGAAATCCAGTTCCGCGAGTTTCGACTGCGCGACACGGTACGCATTGTCCGCCTGCAGATACGCAGTTTTCTTCGCTTCGACCTGCAGTTCCGCGACACCGCCGCCGCCCGGCTGCGCGAAGAGCCGTGAGTAGCTGTCGAGTTCCTGGCGTGCCGCGTCGCGCAGCCGGCGGGCGTTTTCGAGTTCGCTGCGCGCCTGCTCCAGTTCGGCTTTCTGCCCTTCTGCGAGCTTCGTCGTGCCTTCGGAAATGCGGTTCTCGTGCAGCTTCGATTCGACCTCGATCTGTTCCTTCAAGGCCGCCGCCTTGCGTTCCATCAGCGCCTTCTGCTCCGGAAACTGCTTCCATTCGCGCTCGGCGTCGTCGAGCTTCAACTGCGCCTGCAGCGCGTTGGTCGCCGCTTCGATCGCACCCCGCGCGTTCAGTCTCGCGAGCACATCACCTTTCGACACCGGCTGGCCTTCGGCGATATACAGGTCCGCCAGTTCGCCGTCGATGGGCGCGTAGATACGTCGCACGTCCGACTCCGGCGCGAGCGTGCCCTGCGCGCTCACGATCACATCCGCGCGGCCGATGAACGACCACAGCAGTCCGGCCACGACCAGCGCCACCATCGTCAGCACGAGGGCATACGCCATCCGGACCGGCTCGGCGGTGAGGATCGCGATGCCTTCCGCGCTGTGATCTTCCAGCGCTTCGGATAGCGGCTTAAGGTGATTGTCGCGCTTCACCGCTGTTGCCTCCGATGAGTGCCAGCTTCGACTTCAGCAGCGCAGGTTCGAGGACCATGCGCAACTCCTCCAGCGAGCGGCGTTGCAGCTCTGCTTCGGCGTCGACGTCGTCGACCAGCTGGTCCCAGTCGGACGCGTGGTCTGCCTTGAGCTGCGTGTAGATGCGCATGCCCTGATGCGCGAGCGTCTGCGCCTCGGTCAGGAGCCGCGCCTGGCTGCGGAACCCCTCGGAGATGCCCGACTCGAGCCGCTGCGTGCCGCCGATCGCGCCGTTCGCCCGATACTGACGCCACAGACCCTGCGCGCGCGTGAGCAGATCCTGCGCACGCGAGAGCGCCTTGTCGCGCAGCGCGGCGACGTCAGACTGGATGGCATGAACGAACCAGGCGTCCTCCGCCGGATCGAGTCCTGCGTAGAACGACAGGAGCCGCTCGTCGTAGTCCTTCGTGCCGCGGGTCTTCTGCAGGTCGCTGAACTGGTCGAAGAGGGCTTTCTTGTGCGCCTGCTCGGCGGCAAGCACATCGGACCATGGGCCCGCCGGTATCGCCTGCAGATCCGTCAGCGCCGCGTGTCCGTCGCCGCGCTGCCAGGCAGCCGACGCTGCGTCGTGGCGGGCGATCACATCCGCCGAAGGCAGGCGGGTGGCGGCCAGTTGCCGAAAGTGCGCCTGGAACGGCGGCGTCGTGAAGCGCACTTTCCTGAGCAAAGCCAGCAACGGCACAAGACGGCGAGCGGTGGCTTCGTTCAGTACGGCCATGTACTGCCGCAGATCTTCGCGCACCCGATCGAGACCGGCGAGGCGTGGATAGCGCTGCGCGTAGTCGTCCAGCGCAGCGGGCAGCGCATCGGGTTTATCCCGTCCCAGTTCTGTGTCGATCGTGGCATTGAGCCGGTCGATCGCGGCGACGTACACCGAATCGTCGCTTTCGAGCTTGCGCAGGTGGCTCATGGCGAGCGCGTACGGCTCGACAAACTCGGGCGCGTACGACGCGATCCGGTCGAGCGCGCGCTGGTGGCTCTTCGCGTCGTCCTCCCAGCGCTTCAGGAGGCTGTTGATCCGGTCCTCGTCCGCATAGATCCGGATCGGCGCATCCACCCCTCCCCGGCCGACGAAAAAGCGCTCCAGATCTCCCACCCACCGCAGTTCGCCGACGAGTGATGCAGCGTCGGCGTTCGGCTGGCTCAACGCTTTCATCTGGGCGATCAACGCATCGGCGCGGCCGAACTCGCGCGCCTGCAGCGCGGCGAGCCAGCCTGGAACCTTCGCCTTCAGCAACGCTTCGCTGGCGAGCGCCCTGATGTGCTCGTCAGCCGGATGACGGCCCAGATAGTCGTTCGCGACGGCGATCGCCTGGCCATAGTCGCCGGTTGCGAGCAGATTCTTCAGTTCGCGCTCGGACGCGTTCCGCATATACATCGCCACGGCGACCACGACCAGCAGCGCGACGCCCGCGAGCCCCCACCATGCCGTTCGCGGAACCGTGGTGCGCTGGTCGCCGGCGAAGGCGCGCGTGAGTTCGCCGAAGAGCAGGCGCCACCGGCGCTGCGTACGGCTCATGCGGCTGCCCGCGCGGTTGGCATGGGTCGGGCGATCGGTTTGCCCGTTGCGCCCGGCGGCCTCCGCGGCCGGCTGCGCCGCCTCGTTGACTTCGTCCTCGCGCTGCAGCGCCCGGTCGACGCAGAAAATGTCGAGGAACGAATGCGCGGCGCCGACAAACGTCGTCTTGTCGGCGTCGAAGTCGTCGATCGGCGGCGTTGAAATCATCTGGGTCACGGTCGGCTCAAATTCAGGCTCTTTCTGCAGTTCCACCCTGTAGACGAAATGGTCGCCGCCGAATGCAACGACGTCGCCTTCCGAGAGCGCATGGGCCGTCTCGTCGAGCCGCTTTCCGTCGACGAATGTACCGTTCGTGCTGCCGAGGTCCTCCACGTACAGGTCACCCGCCTTCAGGAAGATATGCGCATGGCGTCGTGAGATGTAATTGACCTGGTGCGGATAGCGATCCTTGTAGCGCGCGAAAATCTCGTCGGTCTTGCTGACGAGAAACGGAAACGCCCTGACATCGATGGGCTGGAGGCCGAGGTCGTCGCGCTGCGGCACGAGCACGAGCGCGACGTGCGGCGCGGTCTGGGCCGCCGCGACGATACGCGCGCGCGGCTCGACGCCGACCCGGTATTTCAGTTCGCCGCCGAAACAGAGTTCATCGCCGGCGCGCACACGGCTGGGCGTCTGACGCACGCTCTTGCCGTTGACTGTCGTACCGTTCTTGCTGTCGAGGTCCGCGACGTAAACGGCACCATGCTCCGTGAAAATGCGCGCATGGCGGCGCGAGAGCCGTGTGAGCAGCTCGTGCGGATAGTCCGCGAACGGCGCCTCACTGCGCCCGATCGCAAACAGACTGTCGATGATCCGTATCGCGCCGAGCGCCGGGTGCGACACCGGCGCCAGTACGACATCGAACTCCGGGTCCAGTGTCGTTCTCACCTCCGCAATCGAAGCTTCGCCGGGAGTCATTTGTCTGGATCACTAATCGTTTACCCGCTGCTGCGAAAGCATCAGAGGAATGCTGGAGGGAATCGCGGCGAGCAAGCACTGTTCGAATGAACCACCCGTCCGGCGGTCACTAAAAGATTGTAAGTCACACATGGCGGTAGTCAATTGTCAGGTACGGGTGATGCTGCCGCGCATCCTGCAAGGCAGGCGGCTGCGCGTGAACTCAGTGCTCCTTTACTTCCGCCTGCACGTCGACGGATGGCCAGCCGCCACCCAACGCCTTATAGAGCAGTACGGTATCGGACAGAATCTGCTGATGATTGGTGAGCAGGTCCTGCTGCGCCTGCAGCAGCGTGCGTTCCGTCTCGAACACTTCGAGCTGCGACACCAGGCCTTCGCGCAGTTGCGATTCGATCTGGTCGGCCACCATGCGCAAGCGCGAGACCTCCTGCTGCAGTTCCACGCGCTGCAGTTTGTGCGCGTTCAGGTTGACGAGCGCGTTTTCCACTTCTTCGAACGCACCCATCACCGTGGTTCGATACTGTTGCTCCGCGACCGTGCTTTGCGCCAGGGTCGTTTTGATATGCGCGCGCACGCTGGGGTCGAAGATCGGAAGGTTGATGCTCGGCATGAAGCCATACGTGAACGACTTCAGCAGGTCGGTCAGCGCGAAACTGGCGGTGCCGGCGTGACCGGTCAGGCTGATCGACGGGAGCTGCGCGAGCTTCGCCTCGCCGACGAGGTTGTACGCTTCCAGCACCCGCAGTTCCGACGCGACGATGTCCGGACGCCGCGACAGCAGTTGCGCAGGCAGGCCAGCCGGCACCGGCGGCTGTTGCACGCGTTGCTGCAGATGGCCGGTGGGCAGCGTGAATTCGCCGGCGGGCACGCCGATCAGCGTCGACAGCGCGTTGTTCGCCACGTCGCGCGAGCGGCGCAGTTCCAGCAACTCGTTGGTCAGACGATTGATTTCTGCCTGCTGCCGCATCACCTGGGTCTTCGGGATCAGGCCATTGCGGTTCTGACCGTCGTAGATCGCGAGGATCTGTCTGTTGGTGGCGAGGGTTTTCTGTTGCTGCTCGATCTGGTCGTCGAACTGCAGGATCTGGAAATATGTGCTCGCTACAACCGCCACGAGTTCGAGATAGCCCGCGCGCCAGTCCGCCTCGGTGGCGTGGTATTCGGCCTTCTGCGCCTGCACGCCTTTCTCGACCTTGCCCCAGATGTCGATGTCCCAGTTGACCTGGGTGGCGACGTTGTACTGCTTCAGGAACGGCGCGCCGTTGGTCTTCTGGAAATTGGCGCCGGCACCGACGTCCACGGTCGGTAGCGCGCCGGCCTGCGCCTCGCCGATCTGCGCCCCGGCGACGTCGATACGGGCGGCCAGCACCTTGATGTCGAAGTTGCCGGCGATCGCCTTTGCGATCAACGTATCCAGATACGGGTCGTGAAAGCCCTTCCACCACTCCGGGTCGATCGTATCGGCGGCGGAGATGGCGGAGCCGCTTTTGTCGGACCACCCCGCTTTGGCAGGCGTATCAGGACGCTTGTAGACCGGCATGCTGACGTCGCAGGCGCAGAGAACTAAGGCGCACAACGTCGCCGCGGCAAGCGCGCGCGTTGCGGCATGACGATGTCCCACGCTCGCCACACCGTCCACGTCGTCCGTCGCGCAGCGGTTCGCCGACGCAAGGCGCCAGCCATGACGGACGATCGAAAGAAGCGACGCTGACACGATTTTCTCCGGTAAATCCCTGCTGCACCACATGTCGGCAATGCGCCTTTCAAGTAAAGCATGTCCTGTCCGGCATCTCCATCGAGACCGGCGCAAAAAGGGGGGCGCGGGTGTTGGTGCGTGATGCGGGGCGTGTGGAAAGAACGATTGGCTACGGGTTGCTTTTTACGGTTACCGGACGACGCAGTGCTGTAGTCGTCCGGCGCCGGGGCTATCTTCGGGCTGCGGTCCGCCGGGGCATCGAGGCCTGAGCGGTGGTCTCCCCGCAACGATCCTATTTAAAGCGCGATGCTGTTGCCGTTATCCACGTACGGATTCGACTTCGTGTAGATGTCGGTCAGGAACGCCGAGCCGGTGCCGGTGGAAATCAGCATGTCGATGCCGGTGCCGTTGGACTGCGTGGCGAAGACGTTCTTGCTGGTGTCGAGACTGATCGGCGTGATGTTCACGAAGTTGTTCGACGGGATCGGCATGAGGCCGCCGCGTACGGCGCGCATCCTGGCGATGTCGAGTTCTTCGGTCACGTGGAGGTCTTGGATCGTCAGGGTGTTCATCCCGGTTCTCCTGAAAGGAAGGTCAGGTCTTGCGTTCGGATTCGAGAATGCTGTCTGCCCGGAGGTTACTTACGCATGGCCTGTGCCAGGCGCACGCCGGACACCGGAGAAACCGCGCCTGGGCTTAAAGACATTGGGACGTCACCACGCACCGATGAAGCCCGGGCGGCGCCCGGAAGATGCGCCCGTGCGTCGGTGACGGGCTGCGCCAGACAGCGCGCACGAGGGTGTTGGGCTGGAGAAGACAGTGGCTTTTTCGCGCGAGCTGCCCGAACGTCGCGCAAGACGAGGCAGCTACGCGAGAGCAGATGTATTGAAGGGTCGCCTGACTGCAGGGCAGGCCTATGAGCCGGTATCTACCCGCTCACTTCGCGATGACGGTGATCTTCTTCGAATAGACCGGCGGGTTGTGCGGGATGTGCTTGTCGTCACCCATCAACAACTGCAGCGTGTGCTTGCCGGGCGGCAGTTCGATCATCGTTTCCGTTTCGCCCGCGCCGAAATGCAGATGGTTGCGGTCCGAGGGAATTTCCTGGTCCATCGGCGGCAGGTCGGTGTCGATCAGCAGATGGTGGTGTCCGGTATTTGGAAACTTCACGCCCTTGGGCGCGACACCCATGTAGCGCAGCCCGAACCATACGCGAAACGGCTTGTTGGCGGGAACGACCTGGCCATCGTTGGGATAGCCGATATACGCATATGCGCCGGGGGGCGACGGCGTGGTGCCCGCATAGGCGAAGTTCAGGAAAGCCAGAGCGGCAAGCGCCGCGGCGACGATAATCTTGTGCATGGAGTGTGCTCCCCGTCCTGACAGACCGAAGCGGGTCAATTGGCTTTGACGATGATGGTGATCTTCTTCGAATACACCGGTGGATCGTGCGGCACGTGGTTCTGGTCGCCCAGCAAAAGCTGCAGCGTGTGCTTGCCAGGCGGCAGTTCGATGCGCGCGTCCGTCTCGCCTGCGCCGAAATGCAGGTGATTGCGATCCGATGGAATTTCCTGATCGAGCGGCGGCAGATCGGTGTCGATCAGCAGGTGGTGGTGCCCGGTTTTCGGGGAGTCGACGCCTTTAGGGCAGACGCCCATGTTGCGAAGCCCCATGCGCACCCACAGCTTGCCGCCATGGATCACCGTGCCGTCGGCCGGCCAGATGATGTATTCCTCCGCGTTCGGCGGAGACGGGGTTCTTGGCGGGGCCGCCAGCGCCGTACCCCATACCAGGGAGGCGAGAACCGCGACAATGAACGTGGTGACTACAGTGGCAACTACCGTGGTGCCAGCAGGACTCACGCGAGCGGCCAGCCTGCAGCGCATTGTTCTTCTTTGCATTGCACCTTCTCCCGAAGAATTGTCCGGGTCGCCCCTCTCGTGCAAAGAGCCTTCCCACACCTTCGCGGCGGGTGTGTGCACACGTGCGTGTCGGAACGACCGGTAAAAGACCCCGATCAGTGCTGTGTTCTTTGTGCTTTAGCTTAGGACGGAACTTGCCAAAAAGATACGCCACTCTCGTTCTCGTTCTGACGCCTTGACTGCGTGCTATCGTTGTTGATGACGACCTCGAGGCGCTGCATGCAGATTGCGCGGAGATTCGCCGCGCGCATGGCAGTGACCGACAGCGAATTGCCCGTCGACGGATACCGATGTTCGATCCATACCAAAACAGGATTTGAATATGTGGCGAAAACTCCTGCTCGTGTGCATGGCCGGGGCAATCCTCGCACCGTGGCTCGGCGTCGAGGCACAGCCAGCCCCCCGAACCGTGGCTGCGACTGCCCGGGTCACAGCGCCGTCCGCTCACGCGGACAACCCGCGCGTCGCGCTCGTGATCGGCAACGACGACTATCCGGCCGGCGCGCTCCCTAACGCGGCGCGCGACGCCCGCAGCATGAGCGACACGCTCGGCGCGCTTGGCTTCGACGTGATCCTCCGCACGAACGCAACGCCGCAGCAGATGAAACAGGCGCTCGCCGATTTCGGCCGGCGCCTGCGCGCGGGCGGCACAAGCGTCTTCTACTTCGGTGGGCACGGCTTCAAGGCGGCCAACGACGCGGTGCTCGTCCCGGCAGGCGTCGATGTGGGTTCGCCCGCGCTTCTTCTGGAGAGCGGCATGGGACTGTCGAGCGTGCTTCGCGCGATGTCGGCGCCACGTCCTGACAAGCTCAATCTGGTGATACTCGATACGTGCCTGAACGACCCGTTCCAGGCCGCCGATGCGACGCCGTTCCCCGCCGCACTCCCTGACCGGACGATGATTGCCTACGCTGCTGCTCCGGGCGGATCTGCCGCAGATGGCAAGCGTCATGGGGTATACACGGGTGCGCTGCTGCGTACGCTCGCAGCAGCGCCGTCGGCCGACCTCGCGACCATGCTGCGGCGTGTCGCGGCTGACGTTCGCGAAGTCACGCACGGCGAACAGAGGCCCTGGGTTGCGTCATCGCTTTCAGACGACGCACTGCCTGGTTCCGGCCGGGTGGATGCGGCCTTACTCGCCGACGCCCGATCGAACGGCACGGACGAAGCGGTCGTCACGCTGCATAGTCGCGGGATACTGCCGAAGGACAGCAGCGAGCAATACGAGATCACGTTCTGGGACTCGATCAAGAACAGCACCTATCCGAGTGACTACGAGGCCTATCTGAAGGCCTATCCGAACGGCCGTTTCGCGCCGCTTGCGCGCGCGCGCATCGAACGGCTGCGAGCGTTCGCGCCGCAAACGCCAGCCACTACAACGCAAGCGCCTCAAGCGGCATCTGCCGGCGCGCCGCCACAGGAGCATCCACGGGCGATTACGCCTGCGCCGGCGCCCGCTCCGGCCCCGTCTGCGGCAGCACCGGCGCCGGTTGCTCCCCCGTCGCCTCAGTCTAAAGCGGTGAACAACGCCTCCGGCACGAGCGAAAGCAAGGACTGCGCGGCCTGCCCCGTGATGGTGGCATTGCCTGCGGGCTCTTTCATGATGGGCAGCAGCACCGATGACCCGTCAGAAAAACCGGTGCATCGCGTCACGATCGGCGCGCCCTTCGCGATCGGCAAGTACCCGGTGACGGTCGAACAATGGGACGCCTGCGTGGATGCGAAAGCCTGCGCGCGGCTTTCCAGCGAGAACAGTACGACGAGAAATGCACCCGCCCGCGATCTGAGCTGGGACGACGCGCAGCAGTACGTCAAGTGGCTGGTCAAGGTCACCGGCAAGCCCTACCGCCTACCCACCGAGGCGGAATGGGAGTATGCGGACAAAGGCGGCACGACGACGAAATACTGGTGGGGCGACCAGATGCGCAAGGGCAGCGCGAACTGCAAGGATTGCGGCGACCCCTGGCACACCGAAGGCCCGGAAAATGTCGACGCATTCGCGCCGAATCCCTGGGGCCTGTACGGTATGAACGGCGGCGTATGGGAATGGGTCAGCGATTGCTGGCACAACTCGTACCAGAACGCCCCTGCCGACGGCCGCACGTGGGACATCCCAGGCTGCGACATGCGCGTGATCCGTGGCGGTTCGTGGCGCGAAGGCGCGAACTACATGCTCACCTCGACGCGCTTCAAGTACAGCGCCACCGTGCGCCAGTCGCAGAACGGCTTCAGGGTCGTCAGGGATCTGACGTGAAAGCCCGTCTGCGTCATCACGCGCCTGAGGTGCCGGACGACGGCGCCCGACGCTCAATGCGTGCGCGCCTTCGTCGTGATCAGCGCAATATCGGCAACGATGCGGTCCTGCCCATACTTGCTGGCGATCTGACCAAGGCGCGTTTCGAGCGCATGCAGATAGTCGGCACGCGACTCGCTCTCGGGCCGCAGACTGTCGAAGAGCGGCACGGGCGTGATGAGCAGCACGACCATCTCCGTTCCGAACGGCTTCGAGATGGTCCAGTCGCCCGCGCTGCCGATCGTCGCGGCATAGTGCGGCGGAGCCTGGTTGTCCTTCGCCCGCGGGCCCGGCACCATATGCACGACGCTGCCGTCCAGCACGTAGTAGTCGAGATTGACGTAGGAATCGAAGCCGGGCGTCGTCACGTCGACAACGAGCGGATCGCCTGCGGTCAATTGCGCATCGGGCGGCCGCACATGCAGCGCGGCGACGCGGCCGGCCTGCCAGTTGTGTGTCCAGTACGGTGCGAACGTTTTGATCGCGTCGCACTTGTCGTCGGCGATCTGCTCGACGTCAAGGTTCAGTGACTCGACACCGGGCAGTGCGCTGAGGTCATTCTTCAGACGCGTCGCACCGTATCGCTGCGCAACGAATCCTCGCACCTTCAATGCGTGACCCTGCACATCGGCCACCAGTGCCGAACACGGCACCTGCGCCAGTAGCGGCGTAACGGCCGCCAGCGACAGCGGCGGCGGCGCGGGCGGCTGGACGGCCGGCGGCGCGGACGGCGTTGCTGGCGTTGCCGCCTCGACGCCAGGTGCGGCTGATGCCGGGGCCGACGCTGTAAGTGTCTCGGGCGCAGCGGACGCGCCCTGAACATCGGAAGCAGGAACGGACGTGCCCGACGCCATCGACGACGGAGCCGTCGCGCCATTTTCGCCCGGCGCCGCCCGATGATGCACATACACGCCTACACCCGCCGCACACAGCACGGCGATCCCTGCCACGCCCGCCTTCACGAGCGCGCCGCGCTTCACACGCGGCGCCGTCTTTTTCGCCGGGCGCTCCTCCGCGCAGAATTCTTCGAGAAAACGCGCAACCGTTGGCATGCGGGTATTGCGGTCGAACGACAGTGCCGAGCGCAGTGCCCGCCACTGACGCGTGCCGAGTCCTTCCGGCCGCTCCGGCACGCGGCCCGTGGCGCGCGCCTGGGTGGCGGACTGCCGGTCGAACGGATGCCGCCCGGTCAGCAGTTCATAGGTGATGCAACCCAGCGCGTAGATGTCGTCACGTGGGTCGGGTTCGCGATGCTCCAGCATCTCCGGACTGGCATAAGCGGGGGTCAACGCGCCGAGACTGCCCGGGTCGAATACCGTCGCGTCGCTCTCCTCTTCCGGCCGCTGGAAGACGCGCGCAATGCCGAAATCGATCACCTTGACTTCGCCCGTATCGGTGAGAAACACGTTGGCAGGCTTGAAGTCGCAGTGCACGAAGCCGCGCTCATGCGCGTAGGCGAGCGCGCCACACATGCCGCGTACGATCGGCTGCGCGGCGCGTAGCGGCATGCCCTTGAAGTCCTCGCTGCGCAGGATCTGGCTCAACGGCTTGCCCGACAGATATTCCATCGTCAGGTAGACGATCGCGCCGTCGCGATCGAAGTCGTACACGGTGACGATGTTCCGGTGCGCGAGCACCTGCGCCTTCCTCGCTTCGCGTTGCAGCGCGATCAGCGATTTCGGGTTGCCACGGAACTGCACATTGAGGACCTTGATCGCCAGGTAAGGCTTGCGGTCAGATGCTTCCAGCTTGCGCAGGTCGAGCGCCTTGTAGACGGTGCCCATCCCGCCGACACCCAGGCATTCTTCCAGCACGAAACGATTGTTCAGTGTGTCGCCGGTGCCCTTGATCTGATCCAGTCCGGGCGGCGGCGCAGCGATGCCGGAAGTCAGCGAAGGCATGTGTTCAGTCGCCGTCAGCACGCGGGTTTCCTCGCCGCCGGCCGCGAGATTCGACACCGGTAGCTGCTCGATCCTGCGGCGCACTTCCGCGTAGAGGTCGGAAGGCAACGGTATACGTGTGTGCGCCTCGCCAAGGATTTCCAGCAGGCGTGCAGAACTGAGACCTTCTGTCGTCAGCGTGCTGTCGAGCTGCGCGACGAATTCGTCGCGCGACAGCCCGCCATTCTGGAAATCGCGAATCACATGCGCAAGGCTAGCCATTTGTGCGAAGCAAAGCAGCTCCGTGGTGACCGGAAAACCGGGGGAATCGCTGTCGTAACCAGTTACATGTGCCCTTTTTCGATACTAGCCCGCACCTGCTCCTTTCGCAAACCAGGATAGGCCCGCGGCGCATGTGCAGGGCGGGTGTTGCAAGGTGGCCAACAGGGTGCGGCCGGTTGTTGGCTGCGAGCCACCATCGGCGGCGTGCGATCCTGCCAGACGCGTCGCCGCGACGCGGCACGACTGCGCCCATAACCTATACGTATCAGCATCCCCGCGTTTTAAGAACAGCACACCGAAAAGGCTGGCATGCCCTGTGCATCAACGACATCCGGACAGACATGATTCACGAAACCCGCAAGACCTGATGTCCTCCACGGAGACTGAAATGAACACGCTGATGATCAAGGATCTGCCCCTCACCGAACAGCTCGACAGCACGGCGATGACAGCGGTGCGCGGCGGCTCGGTGCCCTTCCCGTCGTACAGCTACTTCAACTATGCGCCTGTCTCGTTCGACTTCAGCAAGTACGTCGCGGCCAGTCAGTCGAACAACACGCTGCTCGAAATCCAGGCCGCCACCGGCGACAACTCGGCCTTCCTGAGCAATGTCAACACGACAATCAGCCCTAAGGTGGAGAACAACAACAACATCATCATGAAATAGAACAGGCGGCGCGCGAGACCGTACCGGCTCTCACCCGCCGGCATCGCAATTCGCTGCGCGCTGGAAGCGGATTTCCTATACTGGTTGAGCGGACCATCTGCAGCCCGGCGGGCAAGCTTGCCTTCGAGCGGTACCGGTTATTGACCTCAACCTTCAGGAACAGCTATGGCAACCATCGCGATCAAGGACCTGGCCGAAAGTGTCGACCTGGACAGAAGGGCCATGACCGCCATCATCGGCGGCGCAAGGATCGGCACCCATGCCGGCGTTATCGCGCAACCGGTTCCCGCCGCATCGCGCGTGGTCGACTATCCGCCGGGCTTTCCAGCCGCCCGCCAGCCGGTCGACGATGGCATCCCGCCACAAAGCATTCTGCACAAGTAAATGCAGCGTGCGGGACCGCTCACACAAAGCGGTCCCGCGCGTTTGCAGCAGCACTGAAGCAAACCCTCCCGTTACAACTGCGTGACGCGCGCGTACCCCGTGTCTGTACGGGGCACACGCGCAGGCGATTCCGGACCTTGCCGGCCTTCGGTGTCGGAGACTTCGCACAAGCATTTCGATAGTTTGCTAACGAATGTATTCCGAAATACAATGCGGCCCATGCCGAATCTCGACAACCTGCGCCGCTCCGTCAGCAGCACGCTCGTCGTTGCCGCCCGAAAGTGGCGACGCACCAGCCACGGGGTGCTGGCCACCTTCAATGTCTCGGAAGCCTGCGCTGCGCCGCTGCTCGCGGCCGGCCGGCTCGGCGAGGCCGTGCGCCAGGTCACGCTCGCGGAACACGTAGGCATCGAAGGGCCGTCGCTCGTCCGCCTGCTCGATCAACTGTGCACAGCGGGCCTCATGCGTCGCGACGAAGACCCGGACGACCGCCGGGCCAAGACCGTTTCGCTCACCGGCGAAGGCCGCGCGGTCACCGCAAAGATGGAACAGGAACTGGTGGGGTTGCGCGCGGAGGTGCTGAAAGGCGTGACCCGCGCCGACCTTGAAGCGACGCTGCGCGTGCTGAAGGCCTTTCAGGCTTCAGATCAGCTGGCGGATACGGCAGATCCTGACAGCAACGATGCAGCCTGAGTCCCCATGATCTATCCCTCACTGCGCGACTGGCTGTATTCGATCAAGACCTTCGCCGCTGCGATGATCGCCCTCTATATCGGGCTCGCGCTGCAGTTGCCGCGGCCGTACTGGGCGATGGCGACGGTGTACATCGTGTCGAATCCGTTCGTCGGCGCCACGCGTTCGAAGGCGATCTATCGTGTGCTCGGCACTGCGCTTGGGGCCTCGGCAGCGGTGCTGTTCGTGCCGCCGTTTGTCGAATCGCCCTGGATTTTCAGCGTGATCGTCGCGTTGTGGACCGGCACACTGCTCTATCTGGCGATCTCCGATCGCACGGCGAAAAGCTATATCTGCCTGCTAGCCGGTTACACGCTGCCGTTGATCGCGTTGCCGGCGGTGACCAATCCGACGAACGTGTTCGATCTGGCCATCACACGTACCCAGGAGATCACGCTTGGCATCGTGTGCGCAAGCATCGTGGGCGGTGTCGTGTTTCCGAACCGGCTCGCACCCTCCCTCATCGAGCGCACGGATGCCTGGTTCCGCGACGCCGCGTTCTATGCACATGAAACGTTGTCAGGCCGCATCGCGGGTGCCGCCATTTCGGCCTGCCGCCAACGGCTCGCCGCGACCGTCAACGGCCTCGAATTCCTGCTGAGCCAACTCGCCTACGACCACACCCGGCCGGATATCCTGAAACGCGCCCACGAACTGCGCGGCCGCATGCAACTGCTGCTGCCGATCATGTCGTCGCTTGCCGATCCGCTCATTGCGCTTCTCGGCGGCAAAGGGGCGCGGCCGGCCGGGCTGGAGGCACTCCTCGCCGACGCCGTCAAATGGTTCGACGCTCCGCTGCCCGAAGCACGTGCCGGGGAACAGCCCGACCCCGTCGCCGACGCGCTGCGCGAACGCATCGCCGCGCTGCAGCCGCACGGTGACGCGCTCGCGAGCTGGGACGGCGCGCTGCTGTCGAATGCGCTATGGCGCCTGCGGCAAGCCATCGACGTCTGGCAGGACTGCCGCACGCTGCGTGTGATCATTGCGCGTGAAGAGGGTTCATGGCGGCCGCGCTTCAGACACTGGCGAACCGGCGGCACCGAGCTCTATTTCGACCGCGGCATGCTGCTGTTCTCGGCCGGCTCGGCGGTCGGGGCAATCATCCTCGCGTGTGGTCTGTGGATCACCTCGGGCTGGAACGACGGCGCCGGGGCGGTCTCGCTCGCGGCCGTCGCCTGCTGCTTCTTCGCCGCGCTCGACGAGCCGGCTCCCCAGGTGTTCAAATTCTTCCTCGCCACGAGCGCGAGCGTCGTGTTCGCCGGCCTCTATCTGTTCGTCATCCTGCCGCACGTCCACGACTTCCCGATGCTCGTGGTGATATTCGCCGGGCCCTTCATCCTGGTCGGCACGCTGATCCCGCGCCCGCAGTTCAATCTCGTGAGCATGCTGGTTGCGATCAACACCGCCACCTTCATCAGCATCCAGGGCGCTTACGAAGCCGACTTCCTCGTCTTTCTTAACAGCAACATTGCAGGGGTCGCGGGCCTGCTGTATGCCTTCATCTGGACGCGCGCGACGCGCCCATTCGGCGCCGAGCTCGCAGCGGCGCGGCTGACGCGTTCGAGCTGGGCGGACGTCGCGTTGAGCGCGTCGACACGGCCGATCGACGATCAGCGCAATCTCGCCTCGCGCATGCTCGACCGGCTGATGCAGCTGATCCCGCGTCTTGCCGCAACCGACGACCATCGCCATCCGTCCATCGAAGGCTTCCGCGACCTGCGCATCGCCTTCAACGCGCTCGACCTGCGGCGCCTGCGCCCACGACTGCGCGGCGATGTACCTCCCGCCCTCGACCATGTGCTCGAGGGCGTCGAGGCCCACTTCGCATTGTGTATCGACCGGCGCGCACGGCAACCCGTGCCGGAAAGCCTGAAGACGTCGATCGATGCAGCGGTCGAGCGCGTGACGGCGCAAGGCCTCGCCAGTCAGTCGGACAGCGCGGAGATCTCCAGGCGGCAGTTGCGCGACGCGCTGCATGCGCTAGTCGGCCTGCGTCTGTCGCTTTTTCCGGCGACCCTCGCGCCTGCCGCCCCACCCCGACAGGAACCCGCCCTCTGATGCGCACCCTTACCCATTTTCAGGCGACCAGACGATGATCGGCGAAATCGACATTCTCGGCGTCTTCGTGCCGACCGTGCTCGTGCTGATGTTCATCGCCTACCTGATCAATCTCGCGATTCGCACTGTGTTCGCACGCATCGGCTTTTACCGTTTCGTTTGGCATCGCTCCATCTTCGATCTCGGCATTTACGTGCTGGTGCTGGGTCTTGTCGTCATCGTTTCGCATCGACTCTAACCGTGAAAAAAACCTGGTTCTCCGTTGGACAGATCCTGCTGACCCTGGTCGTGGTGGCGATCGCGGCCGTTGTACTGTGGAAGCTGGTCGACTACTACATGTTCTCCCCGTGGACCCGCGACGGCCGCGTGCGCGCCGACATCATCCAGGTCGCGCCCGACGTCTCCGGACTGATCACGTCGGTCGATGTGGTCGACAACCAGCAGGTCAAGCGCGGACAGGTGCTGTTCGTGATCGACCAGGCGCGTTACGCGCTCACGCTTCGCCAGGCACAGGCCACCGTGCTGCAGCGGCGCGCCACACTCGACCAGGCACGGCGCGAAGATGTGCGTAACCGCAAGCTCGGCGACCTGGTCGCGCAGGAAGCCAGCGAAGAAACCCGCTCGCGTGTCGAGCAGGCCACGGCGCAACTTGCCGACGCGGAAGTCGCCGTCGATACGGCCCGCCTCAATCTGCAGCGCACGACCATCGTGAGCCCGGTCGATGGCTACCTCAACGACCGCGCGCCGCGCACCGGCGAGTATGTCGCGTCGGGCCGGCCGGTACTGGCGGTCGTCGACATGCATTCGTTCCGCGTCGACGGCTATTTCGAGGAGACCAAGCTGCACGGCATCGATATCGGCCGGCCCGTCGATATCCAGGTGATGGGCGAGCCGAACGTGCTGCGCGGTCATGTGCTGAGCATCGTCGCGGGGATCGAAGACCGGGATCGCATGTCGAGTCCCAACCTGCTGCCGAACGTGAATCCCGCATTCAGCTGGGTGCGGCTCGCGCAACGCATTCCGGTGCGCGTCGCGCTCGACGAAGTGCCCGCCGATTTCCGCCTGATCGCAGGGCGCACCGCCACGGTGTCCGTGCGGGAGCCCGCGCGTGCGAAGGGTGCGCGTGCCGCCTCGGGTAGCGCGGCGGCATCGGCTGCGGCCTCCGCATCGGTGCCGGCTTCGGCGTCGCGG